>JBDOIB010000011.1:0-6574 GCA_041082155.1 Thermodesulfobacteriota bacterium | reverse complement strand
CGAAAAAAGATTATTGATCTTCGAGACACCTACGATCGAATTATCCGGAAAGTGATTCGACGTGGGATGGAGTCCGGTGACTGGCCAGAGATTGATGTAAAACTGGCTGGATTTATGATTGCCTCCATGATCACCCGAACTCGCATCTGGTTTCATCCTAAAAAGGGTGTTTCTGTAAGTGAGCTTTCTGACTTTATTTTTAAATTTGCATTAAACGGATTGAAAGGAGAAGGGAGAAAACTATGGAAACGTTTATAAAGGGCGGAGCCTTCTTAATCGAATCGACCTCTCCGGAGGAGGTCTTTACTCCAGAGGATTTTGGGGAGGAACAGATTCTTATCGCCAAGGCTGTGACCGATTTTGTGGTGGGAGAGGTTCAACCTGTGATCGAGGAGATTGAGGAAAAGAAAGAAGGGCTTCTCGTGAGTCTCCTTAAGAAGGCGGGGGAGTTAGGATTTCTCTCTGCAGATATCCCGGAGGAGTATGGAGGTCAGGATCTGGACAAGGTGACCTCCCTTCTCATCTGGGAGAAGATGGCTCAGGCAGGAGGTTCCTTCATGGCTACTTTCGGAACCCATACTGGGATCGGGTCTCTTCCCATTCTCTTCTTTGGTACCCCAGATCAGAAACGGCGGTATCTCCCAAAACTGGCCACAGGAGAGATGATCGGAGCCTATGCCTTAACTGAACCGGAGGCAGGCTCCGACGCTCTTAATTCAAAGACAACCGCCGTACTCAGTGCGGATGGAAAACACTATATTCTTAATGGCCAAAAACAATTCATTACAAATGCTGGGATTGCAGATCTCTTTACAACCTATGCAAAAGTGGATGGAGAGAAATTTACCTCCTTCATCGTGGAGAGAACCTTTGATGGGGTTTCTCTGGATGAAGAGGAAAATAAAATGGGAGTGAAAGGCTCTTCAACCCGGGGAGTGATCTTTTCAGATGTGAAGGTCCCTGTGGAGAATGTCTTGGGAGAGGTGGGTAAAGGTCATATTGTTGCACTAAACGTACTGAATATGGGACGGTTCAGCTTAGGTGCAGGCTGTCTGGGAGGGGCAAAGAGTGCCTTACAGGAGGCGACCACCTATGCCAAGAAAAGGGTTCAGTTTGGTAAACCCATCTGTGAATTTGGTCTGATCCGCCAGAAGATCGCAGAAATGGCCATTCGATGTTTTATTATGGAAAGTATGGTTTATCGAACCGGAGGACTTACGGCTCAGATGTTTAAGACGATTGATCGGAAAGCCGAGGATGTAGGCCTCCAGATGGCAAAAGCCATCGAGGAGTATAATATTGAAGATTCGATCAATAAGGTCTTTTGCTCCGAGAACGCAGGCTATGTGGTGGACGAAGCCGTTCAAATTCATGGGGGGTATGGATATATTCACGATTATCCAGTGGAACGGGGATACAGGGATGAAAGGATTAATCGGATCTGGGAAGGAACCAATGAAATCAACCGCCTTCTCATCATCGAGATGCTCACCCGAAGGGCTCTTAAAGGCCGTCTTCCCCTTCTTTCGGCCGCCCAGAGATTGGCCTCAGAGATTCTGACTCTTCGACCGAAGATTGAAGTGGACGACAAAGAATTGACCCTTCAGCAGGAAATGGTCGATCTCTCAAAGAAGATGACCCTTCTCGTAATGGGCCTAACCATCCAGAAATATATGACGAATCTGGTCGAGGAGCAGGAACTGTTGGGACTCCTCAGCGACATGGTCATCCAAGTTTACGCAATGGAGAGTGCTCTTCTCAGGGCATTGAAATCTCTGAATCGATCTCATGACGAGAAAGCCGAACTCCAAAAGGCCATTGTGAAGGTGTATGTGAATGACGCCTTTGACCGCCTGGAGGGATTCGCAAAAGTCGCCCTTTCCGCCATGGCCGAGGGCGATCCCCTGCGAACCCAACTTTCTGCCCTTAAGAAACTCACCCGATTTCTCCCTGTAAATACCATCGCCCTCAGGCGTAAAATTGCAGAGGCTGTCATCAAGGCAGGAAAATATCCCTTTTCGATATGAAGAGGAAGAGAAGATGCGAACAAGAGAACAGTATCTGGAAGGATTAAGAAAAATGCGGCGAAATCTTTACCTGAATGGCGAAAAGATTGCCCGAGATGATGAGATCCAGATGCCTGCCATCGAGACCATGAGTGTTACCTTTGATTACGCAGCAAACCCGAAGTATGAAGAGTTATGTACGGCGATCTCTCATTTAACCGGGGAAAGGATTAACCGATTCTGCCATGTCCATCAAAGCAAAGAGGATCTCCATAAAAAGCAGGATATGACACGTCTCCTATGCCAGGTGGTCGGGGGATGCATCCAGCGATGCATGGGAGTGGATGCCACCAATGCCCTTTATAATGTGACTTACGAAGCCGACAGGGAGAACCATGGGGCAACAGAATACCATAAAAATTTTAAGAAATGGCTTGAGAGGTTCCAGAGGGAGGATCTTGTGGGGTGCTGTGCCCAGACCGACGTAAAGGGGGATCGAATGAAGCGCCCTTCCCAGCAAAAAGATCCTGATCTTTATGTTCGAGTGGTAGAAAAGAAGAGCGATGGGATCGTGGTGAGAGGATCAAAAGTCCATATCTCTGAGGCTTCCATTGCTGACGAAATCCTGGTGGTTCCTACCCGGGCCCTTCTTCCTGAGGAGAAAGACTGGGCCGTGGCCTTTGCTGTCCCTGGAGACTGGGAAGGAGTCAAACAGGTGGTGACTGTGCATAACCTCCGGTCTCGAAAATATTTTAAAAGAGGATTTGCACCGGGGTATACCGATTCCTATGTGATCTTTGATGACTGCTTTGTCCCCTGGGAAAGGGTCTTCCTGTGTGGAGAGACTGTTCAGGGGGGCGCCTGTGCTCTCCTCTTTGCCCTATTTCATCGCCATAGCTATTCAGGATGTAAACCCGCCATGGGGGATTTAATGATTGGAGCCGTGGCACTGGCAGCAGAGTATAACGGTATTGCAAAGGCCCCCCATGTTCGAGATAAACTCGCCGAGATCATCCTGATTACAGAACTGGGTTATGCAGCAGGATTTACAGCCTCTGAGCTTGGAAAACCTGAACTCTATGTCCCCGGAGTGGGATCGATTCCCTATGGGCCAGGAACCTATATTCCTCATTCCATTTATGCCAATGTGGGCAGATGTTTGACTGGAGAGGCCGTGTATCGGGAGGCAGAAATCCTATGTGATATTGCGGGAGGAATTCCTGCGACCTTTCCCTATGAAGGAGACTTCATTAACCCAGAAACGAAAGACCTTCTCTATAAATATATCACCCGCAACCCAGAGGTTCACCCAGAGGATGCAGCTCAACTCTGGCGTTACATTGGAGATATCCTCTGCTCCTCAAGTGGAGGAATTCATCTCATGGGCTCCTATCATGGGGGAGGTTCCCCTGTGATGGAAGCCATTGCCATCACGACACAGTATGATATCGAGTCCAGAAAGAAGATGGTGAAACGACTCGCCGGGATAAAAGAATAAGATTCACTCATATATCACAACGGAGGCCTGAGGATGAAAGAGGTCGTTATTGCCGGATATCTGAGAACGGCTCAATCAAGGTCCAGGCCTAATGACCCATCCAGGGACTGGTTCCACCGAATGAGAGCCGATGAGCTGATGGCAAAACTTCTACCCGAGTTGATCAAAAGGACAGGAATTAGGGCTGAAGAGATCGATGATTTTATCGTGGGTTCGGCCTATGGAGTGAGTGAACAATGGACTTATGGAGGGAGACTCCCCATCTTTCTGGCCAATCTCCCCGAAAAGATTCCTGCCAAATTTATCGACCAACAGTGTGGTTCCTCCATGGCCTGTATTCATACGGGCTTTATGGAAATCTCCATGGGATTTGCAGATATTGTGATGGTGGCTGGAATGGAGCATATGACCCGTGTTCCTATGGGAGCCCCCCTTAAAGAAAAAGGGATCGTCTCCCTCAATCCCCGGCTCTTTAATGATCCTTCTTACAGCCATTGGGATATGGTCACAAGCACAAATATGGGACTGACCGCCGAGAAGCTCGCAAGCCTGAGAGGAATCACCAAAGAGGAGATGGATGGGTGGGGAGCCCGTTCCCATCAGTTGGCCTCCAAAGCCTATCGAGAGGGTTTTTTCAAAGAGGAAATCCTTCCCATCGAAGTCGAACTCCCGGACGGGAGACGCTTTTTAGTGGACCGAGATCAGGCAGTCAGGGAGGATGCAACTGTTGAAGGGATGAAGGACCTAAAGCCTGCCTTTAAACCTGACGGGGTGATCACGGCTGGAAACTCTTCTCCCTTAAATGCTGGAGCTACTTCTATGATCCTGATGTCGAAAGAGAAGGCAAAAGAAAAGGGAATAAAACCTCTGGCGACAATTCGTTCCATTGGATTTGCAGGGGTGGACCCCACGATTATGGGAATCGGACCCATCCCGGCAATTCGAATGGCACTGAAGAAGGCGGGATTGGAGGTGAAAGATATTGATTACTGGGAAATTAACGAGGCCTTTGCTATCGTCACCCTGAACTGTATCAAAGAACTGGGAATCGATCCTGAAAGAGTGAATGTGATGGGGGGAGGAATCGCTATCGGTCATGCCTTGGGAGCTACGGGAATTCGATTGGTTGGAACCCTCGCAAGAATTTTAAATGTGAAACAGGCCCGCTACGGAGTGGCCAGTGCCTGTGTGGGTGGAGGTCAGGGAGTCGCCACCGTCATTGAACGAGAAGTCTTAAATTGAATGGGAGCAAAAAGAGATGAGGACAGACTATCAAATGTTAAAGGTTGAGATCAAGCAGGGAGTCGCCATTCTGACCTTTAATCATCCTCCTGTCAATCAGCTCTCAAAAGCCTTTATGGAGGAGATCAAATATGCCTTGAGGGAAGCTTTTGAGGAGGATCAGATTCAGGCCGTCATCCTTACCGGGAGTGGGAAGACCTTTACCGGAGGTGCAGATATTACGGAGATTCAGAAGGTCAGTGACCGGGAGAGCCTTTTTCATCAGGTCATGGAGAATAACCAGTTCCTCAACGCGATTGAGCAGGGCCCGAAGCCGGTCATTGCTGCCATCAATGGAACCTGCCTGGGTGGAGGACTCGAAATCGCAATGGCCTGCCATTATCGAATTGCCTCTCAAGGAGTTCAAATTGGACAGCCTGAAGTAAAGGTGGGTTTGATTCCTGGTGCAGGAGGAACCCAGAGGCTTCCTCGACTGGTGGGACTCGCCGAGGCCTTAAAGATGATCGTCACAGGGGAGTCAATCTCTTCAGAGGAAGGGTTAGAGAAGGGGTGCATTGATGAAGTGGTCCCCTCCGAAGTCCTTTTAGAGAAGGCCTTTGAAGTGGCTCGTCGCTTTGTATTGAAAGAATTAAATCACAAGGATCGGATGACAAGACTTCGGAAAGAACGACTTCCGAACCTGTTTACAAAAAAGATGACCATCTCTTATGCCCGGGATGAAGCGACAAAAAAAGCCAGGGGTTACATCGCTCCGTTTAAAGCCATTGAGGCGATGGAGCGAGGTCTCACGGATAATTTTGAAGCCGATCTCAAGACAGAAGCTGAACTCTTCTGTGATTGTGCCCTTTCGGATATCGCCAAAAACCTGATCGGCCTCTTTCTTAACACACGAGCCGCAGGTAAACTCCCTCGGATTCAGGGAGTGGAACCCCGAACCATCAAAACGGTGGGAATCCTCGGAGGGGGAACAATGGGCTCGGGGATCACAAACCTCCTGTTGAGTAACGGATTTGATGTGATCCTCTGGGATATCGATGAGGAAGCAATTCAAAAAGCCATACGTTCCATCAGGAAAACGTTTGATTATCCTCTCAAGAAAGGAAAAATCTCTCAGGCTCAGCTTGAAGAACTCTTCAGGGATCATTTAACCCCGACCACCTCCCTTGAGGAACTTCGGCGTGTGGATCTGGTCATTGAGGCGGTGGTTGAAGACATGGAGATTAAACAGGGACTCTGGGAAAGACTTCAAGAAATCTGCCGGCCCGATATTGTGTTTGGGACAAATACCTCTGCCTTATCGATCACCGAGATGGCCTCCGCTATCAAGAATCCGGAACGGATGATCGGGCTTCACTTCTTTAATCCTGCCGAGAGAATGCAACTGCTGGAAATCATCTGTGGGAAAAAGACCTCTGACCAAACCCTCTCCACCAGTGTGGCTTTTGCTCGATCGATTCGAAAGATTCCCGTGGTGGTCAACGATGGTCCTGGTTTTTATGTGTCACGACAGCTTGGAGCCCTTATGGGGGAATCCACGTTCATGGTGGGAGAAGGGATTGATCTGATGGCCATTGAGGAGGCCGTCCTTGATTTTGGGCTCCCCATGGGACCTGCAACCCTTAGCGACCTGACCGGCATTGATGTCAATTATCATGTGGCAAAATATTTTGAGCGCTCCTTTGGAGAACGATGGCAAATTTCCCCTCTCCAGGAACTTATTTACAAAACAGGTTGTTATGGTCGCAAGACCGGAGCGGGCTGGTTTGATTACCGAGGAGAAAAACCGATGCCCAATCCTAAAGTGGAGGAGGTGGTGAAAACCTATCTC
>JBDOIB010000480.1:0-4480 GCA_041082155.1 Thermodesulfobacteriota bacterium | reverse complement strand
GGCTTGAACCACTATAATTTGAGAGGTTGGGGTCACCAATGGAATATACCCCAGATCCTTTCTCACTTTCGGAATCTCCTCAAGGATCTCATTCAATCGGTCAAGGGCATGGATATGTCGAAGCTGGGCAATCATATTGGACATAACCCCTCCCGGAATCTGGGTGACCATAATCTTTGAATCGACCCCTCCTAAATCCGTTTCAAAAGCTCTATATTTCTTTTTCATTTCCCTGACTTCATCTGCAATCTCGGCAAGGAGTTTTAAATCCAAGCCCGTATCATAAGGAGTTCCTTTCAATGCCATGACGAGGCTCTCTGTGGGTGGTTGTCCGGTACCCTCTGAAAAGGGTGAGATTACCGTATCAATAATATCGACTCCCGCCTCTACGGCCTTTAAATAGGTCATTGCTCCCATCCCACAAGTATCATGAGTATGAAGATGGATAGGAACTCTTAAGGATTCTTTCAACCTTTTGATAATTGAGTAAGCCACATAGGGGGCAAGAAGGCCTGCCATATCTTTCAAACAGAACAGATCGATGCCCAGATCCTCAAGCTCTCGGGCTTTATTTAAGATCAAATCGATGGTATGGACAGGACTGATGGTATAGCAAATGGTTCCTTCGGCAATCTTTCCGATCTTTTTTACTGTCTCAATCACGGTCTTTAAATTCCTCACATCATCGAGGGCATCGAAGGCCCTAAAGATGTCAATTCCATTTTCTGCTGCCTTTTCCACAAATCGAACGACGATATCGTCAGGATAATGTCGATATCCCACCAAGGATTGACCTCGAATGACCATTTGCATCTTGGTGTTGGGCATCCTTTTTTTAATCTCACGGATTCGTTCCCAGGGATCTTCATTAAGATAGCGGATGCAAGCATCAAAGGTTGCTCCTCCCCACATCTCAATTGAAAAATATCCCACCTTATCTAACTTTTCAGTGATCGGGAGCATATCCTCCAGTCGCATCCGAGTGGCAATCTTACTTTGGCTGGCATCCCGAAAGATGGTGTCCATAATTTTAATGGGTTTCTTCTCCATCGCTTCTCCACCAGTTCTAAGAGAGAACTTCTTTTGATACTTCTGCCAAACTCTCCTCAAGGATCGAGACCATTTGATCGATCTGTTTCTCTGTAATGATAAAGGGTGGGGCCAGAAGTAAATGATCCCCCCTGATTCCGTCAGCTCCTCCCCCACCCGGGTAAGTGATCAAACCCCTCTCAAAGGCTCGGTTCGCAATATGGATATTGACTCTTAATTGAGGGTCGAACGGTTCTTTAGTCTTTCGATCTTTGACAAATTCAACCCCGGCAAAAAGCCCTTTTCCCCGTATATCTCCTACCATCTCAAATTTTGTTAATGATTGCAGTCTCTGAAGGAGATAATCACCCATCTTTGCAGACCTCGTAATTAAATCATGCTTTAAAAGATAATCGATCACAGCACAACCTATGGCACATGAAAGAGGATTCTGACCATAGGTGTGGCCGTGAATAAAGGCACCTGAACCTTCTTTAATAGCCCGATGGATCTCCTCTTTTGCGATTACCACAAAGAGAGGGGTATAGCCACTGCTTAATCCCTTACCCACCACGATCATATCCGGAATGACCTTCCAGTGATCAATCCCAAAATTCTTTCCGGTCCGGCCCATCCCAGTCATAACTTCATCAACGATTAATAAAATATCATACCGGTCACAGATCTCTCTGATTCTTTGAAAATAGCCGTCCTTTGGAACTAAAGCCCCCGCCGTTGCTCCTACAATGGGCTCAGCAATAAAAGCAGAAACAGAGTCCGGGCCCTCGTAGAGGATCGTTTTTTCTAAATCATCAGCGCACTCTAAGTGACATTCTTCAGGATTTTTTTCGAATGGACAGCGATAACAATAAGCAGGAACAATGTGTGGGGTATGCTGAATTAATGGAAGATAGAACCTTCGTCTGCCTGTGTGTCCGGAAAGGGCTAAGGCACCCAGGGTATTTCCGTGATAACTCGTCCAGCGAGAGATCACCTTGTATTTTTGAGGTTTCCCTCTTTCTACTTGATATTGTCTGGCCATCTTGATGGCCGTTTCAACGGCCTCCGAACCTCCAGAAAGGAAGTAGACACGAGTTAAACCCTCTGGAGAAAGTGCCACTAATTTTGAGGCCAGATCAATCGCGGCTCGACTGGTAAACTGTGATCCATGAGAAAAGGAGATTTTCTCAGCCTGACGAACCATGGCCTCGGTAATCTCTTTGACCCCATGACCAATACTTACTACTGCTGCTCCCCCCGAACCATCGATATACTGTTTTCCTTCGATATCATAGATATAGACCCCTTCTGCTCGATCGGCAACGGGATAGAACTTTTTAAGGTTCCTGTAAAATATATGATCCTCCATTCCCCTCATGGGACTCCTCCTTTTTGTATTCGAAGTTTTTGACTCAGAAAGGCAAATCCTCCAAAGGCAAATCCAAGAAGATCTGTGACCAGTCCCGGTTTTATTAGCAGGAGGGCTGCTCCAAAAAACATCAAGGTTTCATACCATGTCGTCTTCTGAAACATACAACGCTGAACTGCGGCAGCGAGGAAAATAATTCCCAACACACCTGTAAAAGTCGCCAGACTAATATGGATCGAGTTACCGATCAACATCAGTTCCGGTCCATAAATAAACATAAAGGGCACAATATAACTGGCCATCCCGAGCCAGAAGGCATTATATCCGGTCTTAGATGGATTGGCGCCAGCAATTCCTGCTCCAGCATAGGCCGCCAGAGCAACGGGTGGGGTTACATCTGCACGGGTTGCATAATAGAAAATAAACATATGAGCCGCAATCGGGATGACCCCATAATTGATCAAAGCGGGAACAGCGAGAGAGGAGATGATGATATAGGAAGCCGTGGTTGGGACCCCCATTCCCAAGGCCAGACACGCGATCGCAGTAAAGGGTAGGGCCAGAAGGAGATAACCCATGGAAAGATCAATAATAAGAGAAGAAAATTTAAGTCCGAGCCCGGTCACGGTGATTGATCCAATGATAATCCCTGCAATGGCGCAGGCGGCTGCAACCTCCACCGCTCCTGTCGCCCCATCTTTAAATGCCAAAATGATATCCGAAAGAGACATCCGGGTTTCCCGTCTTAGGTAACTGCAAAGTATGGTCGCTAAGATCGCCCAAAAGACCGCCCGTTCGGGTGAGAAATCCTGTGCTAAAAGATAAATAAGAAGGAAAATAGAAAGAAGATGATGCCATCCCTGAATAAATGTGATTCTCAGCGAAGGAAGATCTGATTTCGGAATTCCTTTAATTCCCATCTGGACTGCCCGAAAATGGACCTGCATGAATATAGCAAAAAAAGAAAGGGTGGCTGGAATCGCAGCAGCAAGACAGACTTTAAAGTACGGAATTCCTAAAAATTCAGCCATAATAAATGCACCCGCCCCCATGATAGGAGGCATGATTTGGCCCATTGTAGAGGCGGAGGCTTCTACCGCACCCGCAAAATAATCCGGATAACCTGTCTTCTTCATTAAAGGGATTGTAAAGGTCCCCGTCGTTACGGTATTCGCGACCGAACTTCCTGAGATCATACCAAAAAAGCAACTCGAGACCACGGCTGCCTTGGCGGGTCCTCCTCTTGTCCATCCCGTGAGACTAAAAGCGAGGTCTGTAAAAAATTTCCCTGCCCCTGATTTTCTGAGTACGGAACCATAAAGGATAAAAAGAAAAATAAATTGAGCCGAAACCCCTAAGGGAATACTGAAGATCCCATCGGTCGAAAGCGAAAGATAGGTAGCCAGTCTTTTAATGCTATATCCCTTATGGGCCAGAAGATCGGGAAGATAGGGTCCAAAAAGAGAATAAATAAGAAAGAGGATGGCCACAATGGGAACAGACCAACCCACAGATCTCCTTCCGGCTTCTAACACCAAAAGAATGAGGAGAGATCCCATGATCACATCAAGAGGCTGATATTTTCCTGCCCTCTGCAGAATTTGATGAGAGAAAATAAAAATCCAGATACATATCGATAAACTTAACAGAAGGAATAGAAGATCAAACCCAGAGGGTCTATTTTTTGGAGAAAACCTTTTCGAAAATGGATAAAGCAAATAAATAAACGTGGACATAAAACCCCAATGGAGAACTCTATGATCCAAAGCAAAAAATGGGTGAAAATAGGCATAATAAAGATGATAGAGGCAGGCCGCAATCGAAATAATCGTGACAAGTGTTCCTAATCGACCGGTGAGGTTTCTCTTCTTTGTTTCAATCCTTTCTAAGATCTCTTTTCCAATCTTTTCTGCTTTTTGGAATTCTGAATCTGTATTTTTGACTTTCATTCTTAATTAAATTCTCTTTTTGATAGAAAGGAGGATGACCTCTCCAGGCGTTGCAAGATGAGCTAAAGGGATATATTGGTCCCCAAAAATAAACACCTGGTGGGAAATCCTTCCAACGCGAATGAAGAGAGAA
>JBDOIB010000474.1:0-3214 GCA_041082155.1 Thermodesulfobacteriota bacterium | reverse complement strand
AAGAGTTGGGCTCGAAGAAGCTGGGTCTCTTTGAGAAAGGTTTGTTGGATGAGTTGAAGTTCCTTTTGTTTATCCGATGAAAGTTCCAACTCCGAAACCCTCCAACATTTCGCCTCTCTCTTCCCGTGCCCCATTCTCATCGGGAAGACCGGTCTTTCCTGGAGAGATTGAGAGAAGCCAAAGGAATTTAAAAAAATGAGAGAAGCTATCATCCATAAAAAAAGGAAACGCCGGGACTTTATCATTTAAAGTGGCCTCCTTAAGAATAAAGGATTTCTTAAAGATATCGAAACAGGATAAAAATGTCAAAAAAAAGGGAAGGCATTGCCTTCCCTTTGGTTAAAATGATGGAAAGGAGGAAAGAAGGATTAATCATTTTCTCTCCAATGATGAGGACCCATTCCATAACCTTTTCTTAATCCTCTCTCGAATCCTACGCAGGAACCTTTCATCCAACCTCCATAGGGCAGAGAGGCGAGTTGCTCGGGAGTTAGCAGTTTTCGAGCCTCCAGTCTGTGTTCGATCCACTTCTCTCTCCACTGGTTTTGAAGGTCTCTCAACTCTTTTTCTTTCTCCCGAAGGGTCTTTTCATCCGTCTTGGAATTTCTCCAGAGGGCCTGGAGTTCAAGTCTCTTGGTAAGCATCGAACCTCTCAACGAAGCGGTTTCTTCCACAAATTTTCGTCTTAGTTCCTGTAGTTTAGCCTTCTGGTCTGATGTGAGCGAGGACCAGAATTCTTGTCCCATTTTCCCTCTCGGTCCATGGCCATAGCCCAACCCTCCGGCATAGGCGTAAACGGCTCCCATAAGCAAAATCCCCACAAGCGAAAAGATCATCATTTTTTTCTTCATTCTGTTTCACCTCCTTTCATATAAGTTTTGATCTATATAGGAGCAAAGGCTATGCCAAATTAAAAATTCTGTGAGAAAGAAACACCAAAATACGATTAAATTTTCAGTACTTACTTATCATTCAATAATAAATTTAATTCCTTAAAATCAAAGTTCTTTTTAATTGGTTAAAAGGAAAACTTTGTCGAACAGTGAATGAAAGATTAATCTTCTCTATTATTTAATAGAAATTTCTCCCGATGATCAAAATATTGTAACTTTCCGAAAATAAATAGAATTTAAAAATAGAAGGATTCTCCTCAGGACCACCTTCTTGAAGTGATCTGATTCGACAATTTTAGCGAAGACCTCGACAACATCGTCGAAGTTTTAAAAAGTTTTTTAGAATTTATGGAATATAAAAAGATCAATGGTAGAATTTGTTGTTGGTGGAGAGTGGACCATTTTTTACTTGACAAAGATTTTAAGAATGAGGTAAAATGTGGTACATGATACCGCATAGTGGTACAAATTTAAAGGATTCGAGAGACTTCATTGAATCCCTCTCTCGAGGGCTAACCCTTTTGTCCTCTCTTGCCGAAAGTTCAACTTCCTTATCCCTTACCGAAATCTCTAAACAATTGAGACTCAGTAAAAGCACGGTCCAGCGCATCATTTATACTCTAAAAACCTTGGGTTATATAGATCGAGAAGAAGAAACTAAAAAGTATCGTTTAGGGGGCAAAGCCCTTTCTTTTGCTCTCTCCATGGTCAAAAATTTAGACCTCCGAAGGGTTGCCTATCCAATCCTTCAAAAAACGTCCAAGGAGATTGGGGAGACCGTGAACTTAGCGATTCTGGATGGTACGGAAATCGTATACGTGGAAAGAATCAAGACCGAACAAATTTTAAATATTAATCTTCAAGTCGGTTCCAGGCTTCCTGCCTACTGTACCTCGATGGGGAAGGCCATGTTAGCCTTTCTTCCAGAGGAACGGCTTGATGATCTACTTAAAAAGATGAGACTGGTTCCCCATACTCCCCATACGATCACAAGTAAGGAAGCTTTAAAGAATGAGCTCAGGAAGGTGAGGGCCCAAGGGTTTGCAACCAATAATGAAGAACTCTCGTTGGGTTTAAGATCCACAGCCGCCCCCATCCGGGATTACCGGGGAGAGGTGATTGCTGCGGTGAACATTGCTGTTCCATCCATCCGCATCTCGCAAAAACAGTTAGAAACCGTACTGGCCAAGAAGGTGGTGGAAACCGCCCGTCAAATTTCTCTCTCTTTAGGGTACAAGGAGGTCAAACCATGAATCCAGGAAAAATAAATCCATTTGAGATGGCAAGGAAGCAGATCGATATTGCTTCTAAATATTTAAACGTGGAGCCCGGATTATTAGAAAGGCTGAAACACACGAAAAGGGAGGTCATTGTTCATTTTCCCGTTAAGATGGACAGTGGAGAGGTAAGAATTTTTACCGGATATCGAGTTCAACATGACGTCTCCCGGGGGCCAGCCAAAGGAGGAATTCGTTACCATCCGGATGTAGATCTGGACGAGGTGAGGGCTTTAGCGATGTGGATGACCTGGAAGGCAGCCGTTGTTAACATCCCTTTTGGGGGGGCGAAAGGAGGCGTTCAATGTAATCCGAAGGAGATGTCCATTCAAGAAATAGAGAATTTAACAAGAAGGTTTACATGGGAAATCTCCGTTATTCTTGGACCCGAGCAGGATATCCCGGCCCCGGATGTCTATACCAATCCTCAGGTGATGGCCTGGATTATGGACACCTTCAGTATCTTGAAGGGCTATTCAGTCCCTGGAGTGGTAACGGGTAAGCCCATTGAATTAGGAGGCTCCTTGGGAAGGTATGAGGCAACGGGCCGAGGGGTCGTCATCACCTCATTGGAGGCCCTGAAGTATTTAAAAAAACCTATCGAAGGAGCGAAGGTCGCCATTCAGGGATGTGGAAATGTGGGAGGAATTGCAGCAAAGCATTTTGATCGATTGGGAGCGAAAGTCATTGCCATCAGCGATTCGCGAGGAGGTCTTTATAATGAAAACGGGTTAGACATCAAGAGAATTCTGGACTGTAAATCCCAATACCAATGTCTTATCTGTGAGAAAGAGGAAGAGGAGATTACAAACGAAGAACTATTGGAACTGGAATGTGATATCCTTGTTCCTGCGGCCCTGGAAAATCAAATCACAGAAAAGAATGCCTCACGAATCAGAGCAAAGATTATCGCAGAAGGAGCCAATGGACCTACCACTCCCGAAGCCGATGAGATCCTAAATGATCGGGGAGTCTTTATCATTCCAGATATATTGGCCAACGCAGGAGGGGTGACGGTTTCTTATTTTGAATGGGTTCAGAACC
>JBDOIB010000411.1:0-6221 GCA_041082155.1 Thermodesulfobacteriota bacterium | reverse complement strand
CCCCTTCTCCGAAACAGGAGAAGGGGTTTTTTTAATCTTTAATCTTGAGAATGTTATCTATTTTACCCAATTTTATTTCACCTTCCCTTCCCATAATCTTTGTGATCTCTTCCTAAACGTATGTTGAAGAACAAGAAAGAAAATAGTAAATTTAATGAAGATGGAAGCCAAAACAATACTTAAGATTATTATTCTAATCTCTTTATCTCTCCTTCTTTTCGTGGCTCTTGTTGTCGCAATAAGGAGGGTCATAAGAAGCATCTATTTTTCGAAATTGGATAGGGAAAGGGAACGGCTCAAAAAGAAAATAGATATGTTTTTAGACAGAAAAATCGTTATCAATTCAGCCGACCTAAAATTCCCTGAAAAATCGATTCCATGGCAGGCCGTAGAGGATCTTCTTCTGAAAGCCCGGGAATCAGCTTCTAATGAAAATAAGGTGCGAATTACAAAATTGCTTGAAAAACTGGGATACCCTGCTTTTTATCAGAGGATGCTAAAATCCGGAAACCGCTGGCAAAGAAGTCTTGCAGCAGACCGATTGGGTCGAATCGGAAGCGAAAGCTCAACCCGACATCTCCTCGAGGCCCTAAATGACCCTGAAATTGAGGTGAGGTCAGTGGCACTGAGATCCCTCGGGATGATTTCCGACCCAAAAGCATTACCCCTTTTAATCACAAGGCTCCCTCGAATTACCACCGAGGAGGAGGGGGTTTTTGCCTCAACTTTAAAGAACACCTTGATTAAACTTGGAGAATCAGTCGTCCCATCCATCCTCTCCAAAATAGATGAGTGTGACGAAGAAATGCAGGCCCTTCTTATTGAGTGCCTTGGAGAGATAGGATCAAAAAAAGCCACTTCGATCCTTATGCGAAAATTGACCCACCCCAACCCTGAGATCCGATCAAAATCTGCCCGAGCCTTAGGGAAAATCAGAGACCCCTTGGCCGTTTCTAAACTTATAGAGGTAGGAGAGGACAACGTCTGGTTTGTGCGACTCCAGATATGTCGGGCTTTGGGGATGATTGGGGATGAAAAAGCGATCGATTCTCTCTCTCAGAGACTTACCGATGAAAACTGGCAGGTCAGATCTGCGGCTGCGGAAAGCCTTCGTCAAATAGGCAGCCCTGCTTTTTCTGCTCTAATAAAAATCCTCACGGATGGAGGAGACCGCTATGCAAAAGAGCAGATCGCTGAAGAGATGCAGCGCTCCGGAATCGTGGATGAACTGATTAATACCCTTGAGCATCCGGGGCATGAGAAAGCAGAAATGGGCAAACAGTTTCTTTCATCTTTGGCGAAATTAAAAGTCACAAGCCTGATGAGGCATGCATCCTTTTTTCATCCCTCTGAGAAAGTCAGAGAAGAAATCAAGAAGATTCTAAATTATCCTGAATAAGGATTCACGGAATCGAAGGGAACTTGATTCCAAATGGGCTGGATATCTAACGAATTTTTGATCTCCCTGATCGTCGGATTCAATTATTTCGTTCTTTTTTATTTTGCATTTACCAACACCGTATACCTTATCCTTTTAAGTGTATCTGCAAAGGTTGCCTTGAACCAGCTTTTAAGGAGCCGGTATGCAGGTTATCAGGAGATTGCCTCCTCTCCCATTACTCCACCCATCTCTGTCTTGGTGCCGGCCAATAATGAAAAATTAACGATCATTGAGACCGTCGAATCCCTCTTGAATCTTGAATACCCGATCCATGAAGTCATCGTCATCAACGATGGCTCAACCGATGAAACCCTTGAAACATTGATTGAACATTTCGGACTACGAAAAGTCGATCTCATTTACCGACCCATCATTCCAACGAGCCCTGTGAAAGGATTTTACACCAGTCCCGAATATCCAAACCTCACGGTCATTGACAAACCGAAGAGCGGGAAACCCGATTCTCTCAATGTGGGAATCAATGCCTGTCGAAGTCCATATTTCTGCACGGTGGATGCGGACACAGTCCTTGAAAAGGACGCCTTGTTGAAAGTCATCAAACCCATCCTTGAATACCCCGAGGAGGTTGTCTCCAGCGGAGGAATCGTCCGAGTGATGGATGGCTGCACCGTAGAACATGGAAGAGTAACCAAAATCGACCTTCCAAAGAAAATGATCCTGATGTTTCAGGTGGTGGAATATCTTCGTTCTTTTCTCTTTGGAAGAACAGGGTGGAGTGCTCTCAACTGTCTTTTAATTCTTTCAGGGGCGTTTTCCCTGTTTAAAAAGAAGGCTGTTCAGGAAGTCGGGGGGTACAGTCTTCAAACAGTGACCGAAGACTTTGAATTGATCGTCAGGCTACATCGGCACATGCTTGAGAAAAGAGAAAAATATAAAATCCTCTTCATTCCGGAACCTGTCTCATGGACGCAGGTGCCAAACCGGTATGTCATGCTCGCTCGCCAGAGACGTCGTTGGCAGAGGGGACTGGCGACGGTACTGCTCTCAAACATTCGGATGTTCTTCAACCCGAAATACGGACGGATTGGACTTTTTGCGATGCCCTATACTTTTTTTATCGAAATGTTAGGCCCTGTGGTAGAACTTTTAGGATATGTGGCGGTTCCCCTCGCCTACTATTTTAAAATCCTCAATGTCGAAATGTTCTGGCTTTTTCTTCTCCTTGCTTTTCTCTATGGAATCTTTCTTTCCATTGGAGCCATCTTTCTTGAAGAAATCACCTACAGGAGGTATCCCAGATGGACCTCTGTTTTGAGACTTATGCTCTATGGAGTGCTTGAAAATTTAGGTTACAGACAAATTAATGCCTGGTGGAGGCTCCAGGCCCTTTTCCAACTCCTCGTAAGAAAGGATTCATGGGAGAGAACTACCCGGAGAAGGTTCAACGCTTCAACTGACTTCCAAAGAGAGGAAGTAAAATGAGATACTTTAAAAATATTAAAGTTTCTTTATGGAAATTAAGCTACTCGGGGGCATAAAGATTGAGCAAAATAGGACAAGAACAAAATAACCAAAAAGAATGAATCCAATATTAATTGCTACCCCCTCCATAATTCTCTTCCATTTAGCCATCTTATACACTCCCTTCTTGTTTTTATTTGGCTTTAAGCAATTTTAATGCCATTGATTTCTGTCTTCTAACTTATTGATATAAAAATAATTTTTAATAATTTTTTTAGATAACCACCTATTTTGAACAAAAATTGTCAATTTTCGCTAAATTTTTATCCAAGAGTAAATCCAAATTCATTGACAAATTGCCCTTAATTCTTTACTTTAACTTCAACCTGATATGTCAAAAAAAATATCTCCTCCCTCCGGTTTCTTATTAATCAAAAAAGGGAAGCTATCCATCCTCGTAAGGAATGATTATAAAACTTGGATGCTCGATTTTTGTGAAAAAAACCTGACAGACCTTTTCCATTCCTCAAAAGAACCCCCTCATTATTTTGAAGGAAGAAAACGTTACCCTACCATAATGTTTCCGGATGGCAAGCGAGGAGTGGTTCGCCAATATTCTCATGGAGGGCTACTTCGATTTTTTACAGGGGATCTTTTTATTTTTGGAGCAAGATCATTTCACGAATTGATTCTTACCGAAGAAATTCGACAATCCGGAATCCCCACAGTTAAACCCATCGCTGCGATTCATCAAACTCTTGCCCCTCCATTCTATCGACCTTATCTTCTCATTTTAGAGGTTCCAAGCGCCCTCAACCTGGTTCAATATCTCGCAAAATTAGGCTCTATCCCTAATCGCGATGCTCTTCTTCATAAACGTAAAATCGTCCGATCGGCAGGACATCTTCTCCGGAAATTTCATCGGGCGGGTTTCTATCACAGAGATCTACAATTACAAAATCTTCTGGTTTCGGGGGATGAAGTGCTCATTATTGATTTTGACCGCTCGTATCGAAAAGCATCCCTCACTCCGGGGGAGAGAATTAAAAACCTTCTTCGTCTCAACCGGTCCGCAGATAAATGGAAGGATTTCGGGCTTTCCATTTCGCAAACTGATCGGCTTCGGTTTCTTCATGCCTATGCAGGTGGGGACAAAAAAATCTTTGGAGAGATTAGGAAAGCCCTTCTTCTCTATTCTGTTTCCTTATTCTTCCATCGTTTGGTCTGGAAGATTCAGAAGTTTTTAAAAAAGGTGCGAAGTGGATCTCTAAGAAGTTGAGTATGAGAAAAAAAGAAGTGATCAGCCCCCTGGATGAGGCTCAGGGATTTTGGTTCTTCTAAATCTTTATACCAGGAATCCAATAAAGAGGCTGGACACCAGGGATCTTCGCTTCCAACCACAATGAGTTTTTTCTTCCTACACCCCTTTAAGGAGTGAAAATCAAACATTTGAAGGGGCGGTGCAATTGCGACAAGACCTTTAATTCGATCCTCTCGAATGGCCACAGGGAAACCTACCCAGGCCCCGAAGGAATAGCCCAAAAAGAGTAAAGGAAGATCTGGATTATTCATTTTTGTCTGAAGAAATTGAATGGCCGCCTCAACATCATTTCTCTCACCTATTCCTTCACTGTAAGCCCCTCCACTTTTCCCTACCCCTCGAAAATTAAAACGAAGGGTTGAAAATCCTTCCTCCTGTGCCACCTCGGACGCCACCTGAATGACATGGTTATACATATTTCCCCCATAGAGGGAATGGGGATGACAGAGAACAACACCTCCTTTCACTGAAAAGGCCTCCTGAATACTCAAGAGGCCTTCCAACTGAAAGCCTGTAGATGGAAAGAAGACCTTTTCCTCTTTCATCATTCTTTATTTAAATATCCTCTCCTTTTCCCTTCTTTTTTATCTTCTTACTTTCAGACTCAATCCAGCCGTCAATCTTATCTCTTGCCCATTCCAGAATACTTCTCAAAATCTCTAAAAACCGAACTTCGAATCGAGTGATATCCTCGCTTTCAATTCGTTCATTGATATCCTTTAGCCACCCTTCGATCTTAATTTTGAATTGTTTGAGCATCTGAATATGATGAGGTTCGAGTTCTTCTGATTTCTTCTCCTGGGCAAATGAAATAGCGAAAAGAAGATGAAATGTCCATAACACCAGAATCAAAATCGCTATATGAGATTTTCTCTGATCAATCAGCATTGTTTTCAAAATAGATGGCGGGCGATGCGGGATTCGAACCCACGGCCTTTGGTTCCGGAGACCAACGCTCTATCCACCTGAGCTAATCGCCCACCTTATTATACTCATTAACAATTTCATAAAGTTCTGTCAATCCTATCGGGATTTAATCTTAATTCGCATCATCTCAAGCTTCTTTCTAAAAGATAAAGAACGAAGCTTTTGTCTTTCCCTCTTCCTTTGCTGATCAAATTCTTTCCAAAATTCTCTGTAATCTTTGATCCAAAGGATATTCCTCATTACTGAACCTCTCTACGATTTTTTCTAACTTATCTTTATCAACCAATTGTAACAAATCTGGAATAACCATCCTATCCTTCAATCTAAAAGCTAGAAGCAGTGATAGGATTAAATATTCAACTGTGAGAACTTTGGTGGGAATATTTTTAACCCTAATCTTTTTTGCCATTTTAATCGCTTCATTAATAAAAGGATGTAAAGAACCGGGTAAAAAGTGAACAGGAATATCATCAATAACCACATGTGTTCCTCTCATTTTAAACCCTGATTTTTTTATGTAACTTCTAAATTTATAAAAATCTTGATCTGAGGCTGCGTATATAAAAATATCTAAATCAATAGTCTTAACTGGCTCGAGGTAATAAGCGACCGCATGTGCTCCTCCAATAGCATAATCTTTAATTACTCCTGTTTTCTTCATCCTATTCAATCTTTCAAGAACTTTTTCTTCCATCGATCCTTCAATTTAAATATATCGATCTAAAAAATAATGATATCAAGATGTTTCATAAATCTAATATTTAATATAAAGCAACTAAATTGGAGAAAATCTAAAATATTTTATCAGAATAGTATCTAAGTCTCAATTAAAATTATTATTTTTAATAAAGAAATAGCGATAATTCCAAGGTCTAGATGGGTCTACTCAACCGGAATCTCTTCCCCCTCTGCCTTCCGAGGCCACTCGATCTCCAGAATACCATCCTTCATAAGCCTGACTTTGATATCGGTCTTTTTGAGTTCCGGATTCAGACGAAGTCTCAAAATATGGGATTCTTTGGTTCTCGAATAACTGGCCTTGAAGGGTCTGAGAGAAGCACCCATCCGGAAAGGACCGAAGCGAAAATCAAAAAAATCTTCCCAGGATTC
>JBDOIB010000390.1:0-4793 GCA_041082155.1 Thermodesulfobacteriota bacterium | reverse complement strand
AATTGTTCCACGACTTCTCCGGTTTGAGGTTCCGGGACTCTAACTTTCAGAAGATGAGAAGCCGGAGAAAAATAGATTTTTGATGGGAGACTCCGAATGAAACGGATCCCTCGATCCTCTCTGCAGGATTTGAGAAAGGATTCAAAGGAGGAACCCGCTGGTTGAATATCCATATAAAAGAAATTGACTTCCACTTTAGGATATTGGTAACGAATCGCTTTGATGAGTCGAAGGGCATAGGCACAACAGACCTGAGAACAGTATAGGTTCCCGATAGAGTCATCCCGGCTTCCCACACATTGAAAAAAGGCTATGCGGGCGGGACACTCTCCATTGGAGGGACGAACCAATTTCCCTTGATTCCGAAGCATTTCATCGAGATCTTTTGCCGTGATGACATCGAGATAACGACCGTACCCATACTCCCCTTTTTGAGTGGCATCATAAGGGTCAATTCCCACGGCCATCACAACAGCCGAAACCCGAAGGTCAATCCTTTCTCTTCCCTGTTTTAAAGTGACTTCAAATTTTTTACCGTTTCTTCTGATCCCGGAGATTTCTGTGTGAGTCAAAAGCTGGATATTTCTTTTTTGGTTCATCTCCGAAATCCTTTTATCCACCACACAGGCAAAACACTTATTGCAGGATTCGGAAGCCTTACAGCAGAAAGTAGAGGCAAGTCCCCCAATCGATGAGTTCTTTTCGATAAGGAGGAGAGGGATTTCCAATTGTGCCAGTTCCAAGGCCACCGTGATTCCCGCAATACCTCCACCAATAATGAGGACCTCTTTTTCTAATATATCTGTCAATGCCGCACCCCTTAATTATTTTAAATAATTGAGAAATTATTCACAAAACTATTAATTTATTTCAAATGCTTTGTCAAGAAAAAATATAAGAATAATCAAGCCTGAAAAGTACAATTCTGAACCACTTAGAATGCATCAAGAAGAGGCAAGAGATCTCTTTACTAAATTTACTTGAATCCTCATGAATTCTTAAATAGAATTAACTTTTGGGAGGAAACTTATGAAAGTAAACCTCGATCCCATCTTATTTGAGCTGGGTCCTCTTCGAGTGGGTTGGTATGGTCTGATGTATGTGTTTGGATTTATTGCTTCCTATCTTCTGGTCCGTTATCAAATGAAGAAGAAGGACTTCGGGATCAATCGGGCAGAAGTGGAGAATCTCTATTTTTATCTCATTCTTGGATTGATGGTCGGAGCTCGCTTAGGATATGTGCTCTTCTATGATCTTAAAACCTATCTCCAGAATCCACTGGAGATTATTGCCATTTGGCATGGTGGGATGTCCTTTCACGGAGGATTAATCGGAGTCTTACTGGTAGGGATTCTTTTTTCTTACAAAAATAAGAAGTCCTTCTGGAAGATTTCGGATCTCCTCATTGTGACTGCCCCGATTGGATTGGGACTGGGAAGGATTGGAAATTTTATCAATGGAGAACTCTATGGTCGAGTGACCACCCTTCCCTGGGGGATGATTTTTCCCAAGGGGGGACCTCTACCCAGGCACCCCTCTCAACTTTATGAGAGTGCTCTTGAAGGAGGGATCCTTTTTTTAATCCTGTGGACTTTAAAAAACAATAAAAAAATTCCCACCGGTGGTTTACTGGCCCTCTTCCTTTTCCTTTATGGCCTGTTCCGTTTCTTTGTAGAATTTTTCAGAGAACCGGATGCTCATCTCGGATTTATTCTGGGTCCATTTACAATGGGTCAGTTATTATGTTCTTTTATGATCCTGGGAGGGGGGATTCTTTTTCTCTATCTCAAAAGGAAACAAATGAATTCTCTACGCCCCAATTAAACGCCCCCCGAACTTTTAAACACCACGAGTTGATTGATGACCTTTTGAATTCCTTTAATTCCTTTAATTTTTGTTTCGATTTTTTGTTTTATCTCTTCTTCCTCCACAACTCCGGAGAGTCGAATGGTATCCTCGTTTTCGATTGTAAAAAAGACATGTAAATCGGAGAGGCCTTCTTCAAGAAAGAGGGCTTCGAGTTGCCTTTCCAGTGAAAGTTTTTTTAAAGAAAGCACAGAATCCACACCACAAGCTTTTATCTCATCAGATTTCGCCCCTTCGATGATCATCTTGGTCGCGGATTCTATACTCAGTTTATCGGTATTTAAAATTAAATCGTAAATATGGGGATTAAGCCAATCTTCTTGAAAAGCATACTGAACGAATCCTTTCTTTTCTTGATCAGAACGAAGAATCAACCTTTCAGCGATCTCCCGGTCGATTCCTTTTTCTTCCATCAGTCTTCTTACCCTTTTTTCAATAGAACCCACAATAAGAATATGGTAAGCACAATCAAAAGCACGAAGAAGAAGTTGACTTCCACGGCCAAAGAATACGGCGTTGCCTTGTTTAGCGACCTCATAAATCACTGATTGAAGTCGATTGAGATAGATCTTCGGCTTCTCACTGAAAAATCTTTGAAATAAGGCGGGTGGCTTTTCCCCTATTCGTTTAATATCTTCAAGAACCCCCATCTGATCTGCAAAGGTGTAAAGTTCCTCTTCACCGTAAAAAGGATACCCCATTTCATGGGCCACTTGTCGGGCAATCTTTTCTCCGTTGGAACCGAGCATTTCTGAAATGGTGATGAAATACATTGAGATTTCCTCCTTTCTTTTGAGATTTATCTTTCTCCATTGAGTAACCCAAATGGACGAGAATCCAAAATGTTTACTCCGAAGGTCCAAGCATTTGATAAGGATCCAAAAGTCGGTCTATTTCCTTTTTGGAAAATTTTTCCTCTTCCATTACTTTTCGAATCGTTTTATTTTCACGAAATGCCTTTTGGGCAATTCGAGCCGCTTTCTCATAACCTATCTTTCGGGCCAGTGGGGTAACCAGAGCCAAACTCTTCTCAATCATCCCTTCACATCTCTCCCGGTCTGCTTGAATTCCCTGAACACAACGTTGATTGAAATGATCAATCCCGTTGGCTAAAAGTTGAATGGAGTCCAAGAGGTTAAAAGCGATCAGGGGCATCATGGTATTGAGTTCAAAATACCCTAATATTCCACCTAAAGTAATGGCGGCGTCGTTCCCTATGACCTGTGCACAGACCTGAATCAGTGATTCTGGGATGACAGGATTGATCTTCCCAGGCATCATCGAGGAGCCGGGTTGAGTTTCAGGAAGACGAATCTCTCCAAGCCCACATCGAGGGCCTGAGGCAAGCCATCGAATATCATTGGCGATCTTTATAACACTCACGGCAACGGTTTTGAGGGCCCCGCTCATTTCCACGGAGGCATCTCGAGCCCCTTGAGCTTCAAAAGGGCAGCTTGCCTTTCGAAATTTTTCTTTCTCTATTCGATTCATAATGGAGATCGCTTTTTCTGCAAATCGAGGGTGAGTTTGAGCTCCTGTTCCCACAGCGGTCCCTCCCAGAGGAAGTTCATAGAGGAGTTCGGCTGCTTTCAGAATTCGATGAATTCCGAATTGAATCTGCTGGGCATATCCTTCAAATTCGTGTCCCAATCGAATAGGAAGAGCATCCTGAAGATGGGTTCGACCAATTTTAAGAATAGGATAAAACTCTTTTCTTTTCCTTTTTAGGGTTTGATAAAGTTCCTTCAGGGCTGGCAGAAGCTTTTCTCGAAGGAGAATGATAGAGGCAATATGAAGGGCTGAAGGAAACACATCGTTACTGGATTGTCCCAGATTCACATGATCGTTGGGATGTATGGGTTGATAGAGCCCTTTTCTTCCTCCTAAGAATTCATTGGCGCGGTTCGCAATCACCTCATTGGCGTTCATATTGGTAGAAGTTCCTGAACCCGTTTGAAAAATATCCACGACAAATTGGTTATCCCATTTCCCTTCCATCACCTCTTCAGAGGCCTTTTGAATGGCCTTGGCCATTCGTTGGTTTAAAAGTCCAAGAGATGAATTGGCTTTGGCCGAGGCGTATTTGATCAAACCCAGAGCATAGATCATCTCTCTCCTAAATCTCCGACCACTAATAGAAAAGTTTTCAATGGCTCTTTGGGTTTGAGCTCCCCAATAGGCTTCTCGGGGAACCTTGACCCTTCCCATGAAATCTTTTTCGAACCTAAACGTGTCTTTCATCGGACTTATATTTTTATTATATTTCACTTCCGATCAATTATCAATCGCTATTTAGTTTCGTTGACAATCCAGAGCTTGATTGAGTATGATTGAAAAGCCATGGGAGATTTCAACCATGACATTTTAATTATTGGCTCGGGGTTAGCGGGGTTACGGGCCGCTATTGAATGTGCAGGGAGAACTGATGTGGGTGTGGTCAGTAAAGTTTTTCCAACACGATCGCACTCTGGAGCCGCCCAGGGAGGGATTGCAGCGGCTCTTGGAAATGAAGAGGAAGATCATTGGGAATGGCATTTTTATGATACGGTCAAGGGAGGAGATTTCCTCGGAGATCAGGATGCCATTGAAATCATGGTGAGAGAAGCCCCCCGGATCCTCTATGAGTTAGAACATATGGGGGTCCCTTTCAATCGGACTCCTGAAGGAAAGATTGCTCAGAGAAACTTTGGAGGGCATACCAGGGATTTTGGGAAGAGTCCGGTCAAAAGGGCCTGTTATGCTTCGGATCATACAGGAAGGGTCGTTCTCGATACTCTTTATGATCAATCTCTTAGAAAGCAGGTTAGGTTTTATTCAGAATATTATCTTCTTTCTCTGATCATTGAAGGAAAAAGATGTCAAGGAGCGGTGGTCTATGATCTTGCAACCGGTGAGGTGTCACTCATCCGATCGAAAGCGATCCTCCT
>JBDOIB010000344.1:0-11236 GCA_041082155.1 Thermodesulfobacteriota bacterium | reverse complement strand
TGTCGTTTGGTAAAAGCCGCTGGAGCAAGTTATGTCGCACGATACTCTGTCACCCAACCTGTAGCCCTCATCCGTGCGATTAAAAAGATACTCCTCCGCCCAGGATTCTCTTTTATCGAGGTTCTCTCTCCTTGTCCCACTCAATATGGAAGGCGAAATCGACTCGATCGTCCAGAGGATCTGATCCATGATCTTGCTCGGCGATGCATCTCTGAGGAGGAAGCAGAAGGACTGACCGAGGAGGAACTTGCCGAAAAAATCATTACGGGAGAATTTTTAACATGACCAAGATCCAGCAAATTCGGTTCAGTGGTTTTGGAGGTCAGGGGGTGGTCCTTGCTGGTTTACTTTTAGGACAGGCTGGTGCCATCGAAGGGAAATATGTTTCGGGTTCCAATTCTTATGGGGCTCAGGCAAGGGGTTCAGGCTGTAAGTCAGAGATTGTTCTTTCGGAAAGTCCGGTTGATTTCCCTCATCTCATTATTGCCGACATCTTGATTGCCATGTCTCAGGGAGCTTACGATCTCTACTGCGGGGAAGTTCGAGAGGATTCCGGATTGATTCTATATGATCAAGACCTTGTCAATCCGAGACAAAGTCTAAAAGTGAATCAAATCGGAATTCCTGCTACCCACCTTGCCATTGAGAGATTGAAGAATAAGCAGGTGGCCAATATTCTCTTTCTGGGTGCCCTCGTGGAATTGACTCAGATTGTCTCTCCTTCGGCCCTTCGGAAAGCGATTTCAATGCATGTCACAGAAAGATTTCGACCTCTTAATCTTAAAGCCTTCAAATTAGGGATGGAGGTAGGGAGGAAGATTCATGGTTGAAGGGAGGATTCATCGGCCTGTGATTGATTCGTCCCGGTGTCGGAGTTGTGAGATTTGCCTGAGAGGGTGTCCGGCGGAGTTCTTATCGGAATATCGAAAAGAAGAGGATAGCCTGAGAGGTTTTCTCTATCAAGGGAGATTAAAAAAGGAGAAGGGAGAAGAAAAAGTCTCCCTTCCCCCATGTCAGAAGGCCTGTCCTATTCATCAAGATACCAGAGGCTATGTGGCTCTTATTGCGAAAGGGAAGATCAGAGAAGCCCTCGAATTGATTCGAGAGGTCAATCCTCTGCCAGCAGTCTGTGGATATATCT
Organism: Thermodesulfobacteriota bacterium; assembly: GCA_041082155.1. Classification (GTDB taxonomy): domain Bacteria; phylum Desulfobacterota; class BSN033; order BSN033; family UBA1163; genus CALIBK01. The sequence goes on along the minus strand of JBDOIB010000344.1, from coordinate 10,095 downwards.
GTCATCATCCCTGTGAGGAGGCCTGTCTCCGGAAAGAGATCGACCAGCCGATTCCTATTCGGCTTCTCAAACGATTCGTCGCTGAGTACGCTCGAGAAAGAGAAAAACTCCAAAAGCCTATTCGAGAAAGACGGAAGAAAGTTTTGGTGGTGGGATCAGGGCCCGCAGGGCTTGCCTGTGCAAATGATCTGAGACTTTTGGGGTTTAAGGTCATTCTCCATGAAGCTCTCCCTGTGCTTGGGGGAATGCTTGCGGTGGGGATTCCAGCATTCAGGCTTCCAAGAGAGATTCTAAAGATGGAGATTGAGGGGATTCGAAAACTCGGGGTGGAGATGAAGACCTTACAGCCTTTTCGACTGAACGGGGAAGGTAAGAGTCCCAAGAAGTTCGGTGTGGATGCGATATTTCTTTCAGCCGGAGCTCATCAGAGCTCAAAGTTAAATATTCCCGGAGAATCCCTGAAGGGAGTCTATCCTGGAGTGAAGTTTTTAAGGGAGATCAATCTGGGTAGGGCACTGCCCATCGGAAAGAGGGTGGCTGTCATCGGAGGAGGCAATGTAGCCATTGATGTGGCCCGTTCCATCCTCCGTCTGGATCACAGGAGGGTTGATCTCTATTATCGACGATCCAGAGAGGAGATGCCCGCTATTTCAGAAGAGGTAGAAGAGGCCATCCGGGAAGGGGTCAAACTCCATCTTCTCACCGCTCCAGTAAAGATCTTTGGAAGAGGAGGAAGGGTGATCGGAATGGAATGTATCCGAATGCGCCTTGGAGAGCCAGATGAAAAAGGGAGAAAAAGACCCATTCCCATTTCGGGTTCCAATTTTAGGATAGAAGTAGATACGATTGTCTCTGCCATTGGTCAGAAAGTGGACCTAAGACTGTTTAAAGGATTGGAGAAGAATCCCGATGGAACGGTGCGAGTGGATCCTCTCACAGGGCAGACGAACCTCCAAGGAGTTTTTGCGGGAGGAGATATGGTCACTGGACCTGGTTGGGCTATTGAGGCCATTGCATGGGGAAAGAGGGCAGCAAAGGCAATCGCGGAGTATCTTGCGTAAAGGAAAGATTTTGAGCTCTGAGTTTGGAGTATAAAGATTTTTGCTCCAACCTCCGAACTCCGAATCCATCCCCATATAAATCTTATGACTGGAGAATGTAAAAAAGAGATCCCAAAAAAAAGGAAACGTAAAAGCCTTCCGGATAAAGGGAAGGGGAAGCGTTTCACTTCCCTGGAGGTTGGTCTACTTAAAGAGGAGGCCATTCAGGAAGCAGAAAGGTGTTTAGGACTCAGGGAATGTGAGGCCTGTGACCTCTGTAGTCTTCTCTGTCCCGATCTTTGTATTACCCGTGATGAGAAGACCGGGCAGATCTTGATCGATCTTGACTACTGTAAGGGTTGTGGGCTTTGCGCGGCTGTTTGTCCCAAAGGGGCCATTCAAATGGTGATGGAGGAAGGAAGATGAGTAAAAAGCAAAGAATTGATCTCAATTCCGATGTAGGGGAGAGTTTTGGTGCTTATAAAATAGGGCTCGATGAGGAGGTCATTCCCCATATTACTTCTGCCAATATTGCCTGTGGGTTTCACGGGGGAGACCCTTCCGTGATGAGAAAGACCGTTTCTCTGGCCAAGAAATACGGGGTCGAAGTAGGAGCCCATCCCGGTTTCCCAGATCTTTTAGGCTTCGGGAGAAGAAATCTCGATGCCACCCTGGAAGAGATTCAAGATTACATCCTCTACCAGACAGGAGCTCTTCAAGCCTTTGCAGTGGCTCAAGGACTCAAGCTTCAACATGTGAAAGCCCATGGTGCTCTTTATAATATGGCCGTCGCAAACCCTGCCATCTGGGAGGTGATGATCAAGGCCCTTTCCAGTCTGGACAAGGAGTTAATTCTGGTGGTCCTTGCTTCCTCCCATCGAGATTCTTTGAGGGAAATGGGCAGGCGGTATGGAATACGAGTTGCTTTCGAGGCTTTTCCAGATCGAGCCTATACCAAAGAGGGGACTTTAGTTTCGAGAAGAGAGAAGGGGGCCGTCATCCATGATCATGAAATAGTGGCCCAAAGGGCTTTGAAGATGGCTTTAGAAGGAAAAGTGATCGCCATTGATGGGACTGAGATTGAGCTTCAGGCTGACACTCTCTGCGTTCATGGGGATAATCCTTCGGCCGTAGAGATGGTCAAGCGGATTCGTGAAGGTCTGATCACCCACGGAGTGGAAGTCCTTCCCATGAAACATTTTGTTTAAGGAGAAAGAACCTCATTCATGGGACTCTACCCGGAGGCCATTTTTAGATGGATGGGAGATCGAGGCCTTCTCCTTGAGTTTGGAGATAAAATTAGTCAGGAGATCAATGAGAAGGTCAGAAGAATGGCTCTTGCCATTTCAGGAGAATCCATCGAAGGAATTATAGAAACCATACCGACCTACCGGTCTCTCCTTGTGATATACAATCCTCTCGTTCTTCCTATCGATGAGTTGAAGAGAAGACTACGAAAAATCGAGAAGGAGCTTCAGGAGTTTAAACTTCCCGAACCTAAATTGATACGAATCCCGGTCCTCTATGGGGGAATCTACGGGCCCGATCTCGAATTCGTTGCAAGCTATCACCAAATCTCTCCTGAAGAAGTCATTCGTCTTCATTGTAGCAAACCTTACTTGATCTATATGATTGGCTTTATGCCCGGTTTTCCTTACATGGGAGAGCTCCCTGAAGAATTGGTCACTCCAAGGCTTAAGACCCCGAGGCTTTCTGTTCCAAAGGGTTCGGTGGCCATCGCTCAGAGGCAAACAGGGATCTATTCGATGGAGAGCCCGGGAGGATGGCAGATCCTGGGAAGGACTCCTGTTGAATTATTTGATCCCCACAGGAATCCACCTTCCCTTCTTCAGATGGGGGATCTGGTGGAGTTTTATCCGATCAGTGAAAAGGAATATTTCAATTGGAATAAAAAAGATGGAGAGACTGGAGGCCTTTGAAGTCCTATCTCCCGGAATTCTAACGACCCTTCAAGATTTCGGTCGATTTGGCTACGGACAGTTTGGAGTTCCTCCGGCTGGAGCTTTAGATCTCTTTTCCTACCAGATTGCAAATTTGCTGGTTAAGAATATTGGGAGTGAAGCCTGTCTGGAGGTCACTTTAACAGGATTAAAATTAAGAAGCCTTGGGGAATTTATGATTGCCATCACAGGAGGGGATCTCGACCCTACCCTTAACGGAGAACCCCTTGAAATGTGGAAGAGTCATCTTGTGATTGAGGGGGATACCATTGCATTTAAGAGAGTACGATCCGGATGTCGAGCCTATCTTTCAGTGAGTGGAGGTTTTGCTGTTCCAGAAATTATGGGAAGTTATTCCACTTACCTCTCCGGGAAATTTGGAGGATTAGAAGGAAGGCCCCTAAAAAAAGGGGATATCCTTCAGAGATTCAACCATTTCTATCCTTTGGATCGAGTAGGGGTGAAATTTCCAGAGGATTGGATCCCCCGATTTGATCGAGAAGTCCCGTTGAGGGTAATTTTAGGCCCCCAGGACGAACATTTTACAGAGAAGGGTTTTCAAACCTTCTTTTCATCCTTTTATGAAGTGACTCCCCAAAGCGATCGGATGGGGATCCGGCTTCGGGGACCTGTGATTGAAAGAAGATCCGACGTGGAAGAGTCCATTATTTCTGAAGGATTTCTTCCTGGGGCGATTCAGATTCCGGGAGATGGGAATCCCATTATCATTTTAAATGAGTTGGTTACCGGAGGTTATACGAAGATTGCTGCCGTGATCTCGGTGGATCTCCCAAAGGTGGCTCAACTCAAGCCGGGAGATCGGGTGCGTTTCCAACCTGTCTCCATTGAAGAGGCCCATGGCCTTCTCAGACAACAGGATCAACGAATAAATAATTTTAAAAAACGATTGGAGTAAAGAAAAAAGATGTCTCCTTCACTCCCTATTTATAAAATCTATGCTGTGAAATATGCGGGGCCACTGAAGAGCTCGGTGGCTATGGTTCTCTGGAACACCGATTGGGAAAAGACGATCGAAAGGAACTATTATCTTTGGGTCATTCAAGGAGACAATGAGCCTTTCCTTGTCGACTGTGGGGTCGCTCCCTCTCTGGCCCAGGAGAGAAAGATTCCGGGTTATGTCAATCCTGTAGAAGTATTAAGAAGAATCGGGATAGAAGCAGGTGAGATTAAGAAGATCCTCCTCACCCACATCAATTTCGATCATGTAAGTGGAGTTGAACTTTTCCCAAACGCCACTATCTATGTTCAAGAGAAGGAATTCAATTTTTGGATCAAGGATCCTATTGCGAAAAAACCCCCCTTTCTCAAATTTACAGACCCTGTAGGAAATGCTTATCTTGCCAACCTTGAGGGGACCGATCGATTGATCCTTGTCCAGGGAGATCAGGTCCTGGTGCCAGGGATTGAACTCCTTCTGGCTCCAGGGCATTCTCCAGGCCTTCAGGTCGTTGCCGTGAATACCCTTCGGGGTACAGCGATTGTTGGTTCAGATTGCGCCCATCTCTTTAGAAATTATGAGGAAGAGATTCCGAGTTCCTTCATCATCGATATGATTGCCTGGATGAAGAGTTATGAAAGATTGAAGTCCAAAGTTTCTTCTTTGGATCTCCTCTTTCCGGGACACGATCTCAAGATGTGGACCGATTATCCTAAGGTGGCTGAAGATATCACTCGTCTGGTTTAACTCGATCGGTTGGGATCTCGAACTCATAGAGGTTCGATTGAGAACCAAAATATATTTTCCCGCTGGAGAGGGCCATCCCGGCGGTAATCGGCACAGGAGAACGTGTAAGCGGTAGTACTTCATCTTTTCCAGGAATGATAGAAAAGATTGTTTCACGAGTGAGTCCGTAGAGTAAACCATCCGGCCCGGGCTGAAGAGAGACTTCAAGAGGTTGTTTCAAACCGAGATCAAAGACTTTGATGATTTCCCCCATCGAGGAGTCAAAGACAAAGACCTTCTCCTGATCCGTGATTCCATAAACCAGATCCTTCCTGATCACGGCAAGTGAAAGGATGGTCTTTGCTCCTGGAATGGGAATAATTTCTAAAACCTTCGTTTCTTCCTTAGGATCCCAGAGGATGAGTCTGGCATGCTTTTCAATGGGTCGGGTCCCTCCTCCCCCTCGAATAGATGTCCCTCCAACCAGGAGATTAAATTCTTCGATATAAGCGAGTGAGGAGATACTTTGATTTGCAACGATATCGCGATAGATTTTCTTTTTGTCAGTCTCGGGATCATATATACTTAAGGCCCCTCCGTGAAGACCGTAATCTGGATAAGTTCCAATATAGATCTTTCCATGAGGGCCTGCCACCAGTGCCCTTGGGCGATCCTGTCCCTCTCCTAAGGGTCCAAGGTCTTTTGGGTTAGAGTCTTTATCACTTCCGAACCTTAAGGGTTTTTGGGGATCATAGATTGAGATTCGCGCACCTGGATAGGAGCAAAGATAGAGTTTGCCATCGAGGACTCCCATCGAATAGACTTCACCATTCGAATGGGCAGCCTTTCCAAGATTGATGAGAGATTGATCTTTAGGATCATAGACAAAAAGCCTTAAAGGAAGCATACTACTTCCATAGATTCGGCCCTCTGGGCCTAATCCAACAGTGAATATAAATGATCCTGAGGCTTCGTATCGGAGGGGGATCTCTTTTACTTCATGGGTGACTGGATGTTTAATCCTGAGGATGGACGTTTCAACAAGATGAAACTCTCTCCCATCGGGGAGTGTTTTCTTCGGGAGTGGAACCTCTGATTCATGAACTTCTTCCAAATGTTGTGCGCCAATGATCCGAAGCCATTTCCCTGAAGGGAGTTTGGCATATATTTTTTCATCCGTTCCTCGAATTAAAGTGAGCCATCCCGAGGTCCGTTTCTCCGGTGGAATGAGGGAGGTCCGGGTTTTGTGGGTAGGATTAAAGACGACAATGTTTGTCTTCTCAAACCGGATCGCGCAGTAGATGAGCCCATCTCCTCCTGCAGTCGGGTAGCAGTAAAACTCTTTTTCATCCATCCGTCCATAATCTTTGACCTCACCTGTTCTCGGATCATAAGAGAAGAGTTTCGCTGAGGGAAACGTTCCACCCCAGATTTTTCCATCTGGTGAGGTGGTCAGAGCACAGATAAAGGATTCCGTGTCACCAGCCGGTCGTCCCAGGTCTTCCCATCCTTCTGTTTTTGGATCGAAACGTAAGAGATGGGCATGATAGTAAGTCCCAAAATAGATTCGATTCTCTTGGTCAATCGTCCATCCCCAGGACCCCATTTCAGAAGAAAGAGGAGCGTTAAACTGTTTTATCTCCCCAGTATCAGGATTTACCGAAAGCAACGAAAGGGACTCATTGTATCGGCCAAGAGAAATATAAATCGTATTTCTCTCCCCAGTCCTTCCCGGTCTCGAGAATACGCTCCAGGCTACGGTTTCTCTCACAGGAACCCCAAGGTTTCGGAAAGCCAGAGAAAGGTCCGGAGACAATAAAAGAAACAAGAGAATCAAGGAAGAAAAAAGAGATTTCATCTTCAAAGTTTCGCCGAGAATCTTCTCCTTTTTAAGTTTTACTCATCCTTTAATCCACTTTAGAATCTTTCCTTCTGAGAAAATTTACTCTCGGTGAATGAGTGAAGGGGTTCTGGTCGACCCAAACCTTACATCCATAGACCTTCTCAATATTTTCCTGGGTGATGACTTTCTCTGGGGGTCCGAGGGAGTAAATCCTCCCTTTTTGAAGGAGAATGAGGTCATCACAAAATTCCGAAGCCAGATTGAGGTCATGGGTAGCGAGAATAATGGTGAGTCTCTTTTCCCGATTGAGATGAAGAATGAGATTGAGAAAGTCGAGCTGGTGATGGATATCCAGATTTGCCGTTGGTTCATCGAGGAGGATCACTTCAGGTTCCTGAGCCAATGCCCTGGCGATAAAGACCCTCTTCCTTTCTCCCCCTGAGAGTTCATCCAGATATCTTTCCCTTAAAGGCAGGATTTCTGTCCACTCCATGGCCCTCTGAGCAATCTCGAAATCTTTTTTCCCTTCAAACAGGAGGTGACCTAAATAAGGGGACCGTCCCATCAGGACGATCTCCTCCACCCGAAAAGGAAAGAGAGGATAATTTTCTTGTGCCACGACAGCTATCTTTTTTGCAATCTCAGTTCGACTCATCTTTTGAAGGGGTTTATGGTCGATGAGGATCTGTCCTTTTTGTGGAGAAAGAAGACGGTGGAGAATCTTGAGAAGGGTCGTCTTTCCAGAACCATTGGGACCGATGATTCCGATAAACCCTCCCCTCTCAATTTTAAAAGAGAGGTCTTGAAGAACCCAATCCTTTTGATATTGAAAAGAGACAGATTGAGCTTCAATCATAGGGTTTTAACTCCCTTTCTTTTTCGGAGAAGGTAGATAAAGAAGGGCCCACCAAAACCAGCCGTAATGACCCCCACTGGAAGCTCAATAGGGGCAAGTAGGGTTCTGGCCAGCGTATCGGAAAAGATGAGGAAAGAAGCTCCCATGAGTGCAGAAGAAGGGAGAATGAGCCGATGATCAGCCCCGAGGAGAATTCTTGCCATATGGGGAACAATTAATCCCACAAACCCTATCAATCCACAAACAGAAACCGAAGCCGCGGTGATCAAAGAAGCCAAGAAGTAGGAAAGGAGCTTTAATCGTTCTATAGAGAGACCCATCTGGATCGCTCCTTCCTCCCCCAGGAGAAGAAGATTATAGTGACGAGACCGGGAATAGAGAAAAATAAAACCCAAGAGGATATAAGGGAAGATCATCCGAAAAGAAATAAAATTGGAGAAACTAAAATCTCCCATTAACCAGAAGAGGATGGTGTGGAGTTCCTCTTTTTGAGAAAGGGATAGTAAAAACAGGATCACAGCGGAAAGAAAGGATCCGGTGACCACACCGGCCAGAAGAAGTGTGTTTGGATGGATTTTCCCATTCTGTCTTCCAAAGTAAAAGACCACCCCTATAGTGAGAAGGGCTCCCATAAAAGAGGCTACCGGAAGACCAAAGGAGGTGGCACTAAAACCCAGTAGAATGGCGAGGATCGTTCCAACAGCTGAGCCACTGGAGACTCCTAAGATGTAAGGGTCAGCCAAAGGATTCCTCAGGAGAACCTGAAAGATGACCCCTGCCATAGAAAGTCCAGCTCCTACCAATCCTGCCAAAAGAACCCTCGGAAGACGAAGCGAAAGAAGAATCATCCCCTCTATCCTGTTTTGTGTATCAGCAGGATCGATTATGGATTTTAAAAGGATGGAGATCGTATCAAGAGGTTTAATCTTTACACTCCCGACAGTCATGGAAAATAGAATGACCAATAAAAGGAGGAAAGTTAAAAAGAAGGAAGTGGTGATTACCTTTTTTAGAGTTACGATTTTCATTTAGATTCTTTATAAGGGCCTTTGAATATAATCCCTGGATGGATGAACCGGGCCATTTCCTCGAGACCTTCAATGATTCTGGGAGAAGGTCGATCAATAAGGTCTGAATGGATGAGATGGATTCGACCCTCCTTGACCGCAGGGATGGCTTTCCATTGATTCCATTCAGATTTCATCCGATCGTAATCTCCCTTAGGATTCATTGTACTGATAATAATCACCTCGGGAGATCTTCGAAGAACTTCCTCTCTTCCGAACCGAGGATACATCTGCCTCTCTTCTCCCGCAATATTTTCTCCTCCTGCCAGACGAATAAGATCGTCAGCGAAACTTCCTTTTCCGACGGTGACCAGCGGGGACTCCCCAATCTGGAGAAAGACCCGAGGTCGAGGGAGAGAGCCTATCCTCTCTATCACCTTCTGCCTCCGTTCTTTCATCTCTTGAATAATAGAATGAGCCTTTTCTTCTCGATGGACGAGTTGGGCAATATGAAGGATACTTTTGAGAACGTCGTCAAATTTCTTGGGAAAGACCACATAAGTCGGAATCCCCAATCTCTCTAAGCGATCCACCGTTTCCCTCGTATTCCCAGCCCCGGTAGCGATGACGAGGTCAGGTTTAAGGGAGAGAATTCTTTCAAAATCAAGGCTAATATAATTTCCAACGCGAACCTTTTCTTTAACTCTCTCAGGATAATTGCAATTCAGAGTTACTCCTACAGTGTCCTCATCTGCTCCAAGAGCAAAAAGAATCTCCGTAATATTGGGGGCCAGGGAAACGATTCTCCGGGGAGGATTCGGAAGCGTGACCTTCCTTCCCACTTCATCAATAAAGATAGAAGAAGAAAAGGTCGATCGGATTCCAAATGTAAGAGAGAGAAGGAGCCCTAGAAGGAAGAGGTTCCAGTATTTCTTATGAGGGAAATGTCTAAGAGTATCTTTTTTCATTGGAGTTGAAATTTAATTGGAATATTGACCCAAAAAGATATTCGTTCTTCTCCTTTTTGTGCAGGGGTGAATCTCCATTGTTTTATCGTTTCGATAGCAGATCGATCAAGGATTTCATAGCCTGAGGAACGTCGGACCTCAATTTGTCCAACCCGTCCATCGGGGAGAACTTCCACTCTCAAAAGGACTTCTCCTTCGTACCCTTTTCTTCTGGCTTCCCGGGGGTAGATGGGTTTTGGGTTCTCCACATATCGAGGATAAATCAAGTCGATCTCTTTTTTTGCGAAAGTGTTCCCTCTGAAGGATTCGAAGATAATTTTAGATGAGGGGAATTGAGGGATGGTGTCCTCCGGTCTTTTCTCCCCTTCAATTTTTTCAATTTTAACGGCTCTCTCTTTTATCTCTGTATTGTCTTCTGGTATTGGGTTGTTTTCCGCTAATAAGTTATTTTTTAATGGGAGACTGTTTTCAATAGGGAGGTGCTCTTCAATGGGAAGATTGTTTTTTACCATTGGATCGAAAGGTTCCTTTGAGGAGAGCCCCCAGGTCTCTTCTTCCATAATTTTGATAAATTGAGTAGGTTCAGGCTTAGGAGGGAAAGGGTTAATTGGATTTTCTATAAACTGGGGAGAATTGGGAGGTTCACGTTTCAATAATGCTTCCTGAATCGAAACCCTCTTTGGTTGAGGTTCACTCACGACTTTTGAGACAAAGACCTCGGGGGGTGGGGAGTAGG
>JBDOIB010000384.1:0-1738 GCA_041082155.1 Thermodesulfobacteriota bacterium | reverse complement strand
TTTCCTTTTGAAATCATTAAGCCTCTCCATCAGATGATCCCTGATCTTTCCCATCTCCTCAACCGAATAAGGAAGCCCCAATTCCTTAAGAGACATCAAAAGCTGGCTCTCGGAGTATCCATGGACCACCAGACTCATGAGAAGATCGATATAATGATCATCGACCCTCTTGTAGGGTTCGGGAAGAATATGGGGACGAAACTCTCCATTTCGATCCCTGGGGACACGGAGATCCAGTTTAAAGGAACCGGTGCTGAGGGATCGGGGATAATAGCCATTGCCCTTATTGTTGGGACTCCCTTCGAGGAAGACCTTCCGTTCCCCTTTCATGATTCCCTCAAGCAGCTCCTCCAGGAGCTGATGCATGGCGATCTTCTCCTGAGGTTTTAGGCTTCCAAAGTGTTTCTTCAGCACCTCCTCAATGGCTTCCTCTTTGATTCGTTCAAAAGTCTCCTGATCCATCCATCTCCTCCCTTCTCCAATTATCTTACCCTGAGACACAATAATATTCTAACACCCTCTGGATGAGTTTTATCGGGTAGCCTTCAGGACCAAGGTTTACAGATCGATTGAGGAGCTTAAGGAGGATCTGGATCTGGGCTCAAGCAGAGTATAATGAGGAGCGGCCTCATTCGGGGAGATATTGTTATGGGAAGACGCCGATGCAGACATTTCTGGATGCCATTCCCATGACCAGAGAGAAGATGATTGGATACGAGGTCACGGCATGAACCACAGAGGGAGGGTGTCAGATCGAGTATTGACTAATACACATTGAGGCGGGTTTTGTTGGAGCTGACAATGTGGGAGTACTTCTCGCTTTGGAGCCTCATAGGCAAGATGAGACGGATCTGATTATTGATTTAAGGATTAATTTCGATATAGATGAGAGTTATTTCTGGGTTGCTTCTAAAAGAATTAAATCGTATAAATATGAAAGAATTTCTGTAATCCATCTTTCATGAAAGGCTATACTGAACGATTTATCGAAATTATTTAATAGGAAATGATTTTATAAAAAATAAAAAGAAAGTTCAAATTTTCCATTGAAAAAGAGGGAGTATATTTCGATTTGGTCAGAGGCTGGTTTAAATGATTTTTGGACAATAAGGACTATTAAATTTAAAAATTCATGTTGTGCAAAAATGGTTTCTGCACCACATAAAAAATGAGCTAAGTTATTGAAATCATTAGTGGCGGTGCAGGGATTCGAACCTTGCAAACAATAAAAATTATCCAGTAATTACAATAAGTTATATAACCATAGTCACCTCTTGCACCATATTTGCACCATTTCATTTTTCATCCCTTCCGTTTTTGTCCTCTTAATAATAACAATCCCCTTGTCCAAATGAACATTTTCCCTCAATAAACCTCTTGCTTCATTAGCTCTGCATCCTGTATACCGTTGAAAGATAAATATTGGACGATTCCTTGAAGAGATGGAAGGGGAGATCTATCAGAGAAAGGGAAAATTAAGGCCTCTGGATCCTCAAACAGACTTGGATCATATCTTTTTGATCTATTTCATGAGAGTCGTAAGAAAAGATGGAAGCAAGATGTTTATGAGGAAAAAGTAGTGAAGATGATGTCTAGTGTTGCGTCTCGGAAATTCGTTGATGTCGAGGATCATGTTATATCCCCCCCTTTAGAGGGGGTCGGGATCATCTTATTTCCCCACCCCAGGATCACGTTAATTCCCCCCTGCCTTTGAGTGGCGAGAGAGTATTCCATTCGT
>JBDOIB010000368.1:0-2666 GCA_041082155.1 Thermodesulfobacteriota bacterium | reverse complement strand
CCTCCTAGCCACCGGGGGATGTGGAAGGATTTATAAAACCACCTCAAACGGGTTTGCCTCAACAGGAGATGGGCTTGCCTTAGCCTATCAATTAGGGATCCCGTTAGAAGACATGGAGTTTATTCAATTCCATCCCACCGGCCTCTATCCTTTGGGAATTTTAGTGAGCGAGGCTGCTCGTGGGGAAGGAGGGGTTTTAAGGAATCGGTTGGGAGAACGATTCATGGAGCGATATGCACCTGGAACGAAAGAACTTGCCGCAAGGGACGTCGTTTCAAGGGCCATCCTGATGGAGATTCGAGAGGGAAGGGGGATTGGAGGAAAAGATTATGTGTTTCTGGATCTCACCCATCTTGGAGAGAACAACATTCGAGAGAAACTATGGGAAATCTCCTCTTTTGTGACACGTTATCTCGGAATCGACCCAGTTTATGATCCCATTCCCGTTCAACCGACCTGTCACTATCTCATGGGAGGAATCCCTACGGATCTCCATGGAAGAGTCTTATTAAATGAGAAGGGAGAGGTGGTCGAGGGACTCTATGCTGCGGGCGAGTGTGCCTGTGTTTCGGTCCATGGGGCAAACCGTCTGGGTTGTAACTCGTTGCTTGATCTTTTAGTATTTGGGCAACGAAGCGGAGCCGCCATGATAGAAGACCTTCCTCATCTTTCGCATCATTCCATCCAGGGAAAGGCCAAAGAAAAAATGGTTTCCCAAATCCTGTCGCTCCTTCACTCCCATGGAAATGAGAAAGCTCATGAACTCAGAAACAGCATGCAGAATCTCATGATGGAGTATGGATCGGTCTTTCGAAATGAGAGGGGATTGAAAATCGGGCTTGACGAGATTCGTCTCCTCAAAGATCGATATTCTCGAATCGAAATTAAAAATAAAGGGAAAAGGTTTAATTACGAATTGATGGAAGCCATCGAATTAGGTCACCAACTGGAGCTTTCCGAAGTGATTCTTTTTAGTGCCCTCCAAAGAAAGGAGAGTCGCGGGGCTCACTGGAGAGAGGATTTTCCACAACGAACCGATCGTTACTATTTAAAACATAGTCTGGTATTTAAGACCCAGAAAGGACCAGAGATAAGATATAAACCGGTGAAGATCACTCGGTTTCAGCCAGAAATCCGAACTTATTGAAGAGGAATACCAAATGAATCTTCGATTAAAGATTTATCGTTATGATCCAGAGAAAGACGATCAGCCTTATTTTCAAACTTATGAGATTCAATTGGATCCGATGGATCGACTTCTAGACTGTTTGAATCGAATCCGATGGGAACAAGACCCCACACTTTCCTACCGATGGTCCTGCGGTCATGGGGTGTGTGGTTCAGATGGGATGAGAATCAATGGGGTTTGTGGCCTGGCCTGCCAGAAGTTGGCGAAGGACTTAGGAGAAGAGGTATTGATAGAACCTCTCCCTGGATTCAGAGTTATCAAAGATCTTATTGTAGATCTTTCTCCTTTTTTTGAAAAATATCAGTCCGTTAAACCCTATCTGATGGCCTCTTCAATTCCTTCTAATCGGGAAGCTCTCCAGTGTCCTGGCAAGCATCAATTGATAGAGGAATCGATTCGCTGTATTTTATGCGCTTGTTGTACGGCTTCCTGCCCGATCTATCAGATCCAGAAAGATTATGTGGGACCCGCTGCGCTGGTGAGGGCCTATCGATATCTTTTTGATTCAAGGGACGGAGGGACTCGAGAAAGAATCGAACTTCTTGATCATAAGAGTATGGCTTGGGGGTGCCAGACTCTCTGGAAATGTACAGAGGTTTGTCCCAAGGAGATTCAGGTAACCCAGAAGATCGGTCAGATTAAAAAACGGATTTATGAGGCCAAACACCCCCAAGAGAAAATTTAATTTTCTTCTTACCAATCCATGGTTACTTTTTCAGATGGGAGAGGAATGATAAAAACAGGTTTTCGAGTGCGCCTGAGGACCGCATCGGAAACACTTCCAAGGAAGGTGTGAGCTAAAAAACCCTTTCCATGGGTGCCCATCACAATCAAATCACAATTTTCTTCGTTGGCGGCATTTAGAATCTCTTCGGGAGGATGACCCACGGGAACCAGGATTTTTTCTACCAGTTCCACACAGGCTCCTAATTGGGGTTCTGCCTTTTTACAGAATTCTTCAAGACGGCCTTTAACGGTTTTGATTAAGACTTCTTGTTTTTGTTGCATCGTTTCTTTCAGAGGAATATAGGCTTCTGCATAGGGTGGAATGGGCTCGATGGCATGGAGAATGACAATCTTGGCATCATGCTTTTTAGCCGTATCCACAGCATAAATAAAGGCATAAGAAGAGTTTTCGGAGAGGTCTGTGGCATAAAGAATTTTTTTAATTTTTGGGATCATTCGAGGGCCCTCCTTTTATTTGAACTTTTATTCAATATAGCCTAATTTGAATAAAATTTCATCCTTTTCGGGTATTTCCCTATAAAGGAATGAGCATTGGAGGAAAAGGGGAGCTCAACCATTAGGGAATTTGAAGTTAAATTATTTTTATAAGATAATTAGGGAAGGATTGGCCTTATGGAAAGTCAACAACGGCTTAAAGAGGGGTTTGTCGTGATTCATGGACATTTTTATCAACCCCCCAGAGAAAATCCATGGATAGAGGCTATTGAACGGGAAGAGAGTGCTTTCCCAT
>JBDOIB010000340.1:0-10649 GCA_041082155.1 Thermodesulfobacteriota bacterium | reverse complement strand
CAGTCCCCTCCTTTCAATCACTTCACCCTTATAACCATAACATCTCATTTTCTCTATCAAGTGCTGACGCTCCATGACTTTATCTATCTTCCATAAGTTTAACTCCAAGCCCATAATATCTAAAATATTCATAAAAATTAATAGGATTATTGACATCCGATAGGTTTTTGTGTTAACTTTGTGAAACCTTATTACAAGGTTTTAAGAATGGCCATTTATGATCCTCTGACATTGGAAGAGATCCCTACGCATTCTTCTCGTAAAGAGAAATTATACCTTTTTTTTCGTTTTATCTCTCGAGTATGTCTCTCTCTCCTCATTTTAATTGTCGCCCTTCATCTCCCCGACCCCCCTTCGAAAATTCAGGAAGAAGAGATGATTCAAGAGATTCAAGAAGTTTTAGCAAGAAATTCCAAAGACTTGAGTGAAGAGACCCAGAGGGAATTGGCAAAATTGATATACTTGGAGTCCATCCGCTATAACCATGATCCAAAATTCATCTTGGCTATCATTGCCATTGAGAGTTCATTTCAGAACCGATCAGTGTCTGAAAAGGGGGCAAAAGGGCTGATGCAGTTAATGCCCTATGTCGCGGAGTCTATTGCAAAGGACCTGGGGATTGAATGGAAAGGGGATCTGACCCTCTTTAATCCCCATCTGAATATCAAAATGGGGATCCATTATTTTTCCCAACTTTTATCCGATTTCAGTGATATAAGGATTGCCCTTACCGCCTATAATTATGGCCCTTCCTATGTAAAAGAGCTTATGGAAAGTAAAAAGAGAATACCCCATCACTTTACCAAAAAGGTATTTACAGTCTACCAAACCCTTTAGGGTTATCTTTAAGATTTAAAGAATTGCTCACCCCCAATCTCCAGAGATGAAAGAATCCGATAAGTGATTAGAACCCCCGAGAGAGAATTAGTATTTCATTGGATTTTGTGATAAATTATTAAAGATGAAATCATCTCTCAAAAAGGAGAGATTGATGGCCTTCATTCCTTCCTATATTGAACTTCATGAGAAAGGAGAACTTGAAAAAAGAATTGCCCTTCTCCTTGAATTTCTCAAAGAGTGCCGACTCTGTCCCAGGGCCTGTCGAGTAAATCGATTCCATGGGGAAATAGGCTATTGCAGAGCCTCTTCAGAGCTGATGATCTCAAGTGCCTTCCCTCACTTCGGAGAAGAACCTCCGTTAGTGGGGCGCCATGGGTCTGGAACGATCTTTCTGACCCATTGCAATCTGAGATGTATCTTCTGCCAGAACTATGATATCAGTCATCAAGGTCAAGGAACCCAGATTACCCCTTCGGATCTTGCCCGAACCATGATTCGACTTCAGGAGATGGGATGCCATAATATCAATTTTGTGACCCCCACCCATTATGCTCCCCAGATCATCTCCTCCCTGCCAGAGGCGATTGAAATGGGGCTTCGTCTCCCCATCGTCTATAACTGTTCTGGATATGAGTCTCTTGAAGTAATCAAACTCCTGGATGGGATTGTAGATATTTACATGCCGGATATAAAATTTATGGACGGGAAGTATTCAGAGAGATATTCGAAGGCACCGGATTATCCGGAGGTGGTTCGAGAGGTTCTCAAGGAAATGCACCGACAGGTCGGTGATCTCAAAATGAATTCAATTGGAATTGCTGAGAGGGGATTGTTGATCCGGCATTTGGTGATGCCCAATGGGGTCGCTTCTTCGGAAGCCGTGCTTAAATTCATCGCTCAGGAGATCTCTATCCATTCCTATGTGAATATCATGGCTCAATACCGACCCGAGTATCGCGCCTATGAGTATCCTGAAATTAACCGAAGGATCACCCATAAGGAGTATCTGGAGGCCATTCAGATGGCCAGAAGTTTCCATCTTTATCGAGGATTCTAATTGACCTCTAAAGCCATTCTAAAAAAGATTGATTCACTTAGTAAAAAGATCAGGGAACTTCACCGAGAAGTTCATTCCCTTAAAATATCCTCCTTAAACCCTTCCTTTCAGCCAGAAGGATTACTCAAAATGAGAGGGATCGAGGTTTTTCGTAAGAATCCTACCGATCAACTCTTCTTTCCTATCACTCTACCCCAGTCCCATAAAACTCAATTTTTTGAAATGATGAAAAGATACTCTTTCCGTCTGGTGATCCGGGATATGATCAAATTCCATGAGGGGTTCTCAATAGAAAACCTTACCCACTACTGTTCGGCAAAGGTGGTGAGGGAATATTGTGATTTTTTATTGGGGATAGGGGTCATCAAAAAGGAAGGCCGAGAGAGGTACCGGACGGTGGTCTCTCCCCTCTATAGCTTTGGCCCAACCCTGGAATGGTTTATTGCCGAGATGTTTCGAGAAGAATTCTTATCTCCAGCCCTTTATAATGTGAGCATTAAAAAGACACGCTCCGGAGGCGATTATGATGTCATCGCCTCATGGAACCAGAGACTGGTCTATGTGGAAGTAAAATCCTCCCCTCCCAGGGGCATAGAGAGCGGAGAGGTGAGTACTTTCTTCTCAAGGGTGGAAGATCTTTTGCCGGATATAGCCATTCTTTTTAATGATACCCAACTGAGGATGAAAGATAAATTGGTGGTGATGGTCGAGGAAGAGCTTCGCCAAAGATATGGAAAGGAGTCTGACACGCTCTATCCTGTTGAGAGATTGATTGAGGAACTCTTCCATGTCCGTCATCGCCTCTATATTGTCAACAGTAAAAAAGAGGTGGTCGAAAACTTCCGGATCTGTTTGAGGGACTACCTTCGTTCCTTCTGCCTTCCTTTCTCAAGCCAAGGGTCGGGAAAAAGCGGAGAAACTCTCTTTTAAAAGGGGTGAAAGAGATGAAGAATAAGGAGCTTGCCGACCTATTTAATAAAATGGCGGATATCCTCGAATTCAAGGGTGAAAATCCATTCAAGATCAGTGCTTACCGAAAGGCCTCAAGAATCCTGGGAGACCTAACCCAAGACATTGAGGAGATTGCCAAAAAGGGAGAACTCAAAAAGATTCCTGGAATCGGCGAAGGAATGGCTCAAAAGGTGGAAGAGTACCTAAAGACAGGAAGGATCGCAAAGTTCGAAGAGGTCAGGCGAGGGGTCTCCGATGAGTTGATCGCCATGATGGAGATCCCGGGAATGGGACCGAAAACTCTATCCCTCATCTATAAAGAACGGGGGATCAAGAATCTCTCAGAATTAGAGAAAGCCTTAGAAGAGGGCTCTCTCATCGATCTTCCCGGGATGGGGGAAAAGAAGGCCGAGAATATCAAAAGAGGAATTGAGCTTTTGAAACAGAGCAAGGGGAGAATGAATCTTGGGATGGCCTTTCCGGTGGCCAAAAGAATTGTTGAGGCCTTAAGGAAAGAAACAGGTTCTGAGAAGATTGAATGGGCAGGTTCCCTCCGAAGGATGAAGGAGAATATAGGAGATATTGATATCTTAGCGACAGGTCCAAAACATGAGAAAATCATAGAGGCCTTTACTCACCTTCCTGAGGTGAAGCAGATTCTGGCCTCAGGAGAAACGAAGGCCTCCGTGATTGTAGAGGGTGGGCTCCAGATCGATCTTCGAGTGGTCGATGAGGATTCCTATGGAGCAGCCCTCCAATATTTTACAGGATCCAAAGCCCATAACATCCACCTCAGAGGGATTGCCAAGGGAAAAGGGATTAAGATCAATGAATACGGCGTGTTTAAAGGGGATAAGAAGATTGGAGGGAGAGAAGAAGAGGATGTCTACAAAGCCCTTGGGATGATGTGGATAGAGCCCGAACTTCGAGAGGATCGTGGCGAGATTGAAGCCGCGCAGAAAAGATCTCTACCCGTTCTTGTAAAAGAATCAGACATCAAAGGGGATCTCCATGTCCACTCCAAATGGAGTGATGGAACTTCCTCCATCGAAGAGATCGCTCAAGCGGCCCAAAAAAGGGGTTATCAATATATAGCGATTTGTGACCATTCGAAGTCTTTAAAGATTACCCATGGCCTTGATGAATCACGATTGATGAAACAGATGGAAGAGATCGACCGAATCAATGAAAAAATGAAAGGGTTTAAGGTTCTTAAAGGAATAGAGGTGGATATCCTCGGAGACGGGAGATTGGATCTGTCCGATCATGTTTTAAAGAGACTGGATTGGGTCGTGGCAGCCATTCACAGTGGATTTAAACAAGGCAAGGAGAAGATGACCAAAAGAATCATCAAGGCTTTAATGAATCCTTATGTCCATGCCCTCGCGCATCCTTCCGGGAGACTGTTAGGGGCAAGAGAGGCTTATGAAGTAGATATAGAGGAGATTATGAAAGCGGCTAAACACTTTGGGAAAGCCTTAGAGATCAACGCCTATTTTGAACGTCTGGATCTCGACGATCTCCATTGTCGAAAGGCGAAGGAAATGGGAATTCCATTGGCCATCGGGACAGATGCCCACCATCTGGACCAGATGTGGATGATGAGTCTGGGTGTAGCCGTCGCTCGAAGGGGATGGTTAGAGTCTCGGGATCTTCTCAATACCCTCTCTCTCAATGAGCTCTTAAAGTGGTCCCATCGATCCAGATAGATTCGGTCAAAACCATCCGAAACTCTTTTTGATCTCTTCCACAAATTGAGGAAAAGGGGCAGGGGTAAAAGAGAGGAGGAAGGTGAGAAACATGAGCCCTCCTATCCATTTTCTCTTTCCATCAAGAGGGGTATAGTCATCGAGAGGAGTAGGATGCTTGAATCCGAAAAGAATCATTAAGATAAGCATAAGGATCCATCCTGGATTATAAAAGATGGTAATGAAGGCCATGGCTGCAATGGCTATGGTAAATATGATCCGACTTTTCCTTCCAAAAAGGGCATAGGCAATATGTCCCCCATCTAACTGCCCCACAGGAAAAAGATTAAGGGCCGTTACAAAGAGCCCCACCCAGCCCGCATACCCAATGGGATGGAGCATGACGTCAAAATTCTCAGGAATTTCTCCCAACACGAGTCGTTGAATGAAAGAAAAAAGAAATGGATCAGCTAAACGGATGGTCCCTTCTTTTATATGAGATGTTGGAATAAGTACTGAGAGCTTAAGACCGATGGCAATAGCGGGGATGCTCAAAATGAGGCTCATGAGAGGACCCGCAACCCCTGTATCAAAGAGAGCCTTTCGAGAGGTCACTGTGCTCTCCATTCGGATCACCGCCCCAAGAGTACCAAAAGGAGAAAGAGGAAAGGGTAAAAAGAAAGGAAGAGTGGCTCTCATGCCATGCCTTCGGGACATGAAATAGTGTCCCATTTCATGTCCCAGAAGGATAAGCATAATTGTTATGGAATAACTTATTCCTCCGGTAAGCCAAGTGGAGGCAATGGTCAGGATGAAGAGAATAAAGTGGATGGTATTTCGACGCATGAATCCATCTTATTTCTTTTTCTTATGACGATCCCGATCAAGCATCTTTTTATGTTTGTGTTTCCGCATCTTTTTTCTTCTCTTTTTGACCACACTTCCCATGATCTCACCCCTTTCCATTAGAATTTAGAATCTCTCCAAGAGTCCATCAGAATGATCATTTTATGGCCTAATCTACAATCACGTTGGTCTGTGTTCTTAATACTCCAGGGAGGGCCTGAATCTTGGTCACAATGAAATCACCCAAGATATTGATGTCCGGAGCCTCCACTAAGGCAATAACATCATAGGGACCCGTGGTGGCATTGGCTCTTTTTACTCCAGAGATTTTTGTGGCCTCTTTGGCCACATCCCTGGCAGCTCCTGCCGTGCATTCAATAAAGACATAGGCAGAGATTGGCATAAAATCACCTCCTTGAGCAATAACTTACCGCAATCTTTTTCCAATTTCAAGCCTAAAATAGACGCCATCCCTAATCAAAAAATTTTGTAATCCTTCACTCATGAGAGGAAAATAAACCTGAAAGGTGTATTTATCCGCGTTCCAAGGGTTTCTGAAATATCCCTGTGAGGCCAAAACGATTTCCACCCTTTAATGATGGATTACAAAATTTTTTATTTTTTTCTTGACAAAGATTGAATTTTTGTTAGACTTTTTGAGTCTAAATAATCAGGAAATTAATCTAAAATAGAGAGGAGGTGAAGAAAGGATGAAGAAAGGCTTGATCTGCATGGGGATTTTGGCGGGTTTCCTGCTATCCCTCATGGCCGTTACAGGCATCTTCGCCAAGGATGTGGTGGAATATAATCCTCCGTATGGGAAGGTCACCTTCACCCATAAGAAACATGCAGAGACTTTAAAAATTGATTGTTTAAAATGCCACCATACCTGGAAAAAAGGCGAAACCAGTGGCAAACTCTGTAAAGATTGCCACAAAGCCAAAGCAGAGGGAAAAACCCTGAGTGCGAAAGATGCCTATCATAAGGATTGTAAGGGATGCCATGAAGAGGCTAAGAAGGCCAATAAACCTGCCGGTCCAACCGGATGTACTCAATGCCATGTAAAGGCGAAAAAGTAAAATAAGATTGGCTCCTCAAATATTTTAAAAGGTAGTCTTTCTAACCATAGACTACCTTTTTTTTATCCTTCTTCCATAAATTTGGATGGGATGCTCGAGCAAAAAGAGATAAGATTGACAATAAATTACAATATATGTTAAGTTTTTCAATAAGTTACCTGCTATTCCCTTCCAGCCATTTATAGAGTTTGGGAAGACATTTTTATTTATATTAAGGAAATTGATGAAAAAAATCGACGCCAAAGTTTCTGAAAAAAAAGAATTGAGACTTCTTGATTTTATTTATGATTTCTTTCGTTCTGTTAAACTCACTATCTTTCTTCTCATCTTTCTTGCTATCCTTTCTATCATCGGCACCATCATCCCTCAGAATGCTCCAACGATGGAATATATTCAGCGCTATGGCCCTAACCTATATAATCTACTGAATTTTTTTGATCTCTTTGATATGTATCATTCCTGGTGGTTTAGCACCATCCTTCTGCTTCTCTCCGTAAATCTAATGAGTTGCTCGATTCACCGTTTACCTTCTCTCTGGAATCAAATTTTTAAAAAAAGACAGATCCTATTAGAAGACGCCTTTGTTCAAACCCTTCCTTTTATAGCCAAAGTTCAGTCTAAAAAGAAGGTTGAGGAGATCTATCCCCTGCTTAAAAAATGGTTCAGAAGACCCTCCCAGATGGATTCTCCATCTTTTATTTTCTATTATGGAGAAAAAGGGAAGTTTTCGAGATTAGGCGTCTACATTACCCATCTGAGTGTACTCATCATCCTCACGGGAGGTTTAATAGGTTCAATCTATGGGTTTAGAGGTTTTGTCAATATTTTTGAGGGTGAAACTGTAAATCAGATTTATTTAAGAGAGAGAGACCGGGAAATCCCAAAACCCATTGATTTCTCCATACGATGTGATGAGTTCAATATCCTTTACTATGATCTTCCCCAGTTAGAAAAGCATGTGAGAGAATATTCAAGTGTCTTAACGATCATCGAGAATGAAAAAGAGGTTTTGAAAAAGACGATCAAGGTGAATCACCCTCTTCATTATAAAGGATTATCCTTTTATCAGTCGAGCTATGGCACTGCTCATCATATCCATTTAGGAGTTCAAAAGAAAGGAGATAAGGAAAAGAGAATCATCACCGCATGGGAAGGAGAGAATGTTCCCCTACCCGAATCAAATGCTTTCTTCAGGGTATTAAGGTATGTACCCGAGATTCATCACTTTGGAGAAGGGGTTCAAATGGCCCTCTTTAGAATGGGCCAAGAACCCAAGCTCTTCTGGCTATTGAAAGAGAACACAAAATTGAATCCGAAAGAAGTGGATGGGGATCTCCTCTTTACCTTAGAACATGTTACCACCAAAGAGTACACAGGGCTTCAGGTCACTAAAGACCCAGGGGTCTGGATCGTATGGATTGGATGCGGGCTCATGGTCTTTGGTCTCATCCTTTCGTTCTTCTTTTCCCATCAGAGAATCTGGATCAGAATTCCAAAGAAGTCCGGAGAAGACCTCCTTCTTGCTGGAACGGCAAATAAAAATAGAATAGGTTTTGAAAAGAAGTTCAATCATTTGGTAAAAAGTTTAATGTCCTAAAAGACAATTAATCCAAGTATTGAGAGTTTGGTCATATGAAAGAAGTTCGATCGATTGTCCTCACAGGGTATGGGATTAATTGTGAGGTCGAGATGGCCTATGCCTGTCGATTAGGTGGCTCTGATGTGGTGGAGATTGTCCATATTAATGAGCTGATTTACGGAGACAAGAGATTGGATGATTATCATTTTCTCAATCTTCCGGGAGGATTTCTGGATGGAGATGATTTGGGGGCCGCCAAAGCCGGGGCCAATCGGATCCGATACGCTAAGGTCCTCAAAGATACGGAGAGACTTTATGATCAATTTATTCGATTCATTCGCGCGGGAAAACTCATCCTGGGGGTCTGTAATGGATTTCAATTAATGGTGAAATTGGGACTCATTCCAAATTTGGAAGGAGGTGATGGAAAGCAGGAGGTGACCCTCACCTTTAATGACTCGGGAAGGTTTGAAGATCGATGGGTCTATTTAAAGGTCAACCCAGAAGCTCCTTCAATTTTTACTAAAGGATTACGAGGAATTTATCTGCCTGTTCGCCATGGAGAAGGGAAGTTTATTCCCAAAGATGAAGAAACGCTCAAAGAAATAAAAAGAAGAAATTTAATTGTGCTCCAGTATTCCGATGAATCCTACGAGAAGCCTGTCATGGATTATCCTTTAAACCCAAATGGATCGATTGAGGCTGTGGCAGGTCTTTGCGATGAGAGTGGACGCTTAATGGGACTGATGCCACACCCAGAAGCTTATCTTCATCGCACCAATCATCCTCGATGGACACGTGAGGAACTTCCCGAAGAGGGAATGGGAGTGGCCTTTTTTAGGAATGCGGTTCAATATATTCGCCAGAATCTACTTTGAGTGCTTGATATCCCTTTCTATCCCCCTTTCGAGATAAGGAAAAAAGGCGGCGAAGAAGAAGGGAAAAGGGAGGAATTATGAATAAAGCGGATCTCATTACAAAGGTTTCAGAAAGGACGAATGTAACTCAGAAGGTAGCGAAGGTTATTGTGGACACCCTCTTTAACAAAATGAAGGAAAGTCTTCAGAGGGGAGAGCGAATCGAGATTAGAGGGTTTGGAAGTTTTGTAGTGAGAAATTATGGAGGATATAAAGGTAGAAATCCCAAAACAGGAGAGGTGGTTGACGTTCCCCCCAAAAAACTTCCCTTCTTTAAAGTGGGGAAGGAATTGAAGGAATTGGTCAACACCGTAAAAGCTCAAGAAGGTTAAAGGCTTTTCCAATATTTCTTCTGGATCTCTATAATCTGCCCAAGAAATCGTTCGATTCGGGGATAATCCTTTTTCTCCATTTCGATGAGCTCATTCTTATTGATCGGGGAGACCTGAGCGAGCTCTTTTAATACGGCTTTTACCGATCTTCCTTGACCATTGACATCATATCCCCCTTCGAGGGTGATCACCACTCTTCCTTGGGCAGTCTTTTCAGCGATCTCCATTAGAATCTGAGTCATTCGGGCAAACCCTGCCTCTGTCACTTTCATTCCTCCCAGAGGATCATCAAAGTGAATATCGAAACCTGCTGAAACCAGAATGAGCTGAGGTTGATACTCTAAGGCAATCGGTTTAAGAATCTTCTCAAAAATATTCCCATAATCTGAATCCCCAGCCCCTGTGGAAAGAGGGACATTGACCGTGAAACCCGTGCCCCTCCCCCTCCCTACTTCTGTCGCAGACCCAGTACCAGGATAGAAAAAGCCATAGCGATGAGTAGAAAAGTATAGGACTCTCGGGTCTTCATAAAAGGAATTCTGGGTTCCATTTCCATGATGAACATCCCAGTCCACAATCAGAATTCTCTCCAGAGAGAATCTCTTTATCGCATCATAAGCTCCGATGGCCACATTGTTGAAAAGACAGAAACCCATCGCTCGATCTCGTTCAGCATGATGCCCCGGAGGTCTGATCAAAGCAAATCCGTTTTTTAATCTCCCCTCCATCACGGCTTTAATCAACTCCAGCAATCCGCCTACGGCAAGGAGGGCTGTCTCATAGGATTTGGCACAAGTGGAGGTATCCATATCGAGTCGGTAATATGGTTTTCCAGCTGTGCTTGCTATAAGATCAATATATTTGGGAGTATGATTTAACTCTAATTCTTCACGAGTGGCAAATCTTGGCTTCACTTCCTGGACAATCCCCTTCATCTCTGGATCTTCAAGCATCTGATAGATGACCTTCAACCGCTCGGGACTTTCTGGATGCCCGGGATCCATCCTATGTTCCAGATATCGCTCATCTTTCACAATCCCCGTTCGATTCATTTGAAAGCTCCTTTCCTTAATATAGATTCTTTTAACCTAACGATTTTATTCTTTTCTGTCAATAGTAAGGATGCAGCACTGATGTTACCAATTGTTTTTAAAGAGGGTTTACGAGTCCAATATCAGAAATTTTTAAAAAATAAGGAGTCCCTATTAAAACTTGAGAGTTCAGAACCCTAATAGAAAATGGGATGCTTATTGGCAAGAGCGTCAAAAAGAATTTTCAAGAGAAATCGTATAACTTAATACCGGAACGGAGATAGTTACTGAATTGAAAATCCCCACTTAATATGGTAATGTGTTAAATA
>JBDOIB010000313.1:0-6113 GCA_041082155.1 Thermodesulfobacteriota bacterium | reverse complement strand
TGCGCTAACCCCCTGGAGGCCAACACCTTCGTTATCGCTGAAGTCAACGTCGTCTTCCCATGATCCACATGCCCAATCGTCCCCACATTCACATGCGGCTTCGTCCTCTCAAACCTCGGCTTAGCCATAACTCAAACCCTCCTTCTTTCTTTTGGTAGAATTTTTACCTCTCTGGAGCCCACGACCAGGATTGAACTGGTGACCTCATCCTTACCAAGGATGTGCTCTACCAACTGAGCTACGTGGGCCACAGGGAGAAAGAAAAAACCTGTCATTCTAATAGACAGGTTAATTATTTTAAATTATTCAAACTCTATTCATTCTAAATGGAGCGGGAAACGGGGATCGAACCCGCGACCCTCAGCTTGGAAGGCTGATGCTCTACCAACTGAGCTACTCCCGCTTTTTATCCTTAATATATTATTATATAATAATTAAAATTTCTCAATCCATTAACTGGTGGAGAGGGGAGGATTCGAACCTCCGAAGGCATCGCCAACAGATTTACAGTCTGTCCCCTTTGGCCGCTCGGGAACCTCTCCAATTGAAAAATATTATTTAATGATTATTCAAGCTCCTCCTGACAAAGAAAAAGAATGGGAAATCAATGAGTTACATATGCGGAATATAGAGCAATAAATTCAGAACTTAATTAAATTAACAGAAAAAAAAATAAATGTCAAGTTTCGCATTAAAAAAAATTTTTTTTGGTCTTTTTCTTTCTTTAATTTTTCATAAAATAGAAACATTTGACATTTATTGAGATTCTCCTTAATATTGCCAAGATATATATTAAACGAGTGGCAAAAAGATGGCTGGAGAAAAAAGGCTGGCAAAAACAAGAAATATTGGATTTATGGCCCACATCGATGCGGGGAAGACCACTGTCACCGAGAGGGTCCTTTTCTATACAAAAAAAATTCATCGAATGGGAGAGGTGGACGAAGGAACGACGGTAATGGACTGGATGCCATTAGAGCAAGAAAGAGGAATTACCATTACCTCTGCGGTCACCTCTGTAGAATGGAAAGGAAACTTTATCCACATCATCGATACCCCCGGTCATGTGGATTTCACCATCGAGGTAGAACGTTCTCTGAGAGTACTTGACGGAGCGATCGCCATCTTTAGTGCTGTGGAAGGAGTGGAACCCCAGTCCGAAACGGTTTGGCATCAAGCCGATAAATATCGTGTCCCCAAATTGGCTTTTGTGAATAAAATGGATCGATTGGGAGCCGATTTTTGGGGGACCGTGAAGATGATGATAGATCGACTTGGAGCCAACCCTATTCCCATTCAGATCCCCATGGGTTCAGAAGACCGATTTTGGGGGGTTGTGGATCTTATTCGAAACAAAGGAATCGTTTGGGATGAATATAGCTTAGGAACAGAATTTAAAGAAATCACCATCCCAAAGGAGTTGGAAGAAGAGGCCTCTCAATCTCGTTCCAAAATGATTGAATCATTGGCTGAATTGGACGATTTTATAATGGAGAAATATCTCGGTGGGGAAGAAATCTCGGAATCCGATATTAAAAGGACCCTAAGGAAGGCTACACTTGCTCTCCAGGCTGTCCCTGTCTTATGTGGAGCGGCTTTGCGGAACCAGGGAATTCAACCTTTAATCGATGCCATTGTGGACTACCTTCCCTCTCCTCTTGATGTCCCTCCAGTCGTAGGGAAAAATCCTTTGACCGGAGAGGACGAAAAAAGATTCCCAAAGGATGAGCAGCCCTTAACGGCTCTGGCTTTTAAGGTCATGATGGATGAGGGAAGAAAATTAGTGTATCTTCGAATTTATTCGGGGGTGCTGAAGGTTGGAATGGAAGTATTTAATCCACGAATCAAGAAGATGGAAAAGATCTCTCGAATCTTCGAGATGCATGCTAACCAAAGGACAAGAATAGAGGAGGCAAAAACGGGTGAGATTGTGGCTGTCATGGGTTTAAAAGAAGCGATTACAGGAGATACTCTCTGTGATCGAAATCATCCGATTTTACTCGAACCTATTGACTTCTATAAACCTGTCATGTCTGTTGCGGTGGAACCTAAAACGGGGAGAGACCAGGACAAACTCACCCAATCCCTGGAAAAGTTAAGTGAGGAGGATCCCACCTTCCAGTTTAAATTAGACGAAGACACGGGGCAAACGATTATCTCCGGGATGGGAGAGCTCCATCTTGAAGTTTTGGTTCACCGTCTTCTCACGGATTATCATTTAGAGGTAAATGTTGGAAAACCTCAGGTCGTCTATCGTGAAACGGTCGAAAAGGAAGCTGAGGCCTTCTATCGATTTGTTAAGGAGATAGAGGATGTGAAACACCTCGGCGAAGTTCATTTAAGGATCTCTCCTAATGGTCGAGGGAAAGGAATCGAATTTTATTCAGAACTCCCTGCAGAGAGTCTCTTTCCAGGGGCGCTTTCAGCGATTGAGGAGGGAGTGAGGGAAGGGGCTACGGTGGGGGTCATTATGGGGTACCCTCTGACCGACCTGAAGGTCACCTTGATGAAGGCAGAAACTGACCCTAATCACCCTTCTCCCCTCGCCCTCAAAATTGCTGCCTCCCATGCTCTACAAGAAGGATGTCGAAAGGCTCATCCTGTTCTGTTGGAACCAATGATGGAAGTCAATATCATCGTTCCTGAAGAATTTATGGGAGAGGTGATCGGAGATTTAAAGGCGAGAAAGAGCTCTGTCGAAACCATTACTCCCAAGGGAAAAGTGGTGTTTATTAAAGCTATCTCACCTCTGACGAAAATGTTTGGATATTCAACCGATTTGAGATCCCTCACCCAAGGACGAGGAACGTTTTCAATGCAATTCAGTCGTTACGATAAAGCCATTGGGTAAGAGACTCCCAGGAAATGTCCATCCAAGCACAGGAAGCCACAGAGAAGATTCTCAAACTCCTCAAAAAATCCCAATCTCACCCTATCTCTGGACAAGAAATTGCTCATCTTTTGGGAGTAAGCCGAACTTCTGTATGGAAGCGAATTAGAGACCTCCAATCGTTAGGGTATGAGATTGAGGCTTCCACCCGATCGGGATATCGTCTAATTCGATCTCCGGATCTTCTCCTTCCTTTTGAGATCAAATTAAATCTTCAAACTCGATGGATGGGAAGAAGAATTCATTATTTTCAGAGAATTGAGTCCACCAATTCAAAAGCCTATGAGTTAGCCTTAAAAGGGGCGAAGGAAGGAGAAATTGTAATCGCTGAATCCCAAAAGAGGGGAAGAGGAAGACTGGGAAGGAAATGGTATTCCCCCCCCTTCCTCAATCTCTATCTCTCGGTGATCCTTAGGCCCAATATTCCACCTCATCAGGCCTCTCTTCTGACCTTGATGGCTGCTGTAGCCACTGCAGAGGCGATAGAAAAATATTCCGGCCTTAACCCTTTGATCAAATGGCCCAATGATATTCTATTGAGAAATCGAAAAGTCGCTGGTCTTCTGAACGAGATTCGCTCCGAAGGAGATCGAATTGACTTCATCATCCTCGGAATAGGGATTAACCTCAATATGGCGGAAAAACAACTCCCCAGAGAGATTCGTCGCCTTGCAACTTCCCTAAAGATAGAAAAAGGAGAATCGGTCTCAAGGAAAGAATTTCTTCAGCTCCTCTTAAAGGCTTTAGAAGAATGGTATGAGATTTTCTTGAAGGAAGGAGGGGAGAGGGTCTTGAAGGTTTGGAGGGAGAAGTCAAAAATCAAAGGGAGAACGATTCGTGTCACCTCCTTTGGTCAGAGTTTAACAGGGAGGGCAGTGGATGTGGACTCCGAAGGGGCCTTGATTCTAAGACTCAGAAAAGGAGAACGAAGGCGAATCGTTGCGGGAGATATTGAATACCTTGAATGAAGGGAGGAAGGAGGTTCTATGCTTTTAGTGATTGATATAGGCAATACCAATACCGTATTGGGGGTTTATGACCAGAAGGTTCTGGTCGATCACTGGCGGCTGGGAACGGAAAGGGAAAAGACGGCTGATGAATGGGGAATCCTTTTTCGCGAACTCTTTCAGTTTGATCACCTCTCTATGAATGAATTTAAAGGCCTGATCATCTCTTGTGTGGTTCCCCCAGTTCTTGAAAGGATTCAGGAAATGGCAGAAAAATACTTCCATGTGAAACCTTTAATTGTGGGGCCCGAAATTGAGACCGGAATGAGGATCCTATACGATCATCCACAGGAAGTGGGAGCTGATCGAATCGTCAATGCGGTGGCTGCCTATGAACGCTATAAAAAGAGTGTGATTGTAGTCGATTTTGGAACCGCCACCACCTTTGATGCGGTCTCCTCAAGGGGGGAATACTTAGGAGGGGCCATTGCTCCTGGAATTGGCATCTCCGCAGAGGCCCTTTTTCAACGAGCTTCTAAACTGCCCAGAATCGAAATCTTGAAACCCAAAAATGTGATTGGGAAAAATACAATTCAGAGTATGCAATCGGGGATCTTCTTCGGATACGTAGGGCTGGTGGATGAGATTGTGAGGCGCATGAAGAAGGAAATGGGGTCCAATCCCCGTGTGATTGCAACCGGGGGGTTGGCCAATCTGATCTCAAAGGAATCCAAATCGATTGAAGAAGTGGATGAATTTCTTACTCTCGAAGGACTAAGAATTATTTACGAAAGAAACCAGAAACCGAAAAAGAAAAAGTCATAAATTTTCTCTTGTATCTCCTTCTTGGATTTGATATAAGTTAGTCCAATGCTCGCACGGGTTCTCAGCAGCTCCCTATTTGGTATCGATGCCTATGTGGTGGAAGTAGAGGTCGATATTGCCTCGGGTCTTCCTGCCTTTGCTACGGTTGGTCTTCCGGAGGGAGCTGTCAAGGAATCCAAAGATCGAGTCAAGGCTGCAATCAAAAACTGTGGCTATGAGTTTCCCTCCCGTCGAATTACCGTCAATCTTGCACCCGCAGATATTAAAAAAGAAGGCGCTGCCTTTGACCTTCCTATGGCTATCGGTATTCTTGCTGCCACTGAAGTCGTAAAAAAAGAAAAACTGAGCCAATACTTTATCCTGGGCGAACTCTCCCTTGATGGCCAGGTCAAACCTATCAAAGGGACGCTTCCCATAGCGGTGGCTGCCCGAGATTCGGGTCTCAAGGGCATCCTTCTTCCAAGAGGTAATGCAAGAGAGGCTGCGGTGGTCAAAGGAATTGAGATACTCCCTCTGGATACTCTTTCGGACTGTGTTGAATTCTTAAACGGGACGCTTCATATTGACTCCGTGGAAGTTGATCTTGAGGGACTCTTTCGAACGGAACCCAATTACCCGGTTGATTTTAATGAAGTGAGGGGACAGGAACATGTGAAGCGATGCCTCGAGGTGGCAGCGGCAGGGGGTCATAATGTGATTATGATTGGGCCTCCGGGTTCTGGAAAAACGATGCTTGCCAAAAGACTTCCCACCATCCTTCCTGATATGAACTTTGAAGAGAGTCTGGAGACCACAAAGATTCACAGCGTGATGGGATTGATTCCACCTGACCATTCCCTTATCGTCACCCGCCCCTTTCGAAATCCTCATCACACCATTTCGGATGCAGGTCTCATTGGAGGGGGTCAGATTCCAAAGCCAGGAGAAGTCTCTCTCGCCCATAACGGAGTGCTTTTCTTAGACGAACTTCCAGAATTTAAGAAGAATGTCCTGGAGGTGATGCGCCAGCCCCTCGAAGAAGAAAAAGTCACCATCTCAAGGGCTGCAACCTCTCTTACCTACCCAGCACGGTTTATGCTGGTTGCTGCCATGAATCCCTGTCCCTGTGGATATTATGCTGATCCAAATAATGAGTGCACCTGCACCATTCCTCAAATTCAGCGTTATCGCTCTAAGATCTCCGGCCCCTTGATGGATCGAATTGATATCCATATTGAAGTCCCAGCCGTAAAATATCGAGATTTGGTGAGCCGAGACCCTGGAGAATCCTCACGAGAGATCAAAAAGAGGGTCGATGCGGCCCGGAAAATTCAACTCACTCGATTCAAGTGAATGAAGATTTACTGTAATGCTCAGATGACCAATCGTCACATCAAAAAATTCTGCGAGATTGATGAGACAAGCCAGAAGCTTCTGGAGATGGCCATTGATCGTTTTGGATTAAGTGCCCG
>JBDOIB010000294.1:0-2350 GCA_041082155.1 Thermodesulfobacteriota bacterium | reverse complement strand
GTCAATCCCCATACCGCCAGAGAAATCATAGTTAATATAATGAGTAGTTTACGCATAGGGAACCTCCTTTTTATTAAAAATCAATTTTCATTGTTAAGGGGTCATGACAAAATTATCAATACTCATCGAGCCATTGGTCATTTGTAGGTTGCGATGTAATGGTTATTTAGGTAAGCCATCTCTTTCTTCTTTTATAATGCTTAACCTGTCGAAAACTTTTTCTTTCACCGAGATCAGAGAGACCCAGATAGAAATCCCGAATATCCGGATTCTCTTTCAACTTCTCTGAGGTATCATGCATCACCAGTCTTCCGTTCTCGAGGACATAAGCATAGGGGGCTACTGTAAGGGCCAATTTTACATTTTGCTCGACTAAGAGGAGGGGAATTTTCTCTTCTTTATTTAATTTCGTGATGATCTCAAAGATCTCTTTGATGAGGAGAGGAGCAAGTCCCATCGAGGGTTCATCAAGAAGCATAAGTTTTGGCTGGGCCATCAGGGCTCGTCCGATCACGGTCATCTGCTGTTCTCCTCCACTGATAAAACCTGCCATCACGTTCCTTCGTTCAACCAATCTCGGGAAATAATGGTAAACCATCTCGAGCCTCTCTTTTACGGCCGAGCCATTCCCCCTCAAGTGTGCCCCAACCCGAAGATTCTCCTCCACAGTGAGATGCTCAAAGACCCTCCGACCTTCAATGATCTGAATAATCCCCCTCTTGGCTATCTCTTCTGCAGAGAGATGATGGATCTGTTCTCCCATAAATTCGATAGACCCATCGGTGACTTCCCCATCCTCGTGCTTCAAAAGCCCTGAGATGGACTTCAGGGTCGTTGATTTTCCTGCCCCATTGGCGCCCAGGAGGGCAACAATCCCTCCTTTGGGAACGTCAATAGAAACGCCCTTGAGGACCAGGATAACCTCGTGATACATGACCTCAATGTTATTGAGCTTCAAAATAATCTCTGATGATTGTTCCAAGGTTTATCCTCCTTTACCATCCCAGCCAAGAAGCCCATTTGTCAGCAAACTTAGATTTCATATCAATCTTGGCGACGGTTTTAGGTTTCCCTTGAATGATTCTTCCAATATTCACAACACCACTGTAACGATGGTCAGTAGGGGTAATGGTGACTAACTGTCCTCCAAATTCTTGAAGCATAGGATGATTTCTCAGAGATTCAAAAGTTTCTTTAATCCCAGGACCATTCAATTTTCCTGCCTTATCCGCCATTCTTAATACCTCTACTGCCATAGCCACTTTAGCCCAACCTTGAACCGTTCTAATCTGTCTTGCCTCAGCCGGAAATCCAGGGTTTACCTTCTTAATATACTCTAATATCTTCTTTTTGGCGGGAAAATCTTCAACAAAAAAGGCCGTTACCGCAGGAGCTATCACTCCTTCTGCAGCCGGTCCTGCCAGTTTTGGAAGGTCTTCATCAAACCCCCAGTTGTTGACGATGTGGTCGGCTCCCAGTCCTAATGCATAGGCATCTTTAATCGCGGTAGCCACAGACATGGTGGTATTTCCATGCCATACGAGATGAGGCTTAAATTCTTTTGCTTTTAATACTTGGCTTTTTGTATCCAGTGCGGTTAGAGGAACATCCTGGTCCGGACCGATTTCAAACCCTAATAAAGTGGCTTGGTCTTTAATCGCCTTTATAGGAGCACTGGAATAAGGGGTGGGCCAGGAATAAAAACATACGAAACGAGGTTTGCCTCCCTTTTCTCTTTCGGCCTTCCATTTAGGATCCTTTTTCCAGACCTCTTCAAACCAATAAGTGATGGCAGCTCGAGCATTAGTAGAATAATCGGTGCCATAAACGAAATTGTATGGGGTTTTCTTTGGATCACATAGATGTCCAGAAAAAGAACTCGAGAGATAAGGCATTTTGTCCGCATTGACGGTTGGAGAGAGAGCCTCAGTATCTCCGGTTCCCCAGCCCAACACCATCACCACTTTATCAAAATCTCTAAATCGCTTATAAGTAGTGATAGCTTCAGGAACCCGATATCCATAATCATATTGGAAATATCTTATTTTCTTACCATTGATTCCACCAGTATCGTTATAATATTGAAATGCCTCACGGACTCCTGCTGCCTCATTTTTCCCCACATCCGAAGTAGGTCCTGTGGTGTCCTGGAGTGCACCAATCCTTACTTCCTGGGGAAATCCACTTGAAAGGAAGAGCCCAAGAATCAGAAGAATGATCACTCCTATACCAATTTTCTTTTTCATCATTTTTCACCTCCCATAAATTTTTGTCTTTTTTCATGCTTCTTGATGATTCCATAACTAGACTAAACCTTTTTCACCGATTCTTTTTTTTTCAATGCTCCCAC
>JBDOIB010000291.1:0-7801 GCA_041082155.1 Thermodesulfobacteriota bacterium | reverse complement strand
GATGTAATATTACAGAGGTAGCAGTGATCGGCGGGGTGGTTTTGATTTCTGGGCCAGAATATTTACCCCTTCTCCCAGCAGCCATTTTATACATCAATTTGGTGACAGATGGACTCCCTGCACTGGCTCTTGGGGTGGCTCCTCCCGATCCAGATATTATGCAAAGGCCACCCAGGGACCCAAAAGAAAGTGTCTTTTCGTGGGACGTGAGGGCTTTTATTTTACTTGCTCTCTGTATCGAAATTCCTTTCTTTTTCTTTCTCTTCTATCATCAACTTTCAGATATTACCCACGCTCGAACGGAACAGTTCTTTCTTTTCGTGATTGTTGAATTAATCATTGCCCTTAATTTTAGATCGATGAGATACAGTGTGTTTAAATCTCCCCACCATAAATGGCTTATATTGGCCATTATTTCTCAATTGGTATTGACAGCTTTACTTCTTCAGCTTCCATCGATTCGGAATGCCTTTGGAATCCTTCTTCCCTCTTTCGGCGATTTAGAGCTGGTTTTGGGTTTTGGGGTCGTGGTATTCATTTCAATGGAGATCATGAAGGCCATCATTAGGAGAAAAATGGTCTTCGGTAGAAAGATCCCGGGATAGAATGGAGCGGGATTTAATGGAATGGGTGGGCCCTCTTAATTTTACCTTAAGAGGGTTTTTTTATTTCTCTTGTGAACGGGTCAATAATTTTTTAAGATAGGAGTAGATTCTCCATCGAACGCTCAAGGCTTTAGTCTTTAAAAAGGGGGACATCATGAGAAAGCCGTTGGTGGGAATTCTAATGGGAAGCGACAGTGATCTCCCGATCATGGAAAAGGCAGCAGAAGTATTAAAAGAGATGGGCGTCCCCTATGAGATGGAAATCCGTTCTGCTCACCGATTGCCAGAAAAGACAGCCCATTATGCGAAAACAGCGAGGGAGCGGGGGATTGAAGTTCTCATTGCAGGGGCGGGGATGGCTGCTCATCTTGCAGGGTTTCTGGCAGCCCATACAACCCTTCCTGTGATTGGTGTCCCTATCCGATCAGGGGCATTAAATGGGATAGATGCCCTCTTCTCCACCGTTCAGATGCCTCCAGGGATTCCTGTAGCCACGGTTGGTATTGACGGAGCAAAGAACGCAGCCTACCTTGCCTGTGAGATTCTATCGATTAAATATCCTGAAATTGAGAAAAAATTGGAAGGCTTTAGAGAAAGAATGAAAAAAGATTTAGAGGAAAGATCAAAGGGCCTTCAGAGATCCGAGTGATGAAGAATGAGGAAGTTCGTAAGGCAGCCGAGATCATCAGGCGAGGAGGCCTGGTGGCTTTTCCAACGGAAACGGTTTATGGGCTGGGAGCCGATGCCTTCAATCCCATAGCCGTAGCCCGAGTGTTCGAAGTAAAGAAAAGGCCCTATTTTGATCCACTGATCGTTCACATCGCCACCCTCAAGGATCTGGATCGTTTGGTTACAGAGATTCCATCAAAGGCAAAGATCCTTATAGAGAGATTCTGGCCCGGTCCCCTGACACTCGTTCTTTTTAAGAAAGACGAGGTTCCGGATATTGTGACCTCAGGCCTATCTACTGTGGCCGTGAGAATGCCCAAGCATCCGATGACCCTCCAACTCATCCAAATAGCAGAGACTCCCATTGTGGGACCGAGTGCAAATCCCTTTGGCTACTTGAGTCCAACAAAGGCCGAAGATGTTCAGGAACAATTGGGGGATCAAGTCGATTTTATTCTCGATGGGGGTCCCTGTGAAGTGGGTGTGGAATCAACGATCGTCTCTTTTGCCGAGGAGGATCCGGAGCTACTGAGGGCTGGGGGTATCCCTCTCGAAGAGATAGAGTCCCTGATTGGTAAAGTAATTATCCATGCCTCAGAGGGAAAGAAGCCTTTGGCTCCAGGAATGCTTCCAAGACACTATGCTCCTCGAACACCAATTTTGCTCGACTGGGATGAAGCTCACCGAAAGGAACTTAGAGAGAAAAGGATAGGACTTCTTGCTTTTAAGGAACCGAAGGACATTTCTAATTTTTCTCATATTGAAATTCTTTCCCAAAAAGGAGATCTTCGAGAAGCTGCGGCAAATCTCTTCTCAGCCATGAGGCGACTGGACCGCTTAGGACTGGATTTGATTCTGGCAGAGCCTGTCCCCGAGATCGGTCTTGGACGGGCCATTATGGATCGTCTCCGAAAAGCCAGTTCCATTTTGAACGGAGAAGGAGGGTTTTAAATTGAGAAGAGTAAAATTTTTTATGGGGCTTCTTTTCTTTTTTTGGATTTTTCCATTTTCCATCGGATGGGGATTACCGGCAGAGGATATCCAGTTAGTCGTTGACGAGCAATATTTCGAAGTGGCCAAAAGAATGATTCAAGAGGCAAAGTCTTCCATTCGAATCATGATGTTTGAAATGGGTTATTATGAGAAACATCCCAGTTCCCCTTCAAATCTCCTGATCCGGGAGCTCATCGAGGCAAGGAAAAGAGGGGTACAGGTAGAGGTGATCTTAGAAGTTGGAGAAGGGGAAGGAAAAGAGAAGACCACTGAAAGAAATCGAGAAACCGGAAGGATCTTATCAGAGGGCGGAGTTCGAGTTATTTTCGACCCCGTCTTGAGAACGACCCATGCCAAATGGATGCTCGTGGATGAAGAGCTCGCTCTCATCGGAAGCACCAACTGGACTTATCATGCACTGACCCACAACCATGAGGTTTCGGTTTTGGTTCGCTCCAAAGGGCTTGCCAAATCGTTAATCAGTTACTTTGAACAGGTGAAGGCCAAAGGAAGTAAAACCCTCACGAAGGACAGGTAGGAATCATGCTTGTTGATTCTCATGCCCATCTTGAATTGCCTGAATTTAGAAAGGACCTCGAAGAAGTCATTCAGAGGGCTAAAGATTCAGGGGTGGAGTATATCTTTACGGTCGGGACGGAGAGAAAGGATTGGAGTAGGGCCCTCGAAATCGCTCATCGGTATCCGTCCGTCTATGCAATATTAGGGGTTCACCCACACAATGCAAAGGAGATTGATTCTCAAACCTATCCCCTTTTAAAAAATCTCTGCCGAGATGAGAAAGTCAAAGCACTGGGAGAGATCGGACTGGATTTCTTCAGAAATCTTTCTCCCAGAGAGGTTCAACTCAAAGGATTTCGAGAGCAGATCGGGTTGGCAAAAGAACTCGGTCTTCCAATTGTTGTCCATGATCGGGAGGCCCATCAGGAGACCCTTGAGATTCTAAAAACGGAAAAGGCAGAAGCCTGTGGAGGGGTGATCCATTGTTTTTCAGGGGATTATGAGATGGCAAAGGAATGTATTGACAGGGGTTTTTACATCTCCATCCCCGGGAGCATTACCTTTAAAAATGCAGAACGGTTTCGGGAGATTGTAAGAAAGCTCCCCCTGGACTGCCTTTTGATAGAAACCGATTCACCTTTCCTGAGCCCGGAGCCTTTTCGGGGGAAGAGAAATGAACCAAGCTTCATTCCATATACAGCCCGAAAGATTGCAGAGGTTAAGAGGATTTCATTTGAAAAGGTTGCTCAGACAACCACAGAGAACGCCCTAAAAGTTTACAGAATAAAATTAGAAAATTAAGGAGAGAATGAAATTGGAAAGGGCTTTTTAAATAATCCTTGATTTATAGAACTTTCCTATGTCATTCCCGCGAAGGCGGGAATCCAGAAATAGTTTCTTGACGGGCATAAACAATTCCAATGTATTAGGATGAATTTGATGAAGCCGGCCATCATTGTGGTAGATATGTTAAAGGATAATTTCAAAGAGAGTCCAAGAAACCCTTTCTACCAAGAAGCAAGGGCTATCCTCCCAAACTTACAAAGGCTTTTGGAAAAGGGTCGTGAGAAAGGAATCCCTATCATCTTTGCCTGTGATAGCTTTCTTAAGGAAGACTTTATTTTCCGAGGACGGATGAAGCCTCATTCTCTAAGAGGAACCCAAGGGGCGGAGGTGGTCGATGAGCTAAAACCTGAGCCCACGGATTTCGTCTTACCGAAGAGACGCTTTAGTGCCTTCTTTAAAACAGATCTGGATCAAACCCTCCGTACTTTTGGAATTGACACCATCGTGGTCACCGGGATGACCACAGAGGTCTGTGTGTTGATGACAGCCATGGATGGTCTGTGCCACGATTTCTCAGTGATCCTCCTTGAGGATTGCTGTGCAAGCCGTAGTAAAGAGCTTCATCAATCCTGTCTTAATCTCTATCGGAACTTTGCCCTTTATCCCCTGTTGAGGATTATGACTCTGGAGGAGTTTTTAATGGAGATAGGGGAATGAAGAGTTGTGAAAAGGAATTTATTGATCAGCTCAGAAAGAAGCTTTCTTCCAGAGAGAGAAAGATCATCGATCATCCCCCTTTTTCTCATGCGGCGGTCCTCGTCCCTCTCTATCAAAAGGAGGGACAGTGTCATCTCCTCTTCACCAAAAGATCCGATCAGGTCAAATACCATAAGGGAGAAATCTCTTTTCCTGGAGGAATGGTCGACGAGGAGGACCGGGAACTTATTCACACGGCTCTTCGAGAAGCTCGAGAGGAGATTGGCTTAAAGGAGAGCGATGTTGAGATTATTGGACTGTTAGATGATATTGTAACGGTCACACAGTTTATTGTGACACCCATTGTGGGCCTCTTCCCCTATCCCTATCCATTTCAAGTAAGCCAGGTGGAGATCGCTGAACTCATCGAGGTTCCCCTCTCCTGTTTGCTCGAAAAAGACTCCTTTAGCGAACGAGAGATCTTTCGGATGGGTCGAAGCGAGTGGGTTTATGCTTATCAATATGGTCATCATGTCATTTGGGGAGCGACCGCCCGAATTCTTAAACAGTTCTTAGAGTTGATTTCAACCTGAAAGGAGAAAGTCTGAGATGAGGAGAAGGGATTTATGGAAGTTGCCAATCAGTCTAATCCTTTGCCAGTTGGCAGGAGTCGTGGGCTCGCTTTTTACAAGGCCAGCCATCGATACCTGGTATCGGACATTAAAGAGGCCCTATTTTACTCCTCCAGACTGGCTTTTTTCTCCTGTCTGGATTACTCTATTTTTCCTCATGGGGATTTCCTTATTCTTGGTTTGGAAAAAGAAGGAGGAGAATCCTCAAGCTCGGGGGGCACTCCTTCTCTTTTTTATTCAATTAATATTGAATGCTCTCTGGTCCGTTCTCTTTTTTGGTCTTCGGTCTCCTCTGTTAGGGCTTGTTGAGATTCTTCTCCTCTGGGTGGCCATTCTTTTAACCCTTCACCGATTTGCGAGAATTTCAAAACCAGGAGCCTATCTCCTGTTGCCCTATTTTGTCTGGGTGAGTTTTGCTATTCTTTTAAACTTCTCCATCTGGATGTTGAATCGATAAATTCCGTGATTCAAAAAGAAAGGATAAGGTATTTGAATCAGAAAGAGGTGAGAAGGGGATCCTACGTCCTATATTGGATGCAGGCCTCCCAGAGGGCAACGTATAATCATGCCCTGGAATTTTCTATCCTTAAAGCCAATGAGCTGAGACGGCCTGTAGTTGTTTTTTTCGGGATCACCGATCATTTTCCGGAAGCCAATCTAAGACATTATGCCTTTATGCTTGAAGGACTTAAAGAGGTGAAGGAAAGGCTTCGGGAGAGGGGGATTCAAATGGTGATCCGTCATCAATCACCCGAGCTTGGAGCGATTCAGATGGCCCGAAATGCCTCTCTGGTTGTGGTTGATCGAGGCTATTTACGAATCCAGAGACAGTGGAGAGACTATGTGGCTAAGAGGATTGAAGTTCCCCTGATTCAGGTAGAAAGTGATGTGATTGTACCGGTTGAAGAGGCCTCCTCTAAAGAGGAATACTCAGCAGCCACTCTACGGACCAAAATCTATAAAAAACTTTCTTATTTTCTTAATCCTTTAACTGAGCGAGATCCAGACGTATCCTCCCTTTCCATGGAATTTAGTTCATTTGAAATTGGAGAGGTTGAAAAAGCCCTCTCGAGGCTTCAGATTGATCGGAGTGTTAAAAAGGTTACCTCTTTCCGAGGTGGAACCCAAGAGGCTTTAAAGCATCTCGAATTATTCTTGGATGAAAAACTGGATGATTATGCAGAATTCAGGAACGATCCAACCCAAGATGGCCTTTCTCATCTCAGTCCCTATCTTCATTTTGGGCAGATTTCTCCTCTTTATATCGCCTTAAAGGTAAACCAGACCGATAGCCCTGGCAAGGAAGCCTTTCTGGAAGAACTGATTGTTCGAAGAGAATTAAGCATGAATTTTATCTTCCACAATGCTCAGTATGATTCGTTTGAGGGACTGCCCGGATGGGCAAAAAGGACGCTCAAAACCCATCAAAAAGACAAACGTCCTTATCTTTATACGCCTGAAGAACTTGAAAGAGGAGAGACCCATGATCCCTACTGGAATGCGGCCCAGAAAGAGATGGTTCTGACGGGAAAGATGCATGGTTATATGAGGATGTATTGGGGGAAAAAGATTCTCGAATGGGTTAGGAGCCCTGAGGAGGCCTTCCGAATTGCCCTATATCTTAATAACAAGTATGAACTGGATGGAAGGGACCCCAATGGGTTTGCTGGAGTCGCCTGGTGTTTTGGAAAGCACGACCGCCCCTGGGCCGAAAGAGCGATCTTTGGGACGGTGAGATATATGAATGATCGGGGGTTGAAGAGAAAGTTCGATGCAGAGGGCTATGTTAAAAAAATAAAAAAAATCGAGGCCAAAAGTTAAAATGTCTGTTATAATGAATACAAATAATCTTCAGGAGGAGGAGAGATGAAATTAAGTGCGTATTTTGAAAAAACCAAAGGAAGAGGAGTATTGGCTACTTCAGATTCTGAGGGAAAGGTTGGGATTGCAATCTATGCAAGACCTCACTTTATTGACGAAAAGACCGTCGCCTTTATTATGGCTGATCGTCTCATGCACAAGAACCTCCAATCCAATCCCCATGCCGCCTATCTTTTTATGGAGGATAAAAAAGGATATGCAGGCAAGAGACTCTATTTAACCAAGATTAAAGAAGAAAAAGATAAGACCCTGATCGATCAGATCCGGCGAAAAGAGAGTTGTCCGGTATATAAAGCCTATAAAGAGAGCATGAAATACCTTGTCTATTTTCATATTGATAAGGTGCTCCCTTTAATCGGGGATAAGAAATAGAATTCTTTACGAGGCATGGCTATGAGAATTCTGATGACAGGAGGAACGGGGTTTGTAGGAAGACAGTTGACCTCCCGTCTGGTTCAAGAGGGCCACGAAGTCACCATTCTAACTCGCTCACTCAAAGGGGAAAGGGAAACTCCGAAAGGCGTTTCCTATCTCGAAGGAGATCCCACTAAGAAAGGATCCTGGCAGGGGGAGATCAGAAATCACGATGGATTAATCAATTTAGCCGGAGCCTCTATCTTCAGTAAATGGACCGAGGAGCACAAAAAGGCGATCAGGGAGAGTCGAATCCTCACCACCCAAAATATTGTCGAGGGAATTCCATCCCCTCTGGAAAAACCATTCCATCTCTTCAGCACCTCTGCGGTAGGCTATTATGGTTTTTGTGGCGATGAGGAGTTGACGGAGGAGTCTCCTCCGGGAAACGATTTTTTAGCCCGAATTGCGGTCGAGTGGGAAGGTGAGGCCCTGAAGGCTCGGGAAAAAGGGGCGCGGGTAGTCATCACCCGGTTCGGGATTGTTCTGGGAGAAAAAGGGGGAGCCCTCAGTCAGATGATCCCCCTTTTTAAAAAATATATCGGAGGCCCCATCGGGAGCGGAAACCAGTGGTTTTCCTGGATTCATATTAAGGATTTGGCAGAG
>JBDOIB010000261.1:0-2215 GCA_041082155.1 Thermodesulfobacteriota bacterium | reverse complement strand
AGCAGACAAGGGGAATGTCCCGCAAGCCTATGAATATTATAAAAAAGCTTTCGAGTACATCCATACAGGACATTATTATAGAACTAAAGATCCAGATCAACTGAAGGAGGCGATCTTTTTTAATCTTGAACATTTTGAAAAATTATTGGGCAAAGAAAAGGGGAAAATGCCTGAACCCTCTCTCCCTGGACTTGTTAAGAAAGGGAAAGTTGGAAGAAACGATCCTTGCCCTTGCGGAAGCGGAAAAAAATATAAAAAGTGTTGTCTCAATAAGATTGAATCAAAAGAAACTCAAAAGACCTCCGTGACCCCACTGGAGAGAGATCTTCGGGATCGTCTTCTCGCTTTTTCCAGAAAAGAAAAATATAAAAAGGATCTGTATAATGCCTATGAATTATTCTTCCGGAAACCTTTCGAAGAACCCCTTGTAATGGATAATCAAGGAATAGAGGAGTTCTCCATCTTTCTGGAATGGTTCATCCACGATTTTCCCCTTTCAAATGGATTTACCCTCGCAGAAGAGTTTTATCATGAAAAGAAAGAAAAGCTTTCTGAAGAGGAAAAGACTTTCTTGAAGTCCGAAATTGCAAGTCATATGAGTTTATACGAAGTCCTCTCAGTCAATCCGGGCAAAGGGTTAAGACTTAAAGATTTAATTACGGGAGAAGAGCTGGACGTTTTCGAGGTAAGGGGTTCTTTCAGTGCTGTAAAATGGGACGTATTATTCGCAAGGGTCCTTCGAACGGAAGGAGTGAACAAGTTCTCGGGGAATGCTACCCTCCTTCCTCCACATCTTAAAAAAGAAATCCTTTCATCCATCATAAAGATCTGGGAAAAATTCAAAAATGAGACAGGCCAGCTGGAATGGTCCTCCTTCATTAAATCGAATGCCCACCTCATTTACCATCTGATTGAGGATCAATCATTAATAGAACCCGTTTTTGTGACAGAAGAGTATCATAAAATCTATTCAGCCAATGCCATATTTGATATCAAAGATTTTGAGGGGGTTCGATATCGCCTCGAAAAAGAATTTGATTTTCTCCTTGAGGAAGAGAAAGAAGAAGAAATTCTATTTACCTGGCTGAAAAGGGGGCCCTCGAAGTATTGGGAGTTAGGAAATCCTCCAAAAGGTGCTATCATTTTAAAGTCACAAATGATAGGAGGAAGAGGTGAGTTGAGATGGACGGCCTTAGGAACGATTACTCTCACCCCAAAGAGGCTCCACCTCTGGTGTCTTTCAAGAGAACGATTGGAGCGGGGGAAGAGGAGGTTGATTGAGCTTCTTGGAGAATATGTCAAACACCGATTTGATACCTTTGAAGATTTGGTGAAAATGGCCAGAGAGCATCCCGGAGAAGAGCTTCTCTCTCAAGAGGAAGAGAATACGGAGAAACTATTTCCCCTTCTCCAGAAAACCATGGAAGAGTTTGCGATCCAGTGGCTTGATGAAAAAATCCCAGCTTTGGGAGGAAAGACACCCAGAGAGGCAGTAAAAACCCTTGAGGGAAGACAACAGGTGGAAGAACTCTTAAAGGATTTTGAGAATAGGGAAGAGAGAAAAAGAAGGGCCGGGGAGCCATACATTGATGTACACAGGTTAAGAAAGTTACTCAATCTTTAGATGAAAAGGTAAACGTAGAGCCTAAATCAGGGAATTCTCCATCCAGCCCAGTTTAACAATCTCTATACGCCGAAGATCGCTTATCCCTAACTTATATTTTTCATCCGCCACATAGATATGGGTGGGTGGATTATCTAAAGGTCTATCCTCCCCAAAATAGGCAATTCGTTGAAGTTGAAGGAGTCGGGCCCCAACGGCATCAAGCGCCACTGGATCTTTCCCGATAAGAAGACCTTTATATTCAGCGACGAATCGCCGATCGAAGTGATGG
Source organism: Thermodesulfobacteriota bacterium (assembly GCA_041082155.1). Classification (GTDB taxonomy): domain Bacteria; phylum Desulfobacterota; class BSN033; order BSN033; family UBA1163; genus CALIBK01. The sequence goes on along the minus strand of JBDOIB010000261.1, from coordinate 320 downwards.
GGACCCCGATTATAAAACTGAGTCCGGATTAAGCTCAGAATGTTAAGTCGGGTCTTCCCCTTCACGATGGCCTTTCCCCAGATCGAGGCCAGAGGAGAGCAGGCCTCTCCATGATAAAGCCATGGAGTGGAAACAAACATAATATAATTCTTAATACAGCCCCCGATGCCTGACCAGTGATGGGTTCTCAAAGGCCTCACATTAATCAATGAAGTGGCCGACTTAAAGATCGGATTATTCCGGACTCCTCGATCATCCACACCGATATTCTTCTTCGGAACCCCTGCGTCCATCACTCGTTTCACAATCGCCTGTTCCAG
>JBDOIB010000259.1:0-1063 GCA_041082155.1 Thermodesulfobacteriota bacterium | reverse complement strand
AATTCCGTCTCTTGCCCGCACCAATGACATTTCATCAGCTCTTCTCCTTTCTCATCAAAACGGAATGTCGTCATCTTCCGATTTTTCGCTTATCGGCACATCATCGAAAACCATGATGTTCGCGATTTTGTCTCTGGTCTTTGTGGGATCTTTCGGGTCAATCACGTGGACAATGTCAGCCTCAAATACCTTCCCTATCGGGTCCTGAGTAAGCGAAATTTTTCCCTTCTCATCCCTTTTCGCTCCCAACGCCAGAAGCAAATCTCTGTATCTTTCTTCCCAGGGCGCAAATACATCCCGATATTGCCTCGTAACAACCCCGTCGCTCGCTATGAACTTGAAAATGATGTAAATCTTCCCGTTTTCGTTTTTGCGAACCTCCGGCTCCTCTGAGACCTTGAACCGATAATGACCTTCAGGAAGCAGTTGCGATTCATAAGGCGGAAGCTTCATTTCTTATCTCTCCTTTCATTTCTCTTTTCTGAGCTTTTGAGCGAAGCTTCTGAAAAGCCTCAATTTTCTTTAATCCCTTTTCCAGATCCTCAATTTTCATGTTTGTGACCTCGGTCCAGCTGTGAGTGCCGAAAATATCCTTCATGAATTTGAGCCTCGCGACCTTCTCTTCCTCCTTTTGACCGGGATACAAAAGCTTTATTTCGTTTCCGATTTTTTCCAGCAGGATTTCCCTCTTAATGATTTTTCTTTCCCCGATGTTCTCGTTGTCGAAAATATCCTGAGAATTCCGGCCGACCTCAAGCGCCTTGTGCTCTCCGCCGAGATTCAGAAGCTCAATGTGAGGAAGGAAGTTTTCAAAACCCGGATTGTCGAAAACCTGGCCGTTGATGACATCAAATCTGTCCTTTTTCACATAGGCCCGATGAACATATTGACCGCCGGCTTTTGGTGACAGCTGAACCGCTTCCATCTCCACCAGAAGGCTCGGCTCATAGCCCATCTCCGTCTCAGTTCTCATCTTCGTTCCGACCTTTTTCAATTCCTTGATCCCTTCCTCATCCTCAACCTCATCCCAGCGGTCGGCTGACCGGCCACAAACTATGATGTG
>JBDOIB010000236.1:0-2362 GCA_041082155.1 Thermodesulfobacteriota bacterium | reverse complement strand
CATTTATATAACCGGGACTTAAAACGATACTAAAAGTGATAGACGGTCAGCAAAAATCCCTCTTGACAGATAAATAAAACTTGTGTTATGAAAGTCGCCAAATTAAAGTTTAAAGATGGATCAGATCAATCTTTTTAATTTTGGCAGTGGGTTTTATTTTTATTGGTATTTTTATGCCGAGATCTACCCACTGCCTTTTACTGATCCTTAAAAGATAAAAATGGGAGTAAAGGCCGTGGGTAGAATCGATGCTACCCACGGCCTTTTTATTTTTGGGCCGTGGGAGGATTCTTCTCACGGCCTTTTTATTTTGAGCTGGAGGAGGAAAACGATGACAGGAAAAGTGATACGCATGCAGAGGATCATGGATCCCAATTCCGGAAAGACCGTTATTATCCCTATGGATCACGGGGTCACAGTAGGACCAATAAAGGGGCTTATCTCAATGGAGAAGACGATTGAAGCGGTTGAGAAGGGAGGGGCCAATGCGGTTGTCATTCATAAGGGATTGTTAAAGAGTGGAAGATTCCCTGAGGGATTAAAAATAGGGCTGATTATCCATCTCTCAGGCAGTACACGGATGAGTCTTTTTCCGAATTCAAAGGTCATGGTATGTGAGGTTGAGGAGGCCATCAAGCTTGGGGCCGATGGGATCTCGGTTCATATCAATCTTGGGGCAGAGGATGAGAGATCGATGCTGAGAGATCTGGGCAGGATTTCGAAACTTTCTATGGAGTGGGGAATTCCCCTTTTAGCCATGATGTATACGAGGGGTCCAAATATTGAGAATGAGTATGATGTGAAGCTGGTGAAGCATGCTGCCCGTGTAGGTGCTGAGCTGGGGGCGGATCTGGTGAAAGTCCCCTATACAGGGTCTCCGGAGAGTTTTCGAGAGGTGGTGGAGGGATGCTTTGTGCCTGTTGTGATCGCGGGTGGAGAGAAGATGGATACGGACGAGGAGGTTCTCAAGATGGTTAGAGGAGCTATGCTTGCGGGAGGTGGAGGGGTTTCGATCGGGAGAAATGTCTTTCAGCATAAGGAGCCTGAGAGAATCGTTCAGGCTCTCTCAAGAATAGTTCACCATGGTTCTATGGAATAGAAAACCTTCGGGAGGGAGAGAGATGAAAAAGGTGTGGGTTAAGTCAATTCCTTTAAAGAAGGAGATAGTGCAGGCTGCCATTGAATCTGGTGCTGATGCCCTCTGGATTCCTTCTGGAATGAAGGAAGAGGTGAAAAAGATCGGGCTTATCCCTATTGTTTCGGAGGATGGGGATTTAAAGGTGGGGGATGATGTGATTGAGAAGGAGGTTCGAAAGAAAGGGGATGAAGAAGAGATTATTTCCATAAATCCTTCAAACGCGGTAATCGTAAAGTGTAGAGACTGGAAGATTATTCCTCTCGAGAATCTGGTGAGCCGAAGAAATAATATTTTTGTTGAGATCGAGAGTCTCGAGGAAGGCGAGTTAGCTTTCGGGATTCTGGAGAGAGGGGTGGAGGGGGTTGTGGTGAATCATTCGGATCCGGATGTCGTAAGAGGGATAGTGAAAGAATTAAAAAAGCAGAGGGAGAAGATTGATTTAACGATCGCTTGTGTAAGGCGAGTCGAACCTCTTGGTATGGGGGATCGGGTCTGTGTGGATACCTGCTCAGCGATGGGTTCAGGGGAAGGGATGCTTGTTGGAAACAGCAGTCAGGCCCTTTTTTTAATCCATTCTGAGAGTGTGGAGAATCCCTTTGTGAATCCAAGGTCATTCAGGGTGAATGCCGGTCCTGTTCATGCCTATATTCGGATGGCAGATGGAAGCACGAAGTATCTTTCTGAGGTGAAGGCGGGTGATAGGGCTTTAATAGTAAATTTTGAAGGGAAAGGTTCGACTGCCGTCGTTGGGAGGGCGAAGATAGAGAGAAGGCCGCTGGCTCTCATAGAAGCCGAGGAGGGTGGTGAGGCCATTTCGATTATCCTTCAGAATGCGGAGACCATCCGACTGACTCAACCTGATGGACAGGCCATCTCCATTTTGGATCTGAAGGAGGGAAGCGAAATTCTTGTTTATCGTGAAAGAGGAGGGAGGCATTTCGGAGCTCCGATTGAGGAGAGGGTAATTGAAAGATAGGGAGAAGATAAAGATCTGCATCCCTGTGGTAGAGTCTTCAGTTAAAGATGCTCTTGAAGCCATCAAGGGGTCAAGGCCCTTCTGTGATTTGATAGAAGTCCGGGTTGATTATTTGAGGTCAGGGGATATCAAAACATTATTTACTGAAAAAGGAGTTCCTTTAATCATCACCAATCGAAAGAGGGAGGAGGGAGGGAGGTGGGAAGGGAGTGAGAAGGAAAGGGTTGAGGTGTTGAGGAAGGCGATTT
>JBDOIB010000227.1:0-4131 GCA_041082155.1 Thermodesulfobacteriota bacterium | reverse complement strand
CAGATATTTTAAGGCGGTTAAATAAACCCGTCTTTTATATCGTCAATAAGATTGATAGCCCGAAAGATGAGGAGAAAATGTTTGAATTTTATGGATTGGGGATTGAAAAGATCTATCCCATCTCTGCAGAACATCGAAGGGGATTGGGGGAATTGATGGAAGAGGTGTCTCAATTTCTTTTAGATGGGGAAGAAGAGGAGACGAATGAAACGGTTACGAGGGTGGCGGTGTTGGGTAGGCCTAACGTGGGGAAATCCTCACTGATTAATCGAATTTTAGGATATAAGAGGGTGATTGTGGATGAAGCTCCTGGAACCACTCGTGATGCCATTGACACCCATTTTAAAAGAGACGGGAGACATTATGTCTTGATCGATACTGCGGGGATTCGAAGGAAAAGCAGGATTAGTCTCCGACTTGAAAAGTATAGCATCATGGAGGCCCTTCGGACACTCGATCGTTGCGATGTGGCGCTTCTCCTCTTGGATCCTCGAGAGGGAGTCACCGATCAGGATGCTCGAATAGGAGGATTCATCCATGAGAAAGGAAAGGGTTGTATCCTTCTGGTCAATAAGTGGGATTTAATCGAGAAGGATTCTCGTACGGCAGATGAATTTAGAAGAAGGATTTATGCTGAATTGAAATATCTTTCCTATGCTCCCATTCTTTTTATCTCTGCCCTGACCGGACAGAGGGTCATGAAGGTTCTGGATGTGGTGGATCATGTCGCAGAACAGGCAAAGAAGAGGATTCCTACTTCCCAGCTGAATCGATCTCTTGCGGAGTGGGTCGAGAAGACTCCTCCGCCGTCCTATCGCACTCGACCCATTAAACTGAATTACATGACTCAGGTCAAAGTGAAACCTCCGACCTTTGTCATCTCCACCAATTTCCCTGAGGGGATCCATTTTTCTTACGAGCGCTATTTAATGAATCAGATCAGGGAGACCTATGGATTTGAGGGGGTTCCTGTAAGGCTCATCTTTAAGAAGAAAAGAAAGGAACATGGATGATGAATCAAAGAAGAAAGAGAAGGCTTGCTTTCATTATATTAGCCATATTATTGATCGGAGCCGGAATCCTCTATCAGGTCTCGGGTCAAAGAAAGACCGTCCTGGGATACAGGACGGTAAAAGTCGAACGGGGAGAGATTCGATCGGTGGTGACGGCAACAGGAACCCTGAACCCCGTCATTACCGTCTTGGTGGGAAGCCAGGTTACAGGAACGATCAAGGCCCTGTATGCCGATTTTAACTCCAGGGTGAAAGAGGGGCAGGTCATTGCTCAGATCGACCCGGCCCTCTTTGAGGCTCAGGTGGCTCAGGCCAAAGCAAATGTTTCTCATGCTCAAGCGAGTGTGGCAACGGCCCGGGCTAATCTCAAGAATGCCCAGGCCAATCTCGATAAGGCAGAAGTGGCGGTGGCCGATGCTCATAGAACCCTTGAACGAAATAGGGAACTCATGGAGAGGAAGGTGATCGCTCAGGCCACTCTTGATGCCTCTCAAGCCAATTATGATTCAGCTGTAGCTCAGAGGGAGATTGCCAGAGCCCAGCTCGAGTCCGCCCAGTCGCAGCTCGCCTCGAGTGAGGCTCAACTTGAGCAGGCAAAAGCTTCATTGAGATTGGCTGAGACTAATTTGAGGTATACCACGATTCGTTCTCCCGTCAATGGAATTGTCATTTCAAGAAATGTGGATGTGGGGCAGACCGTAGCAGCAAGTCTTCAGGCCCCCACTCTTTTTACCATTGCAAAGGATCTGACCCAGATGCAGGTCAATACGAATGTCAGTGAGGCTGACATTGGCCGAATCGAAGTGGGACAGGAGGCAACCTTCACGGTAGATGCCTATCCCGAGCGGACCTTTCACGGGAAGGTTCAGGAGATACGCAATGCTCCTCAGACGATTCAAAATGTGGTCACCTATGATGTGATCATTCAAGTCGATAATAAAGATCTCAAATTAAAACCGGGGATGACGGCCAATGTGTCCATTCAAATTGAGCATAGGGAGAATGTTTTGAAGGTTCCCAATTCTGCATTGCGATTTAAACCGGCGTTTGCAAAGAAAGAGGAGTTGAATAAGTCCGATGAGCAAAAAAAGGAGGTCTCCTTCCAAGGGAAAGGAAGTGCTTTGATCGACCAGTTAACCCGGGAGCTTCGTCTCAGCGCTGAGCAGAGATCGAAATTGGAGATGATTCTTCAGGCCTCAAGGGCTGAATTTCAGGAGATTCGAGAAAAATTGAAACCTGAAGAGGCCCAGCTCCGAATCAGAACCCTCCTAAGAGAGAAGATCTGGGGAATTTTGAATGAGGAACAGAAAGAAAGATTAAAAGAGATCAGACGCTCTTCAGAGAAGGCTCAGGCAAGACCCGGAAGGGTATGGATTCTTGGAGCAGATAAAAAGCCTAAGGCGATAGAGATTATGATTGGAATCACGGACGGAACGTTCAGCGAGGTCCTCTCCGGCGAGATTCAAGAGGGTATGGAAGTCATTGTGGAAGAGATTCCAAATAAAAAGAGTTCCTCTCAGAGCGGAGTGCCTGCTCCTTCCTTAAGAGGATTTAGATAAGAGGTTAACAGAGAGGGTAGGGGTGGGGAAGTGAAATCATAAATCGAAAAGATGAGCACCCTTATTGAAGTCAAAGAGTTGGTAAAGATCTATAAATTAGGAGAGGTTCAGGTTCCTGCCCTTCGTGGAATTACCCTATCCATCGAACGAGGGGAATTTGTAGCCATCATGGGGGCATCAGGTTCGGGAAAGTCCACCTTTATGAATATTCTGGGATTCTTAGATCAACCCACCAGTGGTCTTTATCTCTTTGAAGGGATCAACGGAGAAAACCTTTCCAGAGATGAGCTGGCAGACATCCGGAATCGTAAAATAGGATTCGTTTTTCAGGGGTTTAATCTGCTTACCAAATATTCAGCCTTAGAAAATGTTGAACTTCCTCTGATTTATTCGAAAGTACCGGGATCACGAAGGAGGGAGATGGCTCAGAGAGCACTGTCTGCTGTTGGCCTGGGAGATCGCTCCCATCATCACCCTTTTCAACTCTCAGGAGGTGAACAGCAGCGTGTGGCCATTGCTCGAGCCCTGGTCAATCAGCCTTCAGTTCTTTTAGCAGATGAACCCACTGGAAATCTTGATACCAGAACAAGCGAAGAGATTATGGAGATTTTTAAAAGGCTGAATGAGGAGATGGGGATTACGATCGTGATGATTACCCATGAGCCGGATATTGCGTCTTATAGTAAACGAAAGATTCTCTTTAAGGATGGAAAAGTAGTGGAAGATCATATCTCCAGTCTTTCGACCTGAAAGGTTCTCTTTCCAAGGAGTGAAGGATAAATTCGATGACGGCCTTTTTTGCCAGTTTTCGAATCGCTTTAAGAGCCCTTTTCGCCAATAAGATGCGTTCAAGCCTCACCCTGCTTGGAATTATCATCGGTGTAGGGGCAGTGATCGCGATGATTGCGGTGGGCTCGGGAGCGAAAAAAAGAATCGAAGAGCAGATTGCCAGTATGGGATCCAATCTTCTCGTGGTGATGTCAGGAAGTGCAACCAGTGGAGGGATACGGTTTGGGGCAGGGACCGTTCCAACCCTTACCGTAGAGGATGCAAAGGCGATTGCTTCTGAGATTCCAGGGGTGAAATATGTAGCCCCCTCTTACAATGGAATTGCTCAGGTCGTTTTTGGGAATCAAAACTGGTCCACCGTCATTTATGGATCCACTCCTGAGATCTTTGAGATCAGAGAATGGGGTCTTATTTCGGGTCGATCTTTTACCCAGCAGGATATGGATGGAGCCACTAAAGTCTGTATCTTAGGAAAGACCGTGGCAGAGAATCTCTTTGGAGGATTGGATCCGGTGGGTCAGATCGTCCGGATCAAAAAGATCCCCTTTACCGTCATTGGGGTGCTTAGTCCAAAAGGGCAATCCACCTGGGGTCAGGATCAAGACGATATCATCTTTGTTCCTCTCACCACCGCCCAGAAAAGACTCTTTGGAATGCAGTTTCCGGGAATGGTGAGATCGATCTCTGTTCAAACCACAGATCCGGAGGTCATGAAAAATGTGGAAGAGCAGATTACCGGGCTTCTTCGGCAGAGACATCGTATTGCCCAG
>JBDOIB010000211.1:0-1393 GCA_041082155.1 Thermodesulfobacteriota bacterium | reverse complement strand
AAGGTGAGGGCTAAAATTCAGATTATCTTTCAGGATCCATACTCTTCTTTAAATCCAAGGATGACTGTAGGAGAAATCATTGCAGAACCCATAAAAAATCATACCTCTGCATCCAAAGGAGAGATTCGGGATCGAGTCGTTTATCTGATGGAGAAAGTAGGACTTCACCCTGAACAGTCCCGTAGATTTCCTCATGAGTTTAGTGGGGGGCAACGGCAGCGCATCGGTATTGCACGGGCTTTGGCACTCAATCCCAAATTAATTATTTGTGACGAGCCAGTCTCAGCTCTTGATGTTTCGATTCAAGCGCAGGTCATCAATCTTCTCGTCAAACTTCAAGAAGAGACAGGGCTTTCTTATCTCTTTATTGCTCATGACCTGAGTGTGGTTGAACATATCAGTGATCGAGTGGCAGTGATGTATCTTGGAAAGATCGTAGAGTTGGCCCAGGATGTCGCTCTTTATACTTCGCCCAAACACCCATATACACAGGCCCTTCTCTCCGCGGTGCCTATTCCTAATCCAAAGATGAAAAAGCAGAGAATACTTCTTCAAGGAGAAATTCCTAGCCCCATCAACTTACCGGAGGGATGTCGATTTTATCCCCGGTGTCCTTATCGAAAGAATTTTTGTCGAGAGATTGAGCCTGAATTAAAAGATGTAGGAAATAACCACTGGGTTTCTTGTCATTTCCCCTTAGAGGATTAATTTCAGAAGATCTCAAATCCTCCATTTTTGAAAGATTGTTTGAGGCGTTGATTCATACGAACCATCACCTTGGTGGGATATCTTATTTTGAAGAGAAACTGGGCATTATTTTGAATTTCAAGTCGGGCCATTTCTTTCTTTACGCGATCCAGATAATTCGGTTTATCTAATTTTTCAGCCTCCAGGGCTTCGACAAAGGTTCTTTCTAAATACTTCTCAATATTTGAATCAATTGCTCCATATTTTTCATCAAAGGCTCTTCGAATCTCTTTGTCATTTGGTTTCTGATATCTTTCCTGATGGACCATGATTTCTTTTTTTAATTTAGGGATGGATCGTGGGATCGATTTTGGAAAGCCAATGGAAAGAAGCATCATCGGAATGACATATTTGGGAATTTTAAAATATTTTCTTGTTTTATCGATCTCGTGTTGAATGGAGCCGATATAGACCGAACCCAGACCATAAGTTTCAGCAAGGATCACAACATTTTGGGCTGCAATCATTAGGTCTGCATAAGCGATTAGAAAATGGTTAAGGGCCTTTTCTCCTTTGAAATCTACCTGACACATTTTAGCCCATTTTTTGATCCGAAAGAAATCGAGACAGAAGATCATGCTAAGAGGGGCCCTGGCGACCCAGGGCTGTCCACCGGAAAGTTCAGCAAGCTTCTTTCTTCCATCTT
>JBDOIB010000007.1:0-1653 GCA_041082155.1 Thermodesulfobacteriota bacterium | reverse complement strand
CGAGTCATATTATATTTTTACTTATTTTTTATTAATTGTCAAGACCTCGACACTCTAAGGTAGCGTTAAATATATTGTGTAAAATTCATGAAAGGTGTATCCTCCATATTTGAAATTAAATTTTTAAAAGAAGGAGGACACACCATGAACGGTCAAAAGCCGTTAACTAAGTTGAAAGTATCAGATTTAAAGGAGTTTGTCAAGATAACAGAGGAGGAGATATGGGATGATCTTCAAGAGGAGGCAAAGATATTCTTGAAGAAGCTTTTGGAAGGAGCCATGGAGGATGAAGTGATGGAGTATATAGGGATTTCCCGGAAGTATGAGAGGTCTGAAGAAAGGCAGAGCCAGAGGAATGGATACTACAGCAGGGATTTAGAGACTGAGTTAGGGAAGATAGAGAGGCTTTCAGTTCCAAGAAGTAGAGATGGAGAATACAGACCGAAGGTATTTGAAAGATACGAGAGAAAGAGACCTTTAGTGAAGAGAGCTATCAAGGAGATGTTTCTATTAGGGATATCCACAAGGAGGGTAAAGGAGGTTCTTGAACCTCTTATAGGCTCCTCACCATCAGCTCAGACAGTTTCAAATGTAGTAGCTGAATTAGATGAAGAGGTAAGAAAATTTCACAGTAGGAGGATAAAGGACAGCTACAAATATCTCTTTTTTGACGGGGTTGTAGTAAAGATAAAGAGGGTTATAGGGAATAGGAAGAGGACGATATTATGTGCATATGGGATAAAGGAAGATGGGGTAAAAGAGCTTATAGAATTCATGATAGTAGATAGGGAGAGTGAATCCGCATGGACAAAATTTTTGAACAATCTATACGAGAGGGGATTAGAAGGGAAGGGGACGAAGCTGATAACGATAGATGGTAATCCTGGGCTAAGGAGAGCGGTTGATTTTGTATATCCATACATAGAGGTACAGAGGTGCTGGGTTCACAAGCTAAGGAATGTAGCGGTGAAGATACCGAGGAGGTGGCAAGAGGAGTGTTTGAGGGGAGCGAAGAGGATATATTTAGCAGAGAGCAAGAGAGAAGCGGTGAAGAGGTTTTGGGAGTGGGCAGAGGAATGGAGGGGGAGGGTGCCGAAAGCGGTAGAATGCATAGAGAAGGATTTAGATGAGCTACTGAGTTTCTATGATTTTCCGAAGAAGCACTGGAGAAAGATAAGGACGACGAACGGGATAGAGAGGGCATTCAGGGAGATAAGGAGGAGGATAAGGAGCATAAGTTGTTTTGAGGACAAGAAGAGCTGTGAAAGGATAATATATGCATTGTTTCAATATAATAACAAGAAATGGAAGGAGAAACCTTTACATGAATTTACACAAAAATCTTGACATTACCGAAGTAAATAATGTTCCAGAACTTGCTAATTTAAATATAAAAGTCACTCAAAACAATAAAGGGATTGAAATTTCTGGTACCGTTCCTTCAAATCTTCACAAAATTTTGCTAACGGAAATTGCAAATAAAGTAGGAAAAGGTATCAAAGTTGATACTCAAGGAATTAAAGTTGTTTCAGTATCAGATACATTTTACTATGAAGTGAAAAAAGGAGAAAGTCTAACCTTAATAGCTTACAGATTTTATGGCAATGGCCATATGTGGGAGATAATTCATGAAGCAAACAAGGACAGAATAGC
>JBDOIB010000207.1:0-1049 GCA_041082155.1 Thermodesulfobacteriota bacterium | reverse complement strand
CACTGGATAAAAGCGAAATCTCAATACCTCGGCGGGTCTCTTCTGTTGCCATATATTCTTCGAGAGCCTTCTCCTTCAGGCTTCGTATCCTACCAAATAAATCTATCTCCCAAGAAAGAATACCAAAGTCCACACTGTAGCTCTCCCGGGTCATCCTTTTTCCAGTTTCTGATAGGTCTGCTGGCACACGTTCCTTACTGCCAAAACCAGTCAAGTCAAATGTAGGAAATAATTCCATCCGCTGAATCCCATAATAGGCCCTTGCCTCTTCTACATTCAAAGCAGCTATTCTGAGGTCCCGATTGTTGGATAAGGTTATCTGAAGGACTTTATTAAGTCTTTCGTCCCCAACGAACTCCTCCCATTTAACTTCCTCTGCTTCGGAGCCAGCCCCAATCTCCTTATAAACCTCTCCCTTTGGCCAGGAGGATGGAATTGGAGGCTCGGGTCTTTTATATTTAGGAGCCAGTGTACACCCGCTAAAGAGAAAACAGAGACAAAAAATTAGTATTTCCCAAAGTTTCATATTGGATAAATTCCCTTCCTTTGGTTCTGTTGAATATCATTTTCTTTTAAAAACTATCATTACATGTTTTGTTAATTTTTATAAATTCCTCCCTGCTTTTCTGAATCAGCAATTCTCAATTCAAAAGTCCTCTCAAGAAATTTTTTATCTTTTCTATGTCACCATGAGAGATAGCGATGAATTTTACCCCACACCGACAATCACCCTGACCCAGATACGAGCATATGTCCTTCCAGACCCCCTCACCCACCATCTCGATGGTATTCATTCCGAAAGCAGTTACGAAAAAAAGTTTCATTCTTAAATGCTCACCCATCTTCATGGGCTCAGGAAAGTAGATCAGTAATCCCTCCTCACTGATATTATCAACCCGAACTTTATACCTAATATTTGGATCAATTCGATAATATTCAACCGGCAGATCTACATTGATCCTGGGAAATTTTCTTCTTTCCAAATTGACAGACCCATATTTAGGTTGACCCTCCATCTTCTCCCAACCTCATTTTTACCGCACCGTATA
>JBDOIB010000204.1:0-37506 GCA_041082155.1 Thermodesulfobacteriota bacterium | reverse complement strand
CTTCTGAGTGCTATTGGCCCAATGCCTATGCCAGAATCTTAGATGGAAAGGGAAAGATCATTCGTCTTTTTAATAATTACTCCTCGATCAGTTTTAATTTTGGTCCTACTCTTCTTTCCTGGATTGAAAAGGAGAGGCCCCATCTTTATCGAAGGATTCTGGAAGCGGATCGGGAGAGTCTAAGAAAATTTGGCCATGGAAATGCGATGGCCCAGACTTATGATCATCTCATTCTCCCTTTAGCCAATGAAAGGGATAGAGAAACAGAGATTTTTTGGGGCATCGTGGATTTTGAGAGAAGATTTCATCGAAGACCTGAAGGACTCTGGCTTCCCGAAACTGCGGTCAATTATCCAACGCTTCAGGCATTAATCCGACATGGGATAGAATATATTATTTTGAGTCCCTATCAGGCTCAAAGGATTAAGCCCCTTGGAGGGAAAAAGTGGATAGAGGTGTCCCAAGGGAGAATTGATCCCACTCAACCCTATCGATGTTTTCTGAAAAAACCTTCAGGAGAAAAGATACTGGACCAATGGATCGATATCTTTTTTTATGATGGTTCTATTGCCAGAGAGGTCTCTTTTGGAGATCTTTTGAAGGATGGAACACTCTTCTGTGAACGATTCAGAAAAAGCTACCAACCTTCCAAAAAGACCCCTCAGATTATTCACATCGCAACGGATGGAGAAACCTATGGCCATCATAAAAAATTTGGAGAGATGGCATTAGCCTATGCCCTTTTTGAGGGATTTGCCTCAAGGGGATTGGAGCTCACCAATTACGGGGCCTTTTTAAAAAGGTTTCCTCCTCTTTATGAGGTTGAGATTGATGAGGGACCTAACGGAGAGGGAACCTCCTGGAGTTGTAGCCATGGAGTAGGTCGATGGAAGGAAGATTGTGGATGCACTACAGGAGGAAAGGAGGGATGGAATCAGAAATGGAGAAGACCTTTAAGGGAGGCTCTGGACTTTCTAAGAGATGAACTGGTCCTTCTCTTTGAGAGAGAAGGAGAAGGAATTTTTGAAGATGGATGGAAGGCGAGAAATCATTATATCGAAGTAATCCTGGATCGATCTCCTGAAAAGGTCCGGGCATTTTTTGAGGAAGAAAGCCCCCGTTCTATAGAGGAAAACCTGAAGATCAAGGGATTGAAACTTTTAGAGATGCAGAGACATGCCCTGAGGATGTACACGAGTTGCGGCTGGTTTTTTGCGGATATCGGTGGATTGGAAACAAGGATGATTCTTCAGCATGCAGCGAGGGCAATAGAATTGGCGAAAGAGTTTTCGGATCAAAATATAGAAAAAACTTTTCTTAACATTCTCTCAGAGGCAAAAAGTAATCTCCCTGAATTGGGAAATGGGGCTCAAATCTTTGAACGCTTCGTAAAGACTCGAGCTATCACCGCCGAACAGATCGTGAATCATTTTGCGATGTCCTCTTTTATTAAAAAAGAAGAAAAGAAAATCTTCTCTTTTTCCTTAGAGAAAAAAAAGGAATGGAGAAGAGAAGGAAAAGAGCCTCCAATTCTTATTGGAGAAGTGGAGGTGACCTCCATTCCATTCTCAGAAAAGAAAGGATTTCTCTACGGAGTTCTCCCATCCCGGAAACACTTATTCCGGACCTGGGTGAGAGAGAATCCAGAGCCTCTTCTTTTTGATCACCTCAAAGAACACCTTCAAAGAATGCCTACTGGAGGGGAAGAAGAAATCGCCCAACACTTTTCTTCCTCTTTTGGAGATCGCTGGTATCTATTTCGAGATACTTTAAAAGAAAAAAGAGAGGAACTCCTTTTAGGAATTCTCCAAAAGGAAACTGAGACTTCCCTTCAAATGTATAAAACCTTTTATGAGGAAAACAAAGAGATTTTAAACACATTGGCCGAAGAGGGACTGGAGATTCCTTATGAAATGAGGATGGCCGCCGAGATCACGTTGACTCATCAATTATTCGAAGAAATAAAAAGGCTTTCTCAAAACATTAAAGAAATCCAAGCCCAAGAGAGGATAGATCAAATTCTTCTGGAAGCCGGTCGTTGCGGATATCATCTTCAAAAGGAAAAAGCCACTTCCATGCTTAATGGTTTACTGAAAGAGCGAGTAGAGACTCTTTTCCAAGATCGAAAGCTCGATGGATTAGATTTGGAGAACCTGATTAGAGAGATGATCCTCCTCCTGGAATTTTCCGAGCGCTGGGGGATGAATCTCGATAAGGATGAGGCGCGGAGTTTGATTGGTGAGATGTTGGATCAATGGGTCAGTAGCCTTGAAGAAACTTATTGGTTGGGGGAAGGGAAGCCAAAACGATTTCCCGAAATATTTATAACTCTGGCAAAGAAGCTGGATTTTAATACAGAGAGGGCTTCAAGGATGGTCCATTCTCCTCCACCCTTCCCAGGGAATCTGGATTAACCCCTTTTTTCAAACTCCAAAAGGTTAACGAAAAAGATTCATTTGGGTTTCTTTATCCCATTGGGTCGGATTTTCCAAGTTATTTTTTTCTTTGAAGGCTTTGAGGGCCGCTTCAGAGCCTCTTCCCCAGATGCCGTCAATGGGTCCCTTGTAGAATCCTAATTCCAAAAGCCGAGATTGAATCAGTTTAGCATCTTGAGGAATCAATGGGTTTAAGAAAATCTCTCCTTTTGAGATCGCCCTTTTCATGACCTCCGGGTCTGGAGGCATTTCACGAAAAAGAAGCATCTGAGTCTCTTTATCCCATCGAAAAGGATTGGATAAAGCGTTTTCTGTTTTGAAGGCTTTGAGGGCTGCTTCAGAGCCTCTTCCCCAGATGCCGTCAATGGGTCCCTTATATAACCCTAAGTCAGAGAGTCGTTTCTGAATCAGTTGAGCATCCTCTTTCAGCTTTGGATTAAGAAGAATTTCTCCGTTAGCTATGGAAATTAACTTCTGGTCCATGGGTGAAGGAGCTGTAAGGGGAGGTGGCGGAGGAGTCACCGGAGTTGGAGAGGGAGCAGGAGTTTGAGTGGAAGGGGGTGTTGGTTCTAAGGTTTCTTTTTTGAGTTCCTCCGTTGCTTTAGGAGGAGCAGGTTGAGTCACCTCTTTTTTTTCTTGATCTGGAGGTAGGGTCTGTTTTTTAGGACACCCTGCTGTGAAGAAGACGAAAGACATCGAGATGATAAACATTGCCATTTCTAAACCATTTACTTTCTTTTTTCTCATGATTATTCTCCTTTGTATGATATATCCATATATAGGGATAGAGGATTGTTTTTTTCTGATTAAGAGAGTCTGGATTTATAATCCTCATAATTAAATTCCCGGATAAGACGAAATCCTTTTTCCTCACTCCATATCCCGATGGAGGGGTGTTGAATTCCGTTGAACATGGTCGTTTTCACGGTGGTATAATGAATCATGTCTTCAAAAATAATCCTCTCCCCGGGACTAAGCTCATGATCGAAAGACCAATACCCCATCTCATCACCAGCCAGACAGCTGATTCCTCCTATCCGGTAAGTGGGTTTACCTTCGATTTTATCCGAGGCTCCCAGAATTGCAGGTTTATAGGGCATCTCCAGACAATCGGGCATATGACATGAAAAAGAGACGTCAAGGATGGCCGTTTTGATTCCGTCATTTTCAACGATATCCAATACCGTGGAAATTAAGTAGCCGGTTCGATAGGTAAAAGCACTGCCGGGTTCTAATATCACTTCAAGAGGATATTTCTTTTTGAACTCGTTAAGGAGTTTCAATAGATGACTAATATCATAGCCCTCTTTGGTAACGAGATGTCCTCCTCCCATATTAATCCACCGAAGGCCCTCTAAATACTGTCCAAATTTTTCTAAAAAGGCAGAAAGAACCTTTTCAAAAGCATACGAATCTGCCTCAAAGAGGGTGTGGAAATGAAGACCGTCAATCCCGTGAGGGAAACCCTGACGACTGAACTGCTCGGACGTGATTCCTAATCTTGAACCGTGTCTACATGGGTTATATAGATCTACGGGAGAATTGGAATAACCAGGGTTGACCCGAAGTCCTACCTGAAGCCCTTCTTGCTTGGCCCTTTGGCCATATTTTTGAAATTGAGCTAGGGAATTGAAGGATACATGACTGCTATATTTAAAAATCTCTTCAATCGTTTTTTCATCATACGCAGGACAATAGGTGTGAGCTTTTTGCCCCAGTTCTTCCAGAGCGAGTCGGGCTTCGTATAAGGAACTTGCAGAGGCGCCAAATCCGTATTCCCTAAAAATAGAAAACACCTTCCAATTTGCAAAGGCCTTAAAGGAAACTAAGATTTGAATGTGCGCCTCTTCTTCAATCTTTTTTAGTAAATCGAGGTTCTTCCTCAAGAGATGTTCGTCAATGACATAGCACGGACTTGGAATTTGGTGAAAGTCTATGGGCATAAAGGGTTATAGTTCAAGGTCGATCTCATGCAATTCGTGCCATGGAAGTCCGTGAATGGGGAGTTGTTCCATAAAAGGATCCGGATCAAATTCTTCCGGGTTAAACACTCCTGGTTTTTTCCATTTCCCGGTCAGGATCATCATGGCTCCGATCATTGCAGGCACCCCAGTCGTGTAACTCACGGCTTGGGTACCAGTTTCCCGATAGGCGTCTTGATGCTTACAATTGTTATAAATATAATAGGTTTTCTCTCGCCCTCCCTTTATTCCCCGAATGCGACAGCCTATGGAAGTCTCCCCGGTATAGTGTTGCCCGAGTTCGGCTGGATTGGGAAGGACAGCCTTAAGAAATTTGAGGGGAACAATCTCCTTGCCTTCATAAAGGATCGGCTTGATGCTGGCCATCCCGATATTTTGAATGACCCGAAGATGAGTGAGATATTCCTCGCCGAAGGTCATCCAGAATCGTGCCCTTTTTAAAGTAGGAAAATGCTTCACCAGAGACTCGAGTTCTTCATGATAAATCAGGTAAGATTGACGAGGACCGATGCCCGGATAGGTTAGGATTCGATGGATTTCGTGAGGTTCTGTTTCGATCCATTTCCCATCTTCCCAGTATTTCCCCTTCTGAGTGACTTCTCGGATGTTGATCTCTGGATTAAAATTGGTGGCAAAGGGTTTTCCATGTTCTCCCGCATTGCAATCGACAATATCCAGATAATGAATCTCATCAAAATGGTGTTTAGCGGCATAGGCTGTAAACACATTCGTCACTCCAGGATCAAACCCACATCCTAAGAGAGCGGTCAATCCTGCCCGCTGAAATCTCTCATGATAAGCCCATTGCCATTTATATTCGAACTTGGCTTCATCGGGGGGTTCATAATTGGCTGTATCCAAATAATGCGATCCTACTTTGAGACAGGCTTCCATGATCGTGAGATCCTGATAGGGAAGGGCTACATGGATGACCAGATCAGGTTTAAAGGTCTCCATTAAGGGAAGAAGGGATTCGAGATGATCCGCATCGACCTCGGCTGTTTGAATCCGGGGATTTCCTATCGCTTGAGCAATACGGTCACACTTCGATTTGGTCCGACTTGCCAGCATGATGTCAGAAAAGACCTCCGGGACTTTTGCCACTTTATGGGCCACCACTGTTCCCACACCTCCTGCCCCAATAATGAGCACCCTACCCATTCTTTTTCTCCTTTTTTATAAAAAAGAAGAGCCGTTGAATTAAAAATAAGGGGGAGAGGTTATCCAGAGAACGACAGCGTTACGGGAGCTTGTATTTTGAAGCCAATGCTCCTTCTCCGACCAGAAATAGAAGCATTCCCCTTTTTTAAGTTTAATGATTTCCCTCCCAAATCGAAGGCTTATTCTCCCTTTAAGAACAAACCCAAACTCTTCTCCCTCGTGAGGCTTCTCTTTTGGAGTGGATTGTCCTTGTTTTAAGGTCAAAAGAACCGGTTCCAGGCGACGATTCGTAGAACCCGGAACAAGAAGTTCAAATTTATGAATTTTTTCTTTTTCAATAGGGACCCGATCTTTTTCCCGGAACACGATCTTTTCCTGAGAGGTTTCCCTGAAGAAGTCGGAGATATTTTCATCGAGGGCATCCAGGATCTGAATGAGGCTATCGAGGGAGATCGAGGTCAGATCTCTTTCAACCTGAGAGATGAAACCCTTCGTCAGATTGGCTCGAGCAGCCAATTCTTCTTGCGTCAGATTACTCATCTGCCTTAGACTCCGAATCCTTTCGCCAATCTTCATTTTTTATCCTGTAAAGCCTCCCTTTCCGGAAAGCCGGAGGGGGATTCCGGAGAATAGTATAAAAAGAAAATTGTTTAATAAAATAAACTTATCTACAGTATAACCTTATTTTTTTATTTGTCAAGCTTTTTTAAAAAGACCTCTCTTCAGCTTTTCATCCAGATGCTCCCCCTTGAAGATTTAGATGAGATTATATATGATTTAGGCCAAACCTCATTCGTTGATCTTGAAAAGGAGGAAGAGATGGGTTGGGCAGGTTTAAGAAGAAGGGTATTAGCAGGTGAATGTGTTTACGGGACGATGATCCGGCAGGCGAGGGATCCTGGAGCCCCTTCAGTGTTTGCCTCTGCAGGTTATGATTTTATCCTTATCGATATGGAGCACGGAGCTTATCATATGGAGACGATCGCCGATCTCATCCGAGGAGCTAAGTCTTCGGGAATTGCCCCGATCATCAGGGTTCCTCGGTTAGAGACATTTTTTATCTCCCGGGTTCTGGACGCAGGGGCGGAGGGAATCATGGTTCCGATGACTTCCACGGCAGAGGAGGCTAAGGCGATTGTTCGTTATTCGAAATATCCTCCATTAGGAAATCGCGGATTTGGGGCTCAGACCGGTCAGACGGATTATAGGCCCTTAAAGGCTTCAGATTTTATGAGAGAGGCAAATGAGAATACTCTCGTGATTGCTCAAATCGAAACGAAGGAGGCTATTGAGAACATTGATCAAATTCTGGAAGTAGAGGGAATCGATGTTGGATTGATAGGCCCGAATGATCTTTCCATTTCCATGGGGATTCCAGATCAATTAGATTCAGAAGGATTAGCTAAAGCCATAGAAAGGGTGATGGACTCAGCCAGAGAGAGGGGTAAGGCTACGGGAATTCACATTGGGAATATCGGGGCTATCAAAAAGTGGCGCTCCAGAGGAATGACCGTTCTGGCTATCTCCACCGACATTGGATTTATGTACCAGGCCTCTAAATCCACTCTTGAGGAGTTAAAGAGACTTAATTAAGGATTCCTCATCCCCCATTACATCCCTTCAGGTCGTTCTTCATTGAGGAGGGGAGATTCGTCCGGTATAGAATACTCCCCATCTCCCTTTGAAGGGTTTTGGAAATACTTAATGGGATTTTGAGTGATTCCATTTTTTTATGAAGGGAAAATTTCCGTAACTGGCAATGAGCTGTTGAATTGACATTGTGGGCTAATTTTGTTAGTTTTTAAAACTTAAAAGTATTTTTGATCTAGAAACGATGAGCTGGTTTAAAAGAAAGGAAGAAGAGAAAGATCAGCCGTCAAGCACGGAAAGGCCGAAATCCTTTGATCACCTTTGGGTTAAATGTAATTCCTGTAACGAGATTATTTACCGAAAGGTGATTGAAAGAAATCTTCTGGTCTGTCCAAAATGTAACTACCACTTTCAACTCCCCGCTCGTAAGCGGATTGAATGCGTCGTTGATCCAGAGACCTTCATTGAATATGATGCCCATCTTGCTCCAGCTGATCCCCTCTCATTTAAGGATTCTAAAAGGTATCCGCAGAGAGTGAAAGAATCCCAAGCAACCACCGGACAGAAGGAAGCCATCATCTGTGGAGAGGCAAGGATTGAAGGAGAGCCTGTGATGTTAGGAGTTTTCGAATTTAATTTTATGGGGGGGAGCATGGGCTCTGTCGTCGGGGAAAAGATCACCCGTCTCATTGAGCGAGCCATTGAAAAACGAGTGGGGGTGGTGATCTTCTGTGCCTCCGGTGGAGCAAGAATGCAGGAAGGAATTTTTTCTCTCATGCAGATGGCCAAAACGAGTGCTGCCTTGGCCAGGCTTCAGGAAGCCAGACTTCCATACATTTCTGTGCTTACGGACCCGACGACCGGTGGAGTCTCAGCGAGTATTGGAATGTTAGGCAATATCATTATTGCAGAACCGAAGGCCATGATTGGGTTTGCAGGTCCAAGAGTGATCAGGGATACGATTAAAGCCGAGCTTCCAGAGGGGTTTCAACGCGCTGAATACCTTTTACAACACGGGATGGTGGATCTTATTGTGGAACGAAGAGACCTGAGACATACCTTAGCTCTCCTTTTGAAGATGTTGAAAAACGAATCTTAAGGAGATCTCCCCCTATGAATCGAAAAGATTACCAACAATCCTTAGAGTATCTCTATGGCCTTGAAAAATTCGGGATGATCTTTGGACTGGAGAAAGTCAGAGCCATTTTAGAAGCGATCGGGAATCCGCATCTTGAGATTCAAACGATCCATATTGGAGGAACCAATGGGAAAGGATCTACTGCAGCCATGATGGCCTCGATCCTTCAGCAAGAGGGTTATCATGTGGGACTCTATACGTCTCCTCATCTCATTAGATTTACAGAAAGGATCAAGGTGGATGGAAAGGAAATCGATCAGGAAGTGGTGGCTGAATTGACCGACTGGATTCGGGAAAGAATAGAAACTTCAGGGGTTTCGCCTCCCTTCACCTTCTTCGATTTTACCACAGCCATGGCCCTTCTCTATTTCAAACAGAAGCGTGTCGATTTAGCGATCTTAGAGGTAGGGTTAGGAGGAAGGCTCGATTCCACCAATGTGGTCGATCCTCTCCTATCCATCATTACCAACGTGAGCAAGGATCATGAGGAGGTTTTGGGAAGAACCTTACTGAAGATTGCTTATGAAAAAGCAGGGATTATCAAAAAAGGTCGCCCTCTGATTACAGCGGCATCCCAGCCTCAAATTCTTCGTGTGTTTTCGAAGATCTGTAAAGAGAAGGGTTCTCCCTTTTATCGGATGGGGAAAGAGTTTTCATATGTTCCATGTGAAGGAGGACATTTTCATTATCGTGGAATTCACCGAAAATTTTGGGATCTCACGGTCAATCTCCATGGATCCCACCAGATCATTAATGCCGTGACCGCGCTCGGAGCCATGGAGGTATTAGATGAATTGGGATACGTGGTGTCCAACGAGGCGATGATTAATGGGTTAAACAGGGTAGAGTGGCCCGGTCGTTTAGAGATGGTCTGTTCTTCCCCAAGGGTTTTCCTCGATGGAGCCCATAATCCTGCAGGGGCCCTTGTATTGAAAGAATCTCTTCAGAAGGAATTTGAATATAACCGTTTGATCCTGATCGTTGGAATTATGAGAGATAAAAATTATAAATTTATTCTGAGAACCCTTGCTCCCATCGCGGATCATCTCATCCTCACTCAACCGAATATCCCGAGAGCGGCCTCCCCAGAGGTTCTTCAGAAGGTCCTTGAAAGAAATGGAGAAAAAGCGGAGATTGTTCAAGACGTGCAGAAAGCCATTGATCGGGGATTATCGATGGCCTCTTCCGAAGACCTTCTTTGTATTACGGGATCTCTTTACACGGTGGGGGAAGCAAGAGCCTATTTTTTCCCTAAAGAAAAATTATGAAGTGGTGGCCATCCCTGATCTGTTCACTTTTTATTTTTCTTCTTCTCTCTTCCTTATCAGGTGCAGAAAAAAAAATGATAGAACCGGAGATCACCGGTGGGAAAGGACCGATAGAAATCGAGGCAGAAACTCTTTTCTATCATCGAGAGGAGCAACTCTATGAGGGCCATGGAAGGGTGGAGGTGAGGCGAGGGAACTTTCTTCTGAAAGGGGATCATCTCCAGTGGAAAACAGATACAAAGGAACTCATTGCCTGGGGGAATGTTGTCCTCACCGAAGGGGAGGATCGACTGGAGTGTGAGCGATTGGAGGTGAATCTTGAAACTCAATTAGGGAGAGTCTATCAGGCCAGGCTTTTTTTAAAGGATCAAAATTTTCATATTACAGGCAGAGAGGCGGAGAAACTGGGTGAAAACCGGTATCGGATTCGAGAGGGTTCTTTTACTACCTGCGATGGCGATAAACCTTCATGGAAATTTACGGTGAAGGAATTGGAGATTACCCTTGAAGGATATGGAGTGGCAAAAGATTCCACATTCTATATCGAGGGGATTCCCGGTCTTTATCTTCCATGGGCCATTTTCCCGGTAAAAAGAGAGAGGCAGACGGGATTTCTTCTACCCCGAGTTGGGTATTCCCAGACATATGGTCCGGAAATCAAAACGGCCTTTTTCTGGGCGATTCGCAAAGATATGGACTCCACCCTCTATCTGGATTATCTTGGGAAACGAGGATTTAAAGAAGGGGTGGAATATCGGTACGCCTTCGCTCCGGGAACAGAGGGACAGGCCAACATTTATTTTATTGACGATCAAGAATTTCAAAAAAACCGCTATGCATTTTTCATCCAGAACCAACAAAAGTTACCTTTCCATTTTTATTTAAAAGGCAATATCAACCGGGTGAGTGACCGAAGCTACCATCGAGATTTTGATGAAGACCTTCCTTCCATGGCCAAGATTGATTCCCGGAGTCTGGGAGAACTTCGCTCTACCCTTTTTGGCGGGAAAAATTGGGATCAATTTGTATTCCTCACGGAGGCAGTCCTCTATCAAGACCTTACTAAAAGGAATGACGAAGAAACCCTTCAAAAGCTCCCCCAAATGAGCCTTTATGCTCATCCCCAATCCCTTTTCCATTCTCCTCTTTTCTTTGATTTTTCTTCTTCCTATACCCATTTCTGGAGGGAGAAGGGAGTCAAGGTTCATAGAGGAGATCTCTTCCCGAGGATCTCTCTTCCAATGAGACTCTTTCAGGTATTGAAAGTGGATTCGAGTATTGGACCCAGAGAGACTCTTTATAAATCCTATGACGATTTAACTCAGAGAAAGGAGGGGTGGAAATCGAGGGAAACGATCGAGGGAGGGGTAGATCTCTCCGTTGAATTTTATCGGGTTTATGAAGGATCTCGAATCCAAAAAGTCTCCAATGTGTTTCAAATTTCTAAATGGATGCATACGATCGAACCCATGATTGGGTATCACTATCGACCCCGGGTGAATCAGGAAGATTTGCCATTCATCGATGAGTTAGATCGACTCCCCTATACGAATCAGATCACTTATGGAATCACCCAACGGTTGATTGGGAAACCGAAACAGGAAGGAATCGACTCAGGTCCTTTTGAATATGCAAAATTAAAGATTTTTCAATCCTATAGTTTTGGCGACCCTTTCGCTCAGGACTCCAAAGGGAGGAAGAGGAATTTTTCCAGTCTCTATGGGGAACTCTGGTGGAATTTTACTCCTTATCTTCAAACCAGATGGGATGGAGCCTTTAACCCTTATGACCGAGAGTTTGAATCGTTTAATTTTTTAATTCATTTAAAAGATCGTAGGGAAGACGCTCTTTATGTTCAATATCGTTATACTCAACCCCACCTTGAGGAATTCAATGTAGGGGTGAAGATTAAGCCCCTCTCTTCCCTATCTTTCTATGGAGGGATGCGGTATAATTTAAAGGATGATTGGCGGGTGGAGAATATCTATGGGGCAGAATATCAGGCCCAATGCTGGATCTTGGGGATGGGGGTGGAGGATAAGGGACGGTCTCCTGATGGGACCCAGAAAAAAGAGTTTAAATTCCATTTATATCTCAACCTTTTAGGAGTAGGGTCATTGGGGAAAAGGCCCTCCTATATGAATTTATAAAGAGAAATAAGAGAGGAGGAGAGAGATGATTCAAGGGGTTCGGACCAAACGGTTAAGGGTAATTCCCGATGAAAGAGGGAGGGTCATGGAGATCCTTCGCTCAGATGATGATCTCTTTTTAAAGTTTGGTCAGGTTTATATGACCACCACCTATCCTCAAGTGGTGAAAGCCTGGCATTATCATAAGATCCAATCCGATAACATTGCTGCTATTTCAGGAATGATCAAACTTGTTCTTTACGATCCCAGAGAAAACTCCCCGACCAAAGGGGAGATCAACGAATTTTTTATTGGAGTCCATAATCCTATGCTCGTCCAAGTTCCAAAGGGAGTCTATCATGGGTGGAAGTGTATTAGTGAGGAAGAAGCCATCATTATCAATATTCCCACCGAAGTCTATAACTACACTCAACCCGACGAGTTTCGCCTTCCTCCTCATGGGAAAGAGGTTCCCTATGATTGGTCGAGGAAGGATGGTTAAGAAGGAGTAAGCCATGAGAGTTTTAGTTACAGGGGGTTGTGGATTTATCGGAAGTAATTTTATCCATTATTTTTTAAAGGCCCATCCTGAGGCCTCCATTATCAATGTCGATAAACTGACCTATGCAGGGAATTTAGAGAATCTTTCCGATCTGGCTCGATCTCCTCGATACTATTTTGTTCGTGGAGATATAGCGGACGGCCCATTAATGGAGAGTCTCGTCAAAAAAGGATTGGATGCCATTATCAATTTTGCAGCCGAATCCCATGTCGACCGTTCCATTGAGGATCCCTCAGCTTTCATCCGGACGAATATCTTTGGGACCTTTGTCCTCCTCGAAACTCTGAGAAAGTTCTATCCTCAGGAGAAGATTCGATTCCTTCACATCTCTACAGATGAGGTCTATGGGTCTTTAGGGGAGACCGGATTCTTCCGTGAAGAGACTCCCCTTTCACCCAACAGCCCCTATTCTGCCAGTAAAGCCTCTGCAGATATGATGGTGCGGGCCTACCATCACACCTATGGACTTCCAGTCCTCATCACTCGTTGTTCCAATAATTATGGTCCCTATCAATTTCCCGAGAAGCTCATTCCCTTGATGATCTCAAATGCTCTGGAGGATCGGGAGCTCCCTATTTATGGCGATGGGCTTCAGATTCGAGACTGGATTTATGTAGAGGATCACTGCCGGGCATTGGATCTTGTACTCCACAGGGGGAAAGAAGGAGAAGTTTACAATATTGGAGGAAAATGTGAGAAGACCAATCTTTCTGTGGCTCAAACGATCTTAGATCGATTGGGAAAACCCCATTCATTGATCCGTTTTGTGGCGGATCGGCCTGGCCATGATCGCCGATATGCGATCGATTTTTCAAAGATTGAAAGGGAACTAGGATGGACTCCTCAGGTTTCCTTTGAAGAGGGAATTGACCTCACCATTCAATGGTATCGGGAACATCAGGAGTGGTGGCGAAAAATCAAAACCGGAGAATATCTGGAATATTATCGTCGAATGTATCAGAACCGTTAAGATGGGTAAGATACTTGTCATCGGTGCACAGGGAATGTTAGGAAGGGATCTTGTTCCGGAACTCCGGGTTTCTTTTCCCCACGATGAGATTCTGGGATGGGATATTGGAGAGATCGATATTCGAATGGAGAGAGAAACGATCGAGCAAATCGAAGCCCTTCAACCTCAGGTGATCATCAATGTGGCCGCCTATACCGATGTGGATGGATGTGAACGAAATAGAGAAGAAGCTTTTAGAGTGAATTCAGAAGGGATGAGACATATCGCCTTGGGGGCACAACGTTGCGGAGCCAAAGTCGTCTATCTCAGTACAGATTATGTCTTTGATGGGAAAAAAGGAGAGCCTTATCTGGAAGAGGATGTTCCTCATCCCTTGAATATTTATGGGGCATCTAAATTAAGAGGAGAACGTTATGTTCAGGAATTAACGAAGGAGGGGTTGATCATCCGGACCCAATGGCTTTTCGGAAAGTACGGGAAAAATTTTGTTTATGCCATTCTAAAACAGGCTCAGGATAAAGAGGTCCTCTCCATTGTGAAAGATCAGACGGGTTCTCCCACCTATACGCGTGACCTCTCAAAAGCGATTTGTGCCCTGGTTCAAAAAGGAGCTCAAGGAATCTTTCATGTTTCCAATGAGGGCTCCTGTTCTTGGTTCGTCTTCGCCCAGGAAATATTACGCTATGCTGGAATCCAAGGAGTAAAAACGATTCCTATTACTTCTGAGAAGCTAAATCGTCCTGCCAGGCGGCCCTCCTATTCTGTTTTTAATATGGAAAAATTTATGAAGGAAACGGGATGGAAGCTCAGACCCTGGTCTGAGGCTTTAAAAGATTTTTTATTTGAGATTGGAAGAAGGTTTAATTCAGGAGGGGAGAAGTCATGAATATCTGTGTCATTGGGACCGGTTATGTGGGATTGGTGACCGGAACCTGTCTGGCCGAGTTTGGAATGAATTTGGTGTGTGTGGATAATGATACCCAAAAGATTGATCTTCTTCAGCAGGGAAAGATACCGATTTATGAACCCAACCTAGAAGCCCTGGTCCATAAAAATATGAAGGAAGGGAGGCTTCGTTTTTCCTCCAATATCGAAGAGGGGATAAGATCGAGTCTCGTCATCTTTATTGCGGTGGGAACTCCTCCTAAGGAGGATGGTTCAGCCGATCTGAGATATGTTGAGGAAGTAGCCAAAGAGATTGCTCACTGGATGGATGGCTATAAAGTGGTCGTGATGAAATCCACCGTCCCTGTGGGAACGACCCGCTGGTTAAAAGGATTTATTCAGAGTCATCAGAAAAAGTCGATTCCCTTTGACATCGTCTCAAACCCAGAATTTTTAAGAGAAGGTTCGGCCGTGGAGGATTTTCTCCGACCCGACCGCGTGATCATCGGAGCTGAAAGTGAACAGGCCATCGCCATTATGAAAGATATTTACAGTGCCCTCTATCTCATCGAGACTCCTTTTGTGATCACCAACCTGGAGACCGCCGAGATGATTAAATATGCCACCAATGCCTTTTTAGCGACCAAAGTGACTTTTATCAATGAGGTGGCTAATCTCTGTGAGCGGGTCGGGGCGGACGTTCATCATGTGGCCAAAGCAATGGGATTGGATGGAAGGATCGGAAGAAAGTTTCTCCACCCAGGCCCTGGATATGGAGGCTCTTGTTTCCCCAAAGATACACGAGCCCTTTTGAAATTAGCTCACGAAAAAGGATATCAATTTAGGATTCTCCATTCTGTGATTGAGGCCAATGAAAAACAGAAGGAGAGGATGGTCGAGAAGATCAAAGAAATGGTAGGAGAAGTTCGGGGAAAGACCATCGGGGTTTTAGGTCTCTCCTTTAAACCGAATACGAGCGATATTCGAGAGTCTTCCGCGATTGCGATCATTCAGAGGCTCCTGGCGATGGGGGCGCGGATCAAAGCCTACGATCCTGCTGCCATGAAAGAGTCGGAGGCGGTTCTTCCAGAGGTGATCTATGCCAGGGATGCCTATGATGTGGCGGACGGAGCCGATGCCCTCGTCTTAATGACAGAGTGGAATCAGTTTCGACGGTTGGACCTTCAGAGGATAAAGAGTTTACTCAAAACCCCCATCTTCATTGACTTGAGAAACGTTTATGATCCCCAACAGATGAAGCGCTTGGGATTTCATTATTGTGGCGTGGGTCGATAGGGAGGGATCGTCAGGCTTGGTCAAACAGGATTGGATCTTTATCTCAGATGCCCATCTCAACGGGAGAGACCCAGAGGAGATGAAGGGACTTTTAAGATTTCTTCATTCACAAAAGGACCGGATGAGCCATTTAGTGATCTTAGGCGACCTTTTCGAATTCTTTTTTGGTTTTAAGCTTTCATCCTCCTTCCCTTTCCCTGAATACCTACCTGTATTGGAAGGAATTCGAAATCTCTATGATCAAGGTATCCAAATTAAATATATCGAAGGAAATCATGATTTTTTCCTCCGGCGTTTTTTTGAGGACTGGTTAGAAATGGAAGTAGAGGTTCATCCCGAGGGGATTGAAATGAATCTAGGCGAAAAGAGGACGTTTCTAGCCCATGGGGATCTTTCTAATCCTAAATTGGTCGGATATCGGATCTTTCGAAGGGGGCTAAAAAATCGATTGACATTTTGGTTGATTCAATTCGCCGGCCCCCGTTTTTCACGTTGGGTTGCCCAAAAGATGAGTGCCAGGAGCTATCAAAGACACCATAGGAGCAGCGCGGGGAATCCACCCCAAGAATTTAGAACCTTTGCTCATCAGAAATTCTTAGAAGGGTTTGAAATTGTAATCCTCGGGCATTCCCATTTTCCCGAGAAGGTAGAGGAAACGGTAGGAGGGAAGAGATGCCTCTATGTGAATGTTGGAGATTGGAGGGGCCATCGTTCCTATTTACGGTTTTCTCCACCTGAAACCTTTGAACTCGCACAGTGGAAAGGTGACGAAGCAAAGCCCTCTTATCCTTAGGAGAAAGAATGGGGCATAAAGCTGTATTTTTGGATCGGGATGGAACCATCAACGAAGAGGTGGGATATGTGAACCACATCGACCGATTCATCCTTTTACCTCGGGTGGGGGAAGCCATCCGAACGTTGAACCAGAACGGATTTAAGGTCGTTGTGATTACCAACCAATCAGGTGTCGCAAGGGGATACTTTCCAGAATCTCTCATCCACTTGGTTCATCAAAAGATGAAGGATCTCTTGATGAAAGAGGGGGCCTACCTTGATGGAATCTATTATTGCCCACACCATCCTGAGGCAGGAGAACCTCCCTATCGGCAAAGATGTCGATGTCGAAAACCCAATCCGGGTCTTATTGAAAAGGCCGTAGAAGATCTGGATATCGACTGTTCCCAGAGTTATTTGGTAGGAGATCGAGGAAAGGATATTGAGTTCGGACACCTGATCGGGACAAAGACCATTCTGGTTCTGACTGGATATGGGAAGGGGGACTGGGAATTTTACGGGAGTCGTTGGGAGAAGAAACCCCATTATGTAGCAAAGGATCTCTACGAAGCCGTCCAGTGGATCCTCCAAAATGAAGGAAAAAGTTAACCTTTCAAAAGGAGGGCAAAACGATGCCATTCAACAAAGAACTCTTAGATATCTTGGCCTGTCCCAAGTGCAAAGGGGATATCTTTTTAAATCAGGCAGAAGACGGATTAATCTGTAAGTCTTGTCGATTGATCTATCCCATTAAGGAAGATATTCCAGTGATGCTTATCGATGAAGCCCTTCCATATTCAGAAGAAGAATGAAGGAGAATCCAACCCCCTCTTTAAAAGATCAGGGAAGGTTTTCTTTATTTCCCTATCTCATTTATTTGCTCCTCAGATTCTTCAGTTTCCTTATCAATCTTTTCCCGGAGAAGGTGGCGCTCTGGATTGGAAGATTGTTGGGAAAGGCAATGTATTATCTCGACTTGGAGCATCGAAAGGTGGCCTTCCGGAATCTCAATCTTGCCCTCGGGAGGGAGAAATCAAAAGAAGAGCTTCGGGCCATTGCAAAAAAGAGCTTCGAGAACCTGGGGATGATGGCCATGGAGTTTTTCAGGATTCCGAATCTCGATGTAGAGACATTCCAAAAGAAGGTAAGGGTGGTAGGGCTTGAGAAGGCTTTGAAGGTACTAGATGAAAATCGGGGGGCCCTTCTTCTCCTCGGGCATTTTGGGAACTGGGAGTTGATGGCCTTGATGTCAAAAGTCATCCAAAGGCCAATTATGGTCATTGCTAAGCCGATTAAAAGGAATCCATGGCTTTATCAGTGGATTTTAAAAACTCGAGAGAAGATTGGTTTGATGGTCATCCCACCTCATCATGCCACTCCAAAGGTTCTTCAAGCCCTTTCAGAAAATCAGATTGTAGGAATTCTCTTTGACCAGAGAGCGAAACGAAGTCAGGGGATTTGGGCTGATTTTTTTGGCCGCAAGGTTCCTACCACTCCTGGACTGGCCGTGATGGCTTTAAGAAGCGGGGCCCCTGTGATTCCTGTTTTCATGATTCGAGAGGGATGGGGAAGGCATTGTCTTTTCATCAAAGAACCGCTAAGATTAATTCGAACGGGTGATTTCAGAACCGATGTGGAGGCCAATACCCAGTTATTTAATCAGACCATTGAGTCGATGGTTCGACAATATCCAGACCAGTGGCTCTGGATCCATCGAAGATGGGAGAGAAAAAGCAGGCATTAAAAAGAGAGTAAAAAAATCTTGATTTGTTCCAGGATTTATAGTATCCTGCTATTGATTTTTTATTAGGAGAGTAAAGTTTGGACAAACTCCCTGCCCAAAGAAAGGGAAGAAAGAAGAGCTTGAAAGAGCCGAAACATACCTATCTGCGAGTTGGAGATCGGGTTTATCATAAGAAATTTAAATCCTGGGGAGGAGGAGTGGTGCTTGAGACCTGGTCCTCAAATCTTCCTGGTGGACTCTGCTATGTGAGAATCCTCTTTCAAGATGGAAAACAGAGGGTATTTGATAATTCTTTCGATAGTGAGTGCTGTTGTTATTATACGGGAATCACCCTCTTAAATCGGATTGAACTATAACCCCCATTCAAACCTTCTCTTTCCTTTTTTCATCTCTCAATTTACAAATCTTACAAAAACCCCTTGAGGAGTCATTAAAAATTTGATATGAACATAATAAAATTCGAAGGAGGTGGGGGAAGTGATTACTATTCCATCCCTTAAAGTGAGGCAGTTTGGAGTGGATTTCTATCAAACCACCTTTAGTTCAAAAGATCTTCAAAAGCTGGTCAAGTTTGAAGTATTAAGTTATTCTGCCATGGAAGAGGAGAAAAAGAAGAGGAAAAGCAGACCCTCAGCGATCAATTGGGAAATATTAGAAAAAAGAATTGGGCGAAGTGAAGCTGCTTTTCAGAGGCCTGTCATTCGCAAGAAGATTAAAGAATTGGTTCAATATTACAAGGATTGTCAGGAATCACAGAATCTTCCTGCCATCCCTGGTGCAGTCATCATGATTACTGAGAAGAGGCTTCAGTTTACTCCTTCGGGGAAGAATCCAAATTCAGGTCTTCTCCAGATCCCAGAAGAACCAGGGATTTTGAGATGTCTTGATGGCCAACATCGATTATTGGCTCTAAGCGCTCAAACGGAGAAGGAGATAGAGATCGATGTTCCTGCCATCCTGTTCGATAGCTTAGACCCCCGCCAAACCGTCGAACTCTTTGTGACCATTAACGCGAAACATACTCGACTTAATCCCTCTCTGTTGATCTCGCTGGCTGGACGTAGACTCTATGCCGACCCCTATCAGGCCTTAGCCCACGATATCATACGGGAACTCAATGAAGAGGAAAGTTCTCCCCTGAAGGGGGAGATTAAGATCTTGGGCGTTGGGAAAGGAAGGGTTTCTCAGGCTTCCTTGGCAGATGAGATGGTGGAGCTATTTACCAATATCGAGAAGCTGGGAGGGAAAGATCGATTCAAGGAATTTCAGGAGAAGGGGAAACGGTTCTTCCTGAACTACTTCAAAGCGATTCTGAGTATTTTCCCCCACGCATGGTCTGGCCGAAAATATAGTATTAAGACCGGAGCTGCACTCCGTGCCTTTATTCGAGTAAGTCCAGATGTGATGGCTAGGGCAAAGGAGTTAAGAAATGACGCTTTCGATTATTTTGGAATCCGAGAGGCCATTAGACCATGGGGGGAAAGGGTGGGTGAAAGACGATTTGAAACAGAAGGGGAATGGAGGATGAAACTGGCAGGAGGGACCAGAGGGACCGTTGAGCTTTTGAGCAAAGAGCTTCGGGAGGCTTTGAAAGCCTATTAGTCCTCAGATGGATTTAGCCCAGAGGAGGCCTTTGGGGATGAAGCGATACCTGATTGTCGGAAATGGGATCGCCGGCGCCATGGCAGCTCTCAGAATAAGAGAAAGGGATCAAGAGGGTGAAATTCATCTTTTTACAGAAGAGGCCTACCCCCTTTACTATCGGGTTCGATTTCCGGAATTCATAGCAGGAGAGGTCACCCTCAAAGAGATGACGATTCATTCGCGGGAATTCTACCAGTCCAGAAATATTTTCCTTCATTTAGAAGAACCTATCATAGAGATTGATCAAGGTGAAAGGAAAGGGATTAGTCAATTAGGGAAGGTCTACCCATATGACCTCCTCCTTTTGGCTACAGGTGGAAATCCCTTTATTCCTCCCATCAAGGGAGTGGAGAAAAAAGGGGTTTTCACTCTTCGAAAGATGAGGGATGCCATAGAATTGAGATCTTTTTCAGAACAGATTAGAAAGGCCATCTTAGTGGGAGGGGGGCTGGTAGGGTTAGAAGTAGGCGCTGCACTCTTGAGAAGGGGTATCAAGGTTTCGGTCATTGAACATAATCCTCGAATTCTTCCCAGGCAGTTGGATACGGAAAGTTCAAGCATTCTTCAAAAAAAGATGGAGACAATGGGATTCACCTTTTTCCTCAATGGTCAGTCCGAAGAAATACTCGGTGAAGAAAGAGTGGAAGGGGTTCGCCTCAAAGATGGAAGGATCATAGAAGGGCAGATGGTTCTTCTATCTGCAGGGGTGAAACCTAATCTCCAACTGGCCCGTCAGATGGGTCTGAAGACAAATATGGGGATTGTCGTAAATGATCGAATGGAGACTGAAAGAGAGGGGGTTTTTGCAGCAGGGGATGTGGCCGAACATCGAGGAAGATGCTATGGGATCTGGCCAGCTGCCCAAAAACAGGGGGAGATTGCAGGACGGAATATGACCGGGGGAAATGAGCTCTATGAGGGCACCGTCGTCTCTAATACCTTAAAAGTGGTGGGAATTGATCTCACCACCTCCGGAGAGGTGGATACCGAGGGGAGTTTAGAGTGTATGGTGCAAAAGGATCCAGAAAACTGTATTTACCGGAAGGTGACCTTTAAGGATGGGCGAATAGCAGGTTGTATTCTATTGGGGGATCTCAGAGGGAAGAGAAAAATTCTCGAAGCCATAGAAAGACAGTTGGATGTGGAAAGCTGCAAAGAGACTATTCTTACCGAAGACTTTGAATCAATTGAATAAAAATGAAAATCCACCAAACCTTAGATTTGGTGGATAAGACGAAATAAAGGATCAAAGAGGAGGAAAGAGTTTTGTTCTTTTCAAAAATATTCTATCCTAAAAAAATTAAAGGAAGATTAAAAGAAGATTAGAATTTTTTAATCTCTTATCTCAAACCTAAGGATCTTTATTCATTTTTGAAAGAGGAGGAAGGAATGGAAGAGGAGAGAAGACTTTCGGAGGAGGAATTTGTCCTTCAGGCGATTAAAAAGTTAAGAAAGGATCCTTTTCGGGGAATCCATACGGTTTATAGTGGATTTAATGAGGCCTTTCGAAAGTATTTCCAAAAGAACCCTGTAGAGGTGACCCAAAAACTTGCCGAGGAAGGAAAGATAGAAATCAGACCCTTTAAGGGAGGGGCAATGCTTTTCCTTCCTGGAGAGGCTCCTAAACGACCCTCTCCAGAAGAAGTGATTCAATCGATCATTTCCTCAGGGGATCGTTCTTTGACCGAGGAGGAGTTTGTGATTGAGGGGATTAAGCGATTGAGGAGAGAACCCTATCGAGGGATTCATAGTGTTTATAGTGGATTTAATGAGGCCTTTCGAAAGTATTTCAATAAAGATCCCGTTGAAATCACCAGCAAGATGGCCTCAGAGGGTAAAATTGAGGTAATTCCCTTAAAGAACGGGAAAGGGGTCATGCTCTATCTTCCTGGAGAAGGACCAAGAGGGAGAAGAACCGACGAGGCTTTAAGAAAGATTTTAGGATAGCCCTCAAGAATGACCTGTCAACTCTTTTAGAGATTCCTTATAGACTTCAAAGGTTTTTGAATCAAAGAGAACGAATCTCACCAGCTTTATTTCAGGATGTTCTTTTAAATAATTCATAACCGCCCGGAGGGCAATTCGGGAGGCCTCTTTCACAGGATACCCATAGGCACCCGTGCTGATGGAGGGAAATGAGATAGAAGAAATTCGATATTCACTGCACTCCCCGTCGGGCACCCTTGGGGATACTTAGCCTTTAGTTCAGGCATAATTTCAGGCCCTCCAGCTCTGTGAATCGCCCCGTCCACTCCTCCACCACCAGCCAGACGAGAATTGGCAGCGTTTCCAATCGCCTCGGTGTCCTGTTGAGTAATATCTCCCTGGATAATCTCAGGGACAGATTGATGGATCGGGGCTTTCATCTTCCTCTCCCTTTAGAATTTTTCTTCTTTTGAAGGACCTTCCTTAAAGGGTTTCATAAAAGGATTTTTTAAGAAATTTAAAGGAATGGACAAACTGATCAAACACCTCAAATGCGGAAGGATCGTAGCTCCCCTCCCAAGGTCTCCATTGGGTTAAATAAAAGGCAACGATCCTTTCCCCACGCTTTCCAAAGATCACTTTAGCCTTTGCCTTCTCTTTTTTAACGGGATCTTTTCCTTCCACTATAATTTCTAACCCTTCTTTACCAAACAGATTGACTTTTCTCTTCTCTAAGACCTCGAACTTAAGATTGGCATTCCATAGGAATCGTTTAAAGAATTCTTTTTCCCGTTCTTCAAGGTTGGTAGAATATCCGAAAGGTTCTTCGTCATAGGCGAAAACCGATTGAGAAGGAAATGGACCTGGATCCTTTCTGATGAACCCGAAGGCAAACTCCCCCTCCTCCTCTCCTTCTGGCCAAAAGAGGTTCCATCCTGGAGGAGGCAATTTAAATTCATATTCTTCTCCATAGATGACGGTCCCCTGGGTAGAAATTCGATAGGGCTTGGGAGTATAACTAGGGGTGGCACAGCCAGCAATCAGTGACATGATGAGAAATAAATAAATTAAACCCATTAACCCTCTTTTTTTCATGACGATTCTCCTTTTTGTTCTTGATTCAACTTTTTAAGGAAAAGGAGGATATCTTTAAATTTCGGTGATCCATCCCGGACATAACGGATGATCCCTTTCTTATCAATAATTACAGTTTTTCGACTAAAGACAGGAAACCCTTTAATCTCAGGTGAGGGCTGAACCCCAAAGGCAGCTCCTAAAAAACCGGTAATATTGGAGAGAAGGGGAAAGGTTAAGCCTAGGCTTCTGGACCAGTATTTTAAGGTAATTACATCATCCACACTGACACCCACGACCCGGGTGTTGAAGCGGTCATAGAGGTAGAGGTTCCTCTGATGACCCTCCATCTCCATGGTTCAAAGGGGGGTAAACGCCGCAGGAAAGAAGGTGATGATGAGATTGTATTTTCCATAATACTCTTCTGAATAGTTGATTGCTCGATCCTCGGTTGAAGGAAGGGTGAAATGGACTGTTTCACGGCCAATCAGGTCTAATTTTTTTTGACCCTCTACATTCTCAATAATCAATAACGAGAAGAAGAGTAAAGCCAGAAAGGTCAGAGGTTGAATAAACTTTTTTTTCATCAGAGCCCTCCTTAAAGGTTTATATTTTATCTTAAATCATTTTAGATCGCTCAGCAAATCGAAACAGGGACTTGTCAAACCCCTCTTTTTAATGTTAAATTTTTATTGGGATTTGAATATGATTGCATACGATTTGATCTGCTCCAATGGACATCTATTTGAGTGCTGGTTTAAAGATAGCGCCTCCTTTGAGGAACAGATGGCTTCCTCTATGATCACCTGTCCGGTCTGCAATGATACTCAGGTCGTCAGGGCCTATTCTCCATTTATGATTAAACGAGGCGGGGGGGAAAGAAGAAAGGAAGAAGAGGCCCTTTACCAGGCCTCTCAAATCGTTCAAGAATATCTCGAAAAGCATTTTGAAGATGTGGGACCCGAGTTCGCAAAAGAAGCCCTTAAAATCCATTACGGAGAGGCAGAAAAAAGAAATATTCGAGGAACAGCCACTCCTGCCGAAGAGGTGATCCTAAAAGAAGAGGGAGTCCAATTCATAAAGATCCCTATTATCAAAAGGCTCCTTAATTAAAAAGTCTCCCTAAAAAATCTAAGGCCTCAGACGAAGTTTGATCTCCCGATACTGATCATCTCTATAAATTAGAAGTTGGACCGTGCTTTCTCCTTTAAGGGTGTCCATGATTTCTTCAAACTCCTGAACGCTTCCTATTTCCCTTAAATTTACCTTCACGATAATATCCCCTGTCTTCACTCCGGAGGTTTCAGAGGGGCTTCCAGGAATCACCTCCGAGACCAGCACTCCTTTTTCTCCTTTGAAATTGAAGTGGGAGGCCAAATCAGGTGTAAGTTCTTGAACCCGGGTTCCGTATCTTTCACCGAAGCCTTCCTTTTTTTCGAGAGCGATTCCCTGTTCCTCTAAAATTTTGGTAGCAATTAAGATAGGAACCTTTGCTTTGAGAGCAAGGATAATCGCATCACTCGGACGGGCGTCCACGTCCAGTTGGTCTTTATTCGAAACAAGAGAAAGAGTGGCATAATAGGTATGGTTTTTCAACTGGACAATTTTAACCTCCTTGATTTTGATTTGAGCCTGGCGAAGGATGGAATAAAGTAAATCATGGGTCATGGGTCTGGGAGCGGAGATCTGATTGAGTTCCCTCTCAATGGCGCTCGCTTCAGGAAAGCCTATCCAGATGGGAAGGCCTTTTTTCCCTTCTTTATCCGCCAAAATCACTACCGGATTTTGACCAATGGCATCCATCCTTATTCCTTTAACCTCCATCTCGATGAAAGAAGCAATAGGTTCTATTTTGAAGGGAATCCATAATAGGGACATGAGTAATACTCCACCCACTCCGATCATGAAATACTTTTTCATTTCTTTCTCCTTTTTTGGTTAAGGGCTTGTCTTCTTAATATGGCCATTAGACCAATAATAATCTTCTGGCCGTCTCGTTTTGTTAACGGATTGGGCCGTTTAATAATTCTAAGACAAAAGGCCTGGAAATGTCCTTGATCCCATCCTAATTCCCCAAGGAGAAAGGAGATAAAATCCCTTTGACTCTCAGTGATGGGTTCCTCACCTACGGGGCTTTCTAATGGAATAAGACGTCCCTTTGGGGTGGGTCGAAAAGGATTTGGAAGGAGGCCTTTAAAGCCCATCTCCTCAAAGCGTTTCATTACCTTTATAAAACCTTCCCGGGTCAATTGGGTGGAACTTTCTACCCCAGCCACCCCTTGAAGGATCTGCCGATAGGTCTCCTCGCTCAAATGGAGATCTTCTTTGGCAATATGGATCAAAGCCTTCTTCTTTTGTCCTATGGCCATTTTACAAAAATATTATAACCTAAAATGAAATAATTTTATATTCCAGAATTCCTATCTAAGAGAAATTGAAATCGTCCGATTCCACCTTTAAAATATTATCTTAGAGATCCAAGCCCTATTTGAGGTGGGTTCGATGAAAGAGAAACACTCTCTCTTTTTTGAGATCCAACCTCTTTTAGAGCTTTACCAGGAACTCGATTTAAAAATAGAAAAGTTTAAGAGGGAGACGGGTCTTGATTGTATCAGAGGATGTGGGGAATGTTGTGCTATAGAATCAAGAAGAATCGAGGTCTCCTTGGTTGAATTGATTCCTTTGAGCCTTCATCTATGGGAGGTCGGGAAAGCCGAGGGATATTTAAAAAAGATGGAGCGGGTGAATGAAGAGGGACCCTGTATATTTTATAGGAGAAATCCTCCAAAGAGAGAAGAGGGATGCTGTTCTATCTATCCCTGGATGCCGCTCATTTGCCGGTTGTTTGGATTTTCGGCCGTTGAGAATAAGTATGGTCAACCCATGGCGGTTTTATGTTCCGTCCTCAAAAGGAGCAGACCGGAGGTGGTTAAGGAGATTGAATTAAGAATTCAAAAAGGGTTAGAGGTCCCTATTAATTCCTATTATGCAAAGAGAATAGCTTTACTCTATCCCGCTTATGGAAAGGAGCGCTTTCCCATTAACGAAGCCATTAAGAAAGCCTTAGAAAGAGCGGGGTTTTATTTTGAACTTTTGAGGGAAGAAGAAAAAGGCCTTAAAACCGTTGAATCTTACGATCAAGCGGCTTGAAGGTCCGCTCTAATTTTTTAGGTTCCCATCCCGATCTCTTTCAACTTGGAAACGATCTTCTCCTTATCCATCATCCCCACATGTCGAAAGACCTCTTTTCCCTTTGCATCAAAAAAGATCAATGTGGGAATGAGTTGAATTTTATATTCTCGAGCCAGATGAGGGTATTTATAGACATCAATGACCAAGACCTCTGCTTTTCCGGCCACCTCTTTCCCAATCTCCTTAAGAATCGGCCGCATCTGACGACAGGGAAGGCAGTTATTGGCTCCAAAATCGGTGACGAAAGGCTTTCCAGCAGTTAGGGCCCTCTTAAACTCTTCTTCTGAATTAGATTCCGGAGGTTTAGAAGAAATCTTTTTTAGCAGGATTTGATCCACCTCGACCTTGGCTTTTCCTCGAAGTTCTGCAATGAATTGCCTCATCTCGGTCTGGCGTTTCCCTTCACGGAGAATCTCTTCAATATCACCAGAGACCTCTTCATAAGATTTCCCTCCTAATTGACCCTTAATCT
This sequence comes from Thermodesulfobacteriota bacterium, assembly GCA_041082155.1. Lineage (GTDB taxonomy): Bacteria > Desulfobacterota > BSN033 > BSN033 > UBA1163 > CALIBK01. The sequence continues at coordinate 11,264 of JBDOIB010000204.1, read as the reverse complement.
GATCATAGAAACTTTTTACCTCCTCCTTAGTGACAGCAGGGGGATCAGGAAACTTCTTTTTGATGAGTTCTTCGATTAATTTTTCTTCAGGAGATTTCGAGTCTTTAGCCGTATCTTTATATGTCATGACCGGAAGGGTGAGACCCTCCTTTTTTGCCTCCTGAAGAAGAAGTTTCTTGAGGATAAGAGTTTCAAGAAAGGGTTGGGGCTCCTCCTTAAACATCTCTTTGAGAGGAGACTCCACTTTATTCAGTTCACGGTTGAACTCTTCCACCGAAAGCTTCTCTTCGTTAATATGAGCTAATACTTGCCGACTTGGATGATTAAGGAACAAAAAATAGAAGAGGACCAATCCACCCAAGATCCCAGCCACCCCGCCAAAAATAAGTATTTTTGTCTTCATTAAACCTCCAGTTCAGGGATTAAATATTTATCCCCTATCTTCTCCTAAAAATCAATAGGTTTAGAAAAGCGTTCTTCCCTATATTCTTTTTCCCATACAGGATTTATGACCCTTTGAAGGAGCTTGTCATAATCGATCAACCGTTCATGATACCCTGTATCCTCCTTAATCTCTTTTGCACTATGGTCTGAGGGTTCAATCGTAGAGCAGTTCTTTAAGATTTCATAAAGATCCTTATGGTGATCCCGGATTGGGCAAGGAAGAATAAGATTTTCTTGCTCATCGGGAGGTTTTCCGTAAGCATATTGAGACTGCCATTTTCTGATTTCTTTGAAGAAAGAAGAATAGAGGACATCGTTTAGGGTTCCTCCCCTTTCATAGACCTTATAAATATTGTCTACATAATAAGGGATAAACACACAGGGCATGACATTTCCGTTCCAATCGATATAAAGATAACCTCCGTTTCGTCCAGCGGCCAAGCAACCATCAGTCATCACCCCTTGATTCCAGAAATCGATGTAGTTATAGCCTCCCTCTTTAATGGCCCAGACATTTCTCCGGAACATCTCTAATCGTTGCTCAGGGGTGACCATCTCTTCGAAAGAATAATTCCGACCGATAGGCATATACTGAAAAAGCCATCCGTAAAAGACCCCTTGCTCGTCAAAATAGAAGTGGAGAAACTCCTTGGAGGTTACCTCATCCCAATTCTCCCTGGTGGCTTCTACAGAGATTCCGAAAGGAACACCTGCATCCCTGAGAAATTGAAAGGCCTCCAAAATTTTTTTAAAGACCCCCCGGCCCCTTCTACGGTCCGTTTTTTCCTCAAACCCCTCCACAGAGATACAGGGCGTGAGGTTTCCGACCTGGGCTAATTCCTTTGCCACCCTGAGATCAATCAGGGTACCATTGGTATAGACCATGAAGAAATGATCCTCAAACTCCCTTGCAAGGTCTATGATTCCTTTTCCTTCACTTTTCCAGAGAAAGGGTTCTCCCCCTGAAATCACATTAAATCGGGAGTGCCAGAACTTCTCCTTCTCTTTAATAATTCTATGGACGATTTCCCATGGAAGGGAAATATGAGAATGGCTCCCACTACTGGCATAACAACCCGGACATCGGAGATTACATAACTGAGTAGGGCTAAGAACGAGATAGGAGGGGAAAACGGCATCGGTCTTCTCGTCTCTTCGAATATCCCTTTCAGAAATGTCTTCAATAAAGACATTTTTAGCAAAGACTTTGACCATCTGGTGAAAGACCTCCTGACTCATAATCCCTCGTCTCAAGTGGCGATCCGTGGTTCGCAAGAGATTCCGAACGAAAGCATACTTGAGTTCTTGGGCTGGTCTCACTCCTTCCCTGTTTTCCTCCACGATGCTCTTCCATAATTTTTTTTCTGCCTTTTCGATGAGGAAGCTTCTGAAACGATCGTGATCGAGAAATCCAAGGGTAAGATTTAAAATGGCTGACCACCCAAATTTCTTGATCTTCTCTATGGTTTTCATTTAGACCTCCTGTTGCGGTGAAATGAGTTTCAGCGTCATTAAGAATAGAAAATCCCATTTACCTGAAGAATCCTTCATGAGCTTGAAGGAGGACCTGAGGATCCGATAACCGTTTGGCCGAACGAAGCATACCCAAAAGATGAGAAAGTGGAAAACCACGAGAAAACCATGCCCGAAAACCCTCCCAGATGAGTTGATATTTTGAATAAGGAAGCTGGTAAAGGGAGCAGAATTCTTTATAAAACTCTCTTAAAGGAAGTTTGGTAGGAAGGACGGCGTGGGCAATATCAAAAAGATGATGGTCTCTGCTAATTAACTTTTCCTTGAGTTGCTGGAATAGGGTTGTTCCAGGAAGAGGGGTAAGGACTGAAAAGGTAGGAGTTTTTATTCTATGTTGGATAATATAATCTTTCAATTTCTTAAAATCCTTGTGCTCAAACTCAGGGTCCACGATAAAAGAGGCCCATACCTCAATTCCCAGACTTTGCAAAAGTTTCAATGCTTTATCATTATTTTCGATGGAATTGTTTTTATGAAGAATTTTTAGCCCCTCGTCTTCAACTTTTTCAAACCCGATAAAGACATTTTTCAAACCGATTTCCTTCCAGAGCCGGATGATCTCAGGATGTTCTGCAATGGTGTCACTTCGCGCCTGAAAGGTATATGTTTTTCGAATCTTTTGGGCCTTAATTAATTCGGCTATTTTTTCAGCCCTTTTGAGATTCATCAAAAAATTATCATCGATGAATAAAATAAAAGGTTCTTTAATGCTTTTTAATTCTTCGACAACCCTTTCGGGTGATTTATTTCGATAACTCCCCTGATAAAATTGCCACACGCCACAAAAAGTGCATCGATATGGACAGCCCCTTGAGGTTTCCATCAGAGCGGTCGGTCTCTGGAATCCAAGATGATATAGATTTCTTTCGACCCCTTCTCTTAGTGGAAAAGGAAGATCATCCAGATTTTTCTTAAGAGGTCGGGGAGGAGTAAGAATCTGACAACCATTCTGGTTCAGGGCCAATCCTGAAACTTGATGAATATTTCCATTGGCTTCTAGGCAATCGGCAAGCTCTTTAAAAGTTTCTTCACCCTCTCCAATAACGACGGCATCAATCTCTTTTTGAGAATCGAAATCCTTGTAATTTAAAGAGGCATGATGACCTCCGACTACGATGAATGATCGTAGAAGAAGGTTCTTGATAGTTTGGGCCAGTTCTAAGGTCGAAGAGTAATCCACAGTGTAAGTGCAACTGATCCCACAGATGTCGGGTTTGAATGAGGAGAGTATAGATGGGAGATCGTTTCGAAAACGGAGATCGAGCAGTTTTACTTTATGTCCCTTGAGAGCCCCTCCAATCATTTCCAGACCCAGGGGTTCACAAAGGATTAGATTGGTGAATCCAATGGCTTTGCTCTTTGGCTGTATTAAAAGGACTTTCATAGTTCAATCTTTAAAATGTTTTTTATAATTTATCATAATTAGAAAGATTTTGCTATAAAAGGTTCTTTTTAATGTAATCCTTCACTCATGAGAGGAAATCAGGCCTGACAGGGATCTTCCATTTTATATTCTATTCATCCGCATTATGGATGAAGGGTTTTTTAATCGATAAAATTTAATTCTTAAAAAAGAATTCCTTCGATCAAGGATAATCGAATTTGCATTTAGTAGAAGGGTATGCTATTTTCCTCATGCAGAAGAATTAATGGATTGAGATATAGGAGGGAGGGTTAAAACATATTTAGAAATTTTTTAAAGAGGGGAATGATCATCATTTTTGTTCTGATGGTGGTCACCCCTGCATTTGCTCAAGAGGATAAAGCGATCAAGTCAGCCCTTGGAGTATTTAAAAGCCATGTTCGTCTTCCCCCTGAGACAGAGGTTAAATTTTCAGAGAAGAAAGAATTTTCCCATACACTTCGTAAGTGTATCCATTTTAAACCTGGAGATCAACCGTAATGCGTAGCCAATCAGCTCCCCAAACCCCGCGACCACTCCTACGACTATTCCACTTGCTCCAAGAACTGCAAGAAAAGGCCCAGTAATGCTTCGAGCCCCTTCATAGGTCATGTCCGAAAAAAGACTGACGACCCCAAGCAATACTACAAACCTGAGAACGCTTCCTGTTGAATTTCTATAACTATTCTTCTGTATGGTTTCCTCCTCCATTCGACTCCTTCATGCAAAAATTCATCTTGCCCCAATTAAAATTTTTTGGGCAAGTTCCCGGACGCTTGGACTTTCATCCTCCAGAGCTTTTTTAACGGCTCTTAAAGCTTCCTCGCTTTGAAAATTTCTCAGAGAATGCAAAGCAGCCCTTCTTCCCAGAAAAGATGGATGATCCATCAGCCCAGCAGCTCGGACAGTAAAATATCATGTGTCTCCCCGTTCCATCATATCTAAAATGAAGAGACCTGCGACAGCCTGAAATATGCTTTCAATAAAAGGAAAACTCATCGGAGCCCTTCCAAAGCCCCCACTTTTTGTCTGGCAGTTGAGAATATATTCTCGGCAATTTTCGATCCTCTCTGGAAATGCATGGAGTTTTGAGAGGATTTCAAGAGCGCAGTAAGTATTTTCCATAAAGGAGGTTGTTCCGGGATAGAAACCAAATCCCCCATCTCCATTCTGACATGACTTGATCCAGCGAATGATTTCTTCTCGGTCGAAATTAATCCTGTGATCAATTAAGACAGAAACCTTCTTTCTTAAGGATTGTAAATTTTCTCTGGACTGAAATTGGAAATGAGATGAGGATTGAATAAGAATTAAAGGTCTATTAAGAAGTTTTTGAATTTTATCAAAAAAATACTGAGCATCAAGAGCGGGAAATCTTCTCCAGTTCATTTCCACCAGTTCGACCAGTGAAGGAGGTAAATCCATATCTAAAAAGAGATGAAGAAATACCAGCATGTAGATTATCCTTGGGAAAGCCACTCCTTTCCAATCAATTGTCCTGAGGTAATGGATAGTTTTTTCTCGATTGACCTCGCCCTTCAATAATTGAAAAGTACGGATGGCATAATGAGTGTCCTCAATGTTTGGGTAAAGGTCAGGCACAAAACTGAATCCCCCTTCTTCCTTTTCCCTCTCCCTTAGAAATTGAATCACTTTTAAAAATCGAAAAGACCCGTCCATACATGTAGTGATTGGGTTCGATTTATAAAATAAAAAACTTCTACCAGTTTTAAACCAGTAGAAGTTATCAGTCCCTGAGATCAGGAACGTTTATGGCGAACTTCATCGCCTTAGATTCATTCAAATTTTAGAGTAAAAAAAATAAAGATGTCAATCTTCTTTGGGCGATAAATGATTCCTCCATAGTAAAAATACTATTCTTATATAATTCTTATAATAAGACTATTTTGGAAAAATTTATTTTATCCTGCCATTTATTTAGTAATTCCTTGTAATTCCTTTCTTTTTCATCATTATAAATTTCCTCTTCGCTGTTAAACCTATTAATCACTACTCTAATCCTCAAATATTTTTCTCCTCAGAGATCAATAAAATAGACTGAGGCAATTAAAATCCGAAGAAAGGAGGTGAATCCACATGAAATTTTAATAGTCGTTAGGATCGTTTACAAATCTTTTTTTCACATCTGGCCATTCCATCCCATGTGGGCATGTAGATATCATTATTTTGATCCAAGAATCTGGCCGGTCTTCCCATTTTTGGGAATGGTGATCCTGATGGTAGCCGGAATTCTGATCACGGGGTACCTGTTTAAGGGTTTGGAAAAACCATCCCTTAGGTTCACGCTGAGAAAATGTGATAGAGAAAGGCTTAAGAAGGAAAAAATTAATAAATTCTTGACTAGTAGAAAAAAAACTAATGATTATAGAATCGAACCCAGGGTCAGATATTATTTTTGAAAAGGAGTGGGGCTAAAAAAATTTGCATTTAATAAGTATTTATTATACTTTTGTTTTAAACAGTTAACGAAATTGATAGGTAGGGAGGATTAAATCATGTTAAGAAATTTTTTGAAGAGAGTATTGATCATCATTTTTATTCTGATAGTAGCAACCAATGGATTTGCTCAGGAGGATAAAGCAGTCAAGGCAGCCCTCGAAATATTTAAAAGCCATGTTCGTCTTCCCCCTGGAATAGAGATTAAATTTTTAGAGAAGAAAGAAAGTCTTATTCCTGATTTTTTTGCTATAAAACTTCTTCTGATTTTTCCAGATAAAGAAATGCCTGTGATTGTGTATGTAGACAAAAATGGGGAAAAGGTTCTGCTGGGGACCCTTTATGTCAAAGGGGAAAATGTAACCATGAAAGAAGCCGGTCCCCCAAAACCCAAAAAGATTGATATGGGGATGTTAGAGATGGAGAAGTCTCCTTATGTGGGGAATAAGGAGGCTAAAGTGGTGATTGTCGAGTTTTCTAATTTTCAATGTCCTTACTGTATGGATTCCTGGACAAGATTTATGGGACTTTTGAAAAAATATCCAATGGAGTTCAAATACATTTTTAAACATTTTCCTTTTCAACCTCAGGGGAAAACGTTTGAACTTTCAGAATTTGCTGCAGCAGCTCAGGAGATAAGTAATGAGGCCTTTTGGGTGATTCACGACTTCTTTTTTACAAAGGAAGGTCAAGATCTGGCTCGATCGGAGAGGGAAGCCATCAAACAGAAAGTGGAGCAGCTTCTCAGAGGGAAGGGGTATGAAACTCAAAATTTTCAGATGGCCCTTGATACAGGGAAGGCAAGAAACAGGGTCCTTGAAGATATGGCGTTAGCCAGCAAATTCAGGTTTACCTCGACTCCTACAAAGATTATCAATGGAGACATCATTGTAGGATTAACCAGCGATAGTACTCTGGAGCGATATTTAGGGAAATAATCCATATCTTCACTGTTTTCCATAAAAAACCCATTAGGAGTTGTGAGAAAATTCACTTTAATTCTCTTATCCTCATATAGGGTAAGCCCTGAGTTCTCCCCTTACGACTGGATAATTACAAATCTATTAAAATTTTATTGACGAGAGAGAAAGATAGAGAGATAATATTTTTAAGGCTGTGAAGTTAGCCATAACCGTTTCACATTTAATGTGTAGGGTGAAACCAATAACTTCTACTTAAAGAGTAGGAGTTTTTTATTTTAGAGAGAAAGGAGGTGATTCCATGAAGACGCGAAAAGAATTCTTAGAGGCTGTGATGAGAATGGCCAATCTGAAGGACTTGAAGCAGGCTGACGACGCAGCCCGAGCTGTCATTTCCCTAACAAAGCTCATCATTGGAGAAGAACTTTCCCAGAAAATTGCCGAGGTTTCTCCACCGGATCTTCGCTTAGGATGGGAGTCCATCCGAGTCGCCCAACTGGATGATTATGAGCGAGATGAACGACTCTTCGAGATCGGCGAGATTGAAGAAGAAGGTAAGCAAGCGGTCTGATTTTTAAAATTTAAAGGCGGGGACGATAGGTTCCACGGCTGTCATGAGAGGGAGGTTCAACCTTTTCAGGGAATTTTGATTTATAATCTTCAATCATTTTGGAAATCTCAGGATGCTCATTAAACTCTCCTGAAAGCGCAAGAGAGGTAATTCGAAAAGCATTCCTTTTGGAGAATTGATCAAGGGTTTCTTTTATATTTTGGACTGCTTTTTCCCATTGATTTCGCTCTGCTTCCGAAGCGGTTTTGGTTTCTAATTGTCTTTGATATTTTTGTAAATTTTGTTGGTAGACTGATTTTATAGCCTCATTATAAAACGAGGCTTCTTTATTGAGATAAGTCAGATTCAGTTTTCGGGCATACATTCCGCGAGAAGCGTTCTGAAGAATAACCGTGTTCTTGATAATGGGCGGGTTCACTAAATCGACACCTGTATGGCTTCCAAAGATCAGATGAATGCCATCCGTCTTTTGTGCAAGCTCAATATCTTTATGGTATCCGAGATGGCTTAAAAGAATCAGAAGATCCACTTGGGGAGAAAGCTCCTGAATCATTTCTCGTGCTGTGGTTAAAGGGTCTTCAAACACTATCCCCTTTTTTCTTGGATCAGAGGGGCCTGAGAAGGTTTCGGGGGATAGGAGGCTGAAGATTCCAATTTTTAATCTATTAATTTCTTTGATTATATAACGATTAAAAAGAGGTTTTTGGGTTTCTACATCTATTAAATTGGCCGAAAGAAAAGGGATTGAAGAGGTTTTAGAAAGCTCGTGCAGAAAATCTTTCCCCAGGGTAAGATCATCGTCTCCAATCCCAAGGGCATGATATTCCATCATATTTAAACTCTTCAGGATGAGATAAGCCCTTTGAATAAGGCTTTCCCTTTCTTTCTCGGGAGGAGGAGACAAAAATTTTTTAAAAAAGAGGTCCCCTGAATCAACCAAAAGAACCCCTTTTTCTCGATCACGGATTCCTTTTATCCAGGTAGCCCTTCTGGCGAGACCGCCGAAGCGAACAGCTGGTCCTCAGGAAGGGCAGGGTTCCAATTCCCCATTAATATTATTGGTATAAAGAATGGTAAGCGACCTGGGACTTTCTTGGGCAGGGGATTGGGAGGACCCAAAGAAAAAAAATACCCCCGTGATCCAAATAATAAGAAACTCTTTAATTAAGTTTGATTTCATGATCTTCCCGTCCTTATTTCAGAATTTTTTTATTTTTTATGTTCTGAAATATAGTCTTCATATACTTTTATAATAATTCTTCTATAATCCTGTCGAGCAGAAGGCGGAATGTAATTTCCTCCCTTTTCTAATCGGTCAAGAATCTCTTCAGCCGTTTCCTGATTCGCCTGTTTCCCTTCCCTGTAAAGATCCTCCATAATCTCATCAAGACCACTTACTCGAACCTGGGTTCCATCGGGAAATTTTAACATCCGCCGACTAACTGTCGGGGTTTCGGGTTCTCAGATTACTCATCCTTCTATCGGAACCTGGGATATTTTATATTCGACCATTTTATCCTCACTAAAGTATTTTTACTTATTATCAGGCACACGGCCTACATTGTTTCATTTTCAACATTTTCCATCAGGTTTAATCCCACTAACTTTTATACTTACCACAGAATTTGAAATCTCTTCTAATTTCCCAGATAATTCTCCAAGATTTTTAATAAATTTGCTAATGGTTGGATCATTGGCTAAAAATTCAACTGGGAAAATGGTTTCATCAATGACTTTAATATCTTCGAAACCTGCTATCCTTATTTTTTCGAGATATTCATTCATTCTTGAGGCACCGGCCACGCAACTAACATAGGCATTGATACTTTCTTTTATAGCTTCTGGAAGTTCCCTCAGTAAAACAATATCTGATATCATCAATCTTCCACCCGGTTTCAGCACTCGATAGGCTTCCCGAAAGACTCTCTCTTTATCTGGGGAAAGGTTAATCACACAATTTGAAATGATTACATCGACTGAATTATCTGGAACCGGTAGATTCTCAATCTCTCCTAACCTGAACTCCACATTTTTATAGCCACCTTTTTTAGCATTTTCCCTTGCTTTTTTAATCATCTCAGGAGTCATATCAATTCCAATGACCTTCCCTTTATCTCCAACCTTTTGAGCAGCAAGGAAGCAATCAAATCCTGCACCTGAGCCAAGATCAAGAACGGTCTCACCCTCTCGTAAGGAAGCCAAAGCTACAGGATTGCCACATCCAAGGCCAAGATTCGCACCTTCAGGGACTGCATTTAGATCTTCATCCGAATAGCCGATTTTTCTGCTTATTATTTGCACAGAATTTATATTTCCACAGCAGGAACTCGCTGGACCACAGCAGGAACTCCCTTCTTTTACAATTTTTGCATATCTCTTTTGGACCGCTTTTTTGATCTCTTTTTTCTCCATTTTTCTCCTTTTAATAGGTTTTTACCTTTTAATTTATTCTATTGCAATATTTTTAGGTAATTGTATAAAACTTCAACCCAATCCCATTCCTTTTTCATTGTCAGAATCATTTGGATTACTAAATGCAGCCTTTATTTTTACTCCGAGGGGTTTAATTTCTTCCTCTTTTATTTCAAAATATTTTTGGCGGAATTTCAACGCCACATTAACCAGACTGATCAACACAGGAACCTCTATGAGCGGACCGATAACGGCTGCGAAGGCTTGGCCTGAGTTAATTCCAAATACGGCCACAGTCACAGCAATGGCAAGCTCAAAATTGTTTGAAGCAGCGGTAAATGACAGTGTTGCACTCTGTTGATAATTCGCCCCTACCTTCTTACTCATATAAAAAGAGACTAAAAACATGACCACAAAATAAACGAGTAATGGAATAGCCACCCGTACCACATCTAATGGAATCTTCACAATGAATTCACCCTTTAGGGAGAACATGACCAGAATGGTGAAAAGAAGGGCAATCAGCGTAATAGGGCTGATCTTGGGAACAAATTTCTGTTCATACCATTGTTTCCCTTTTGTTTTTAAACCGATAAATCGAGAAAGGATACCCGCAATGAAGGGAATCCCAAGATAGATAAAGACACTTTCTGCAATCTGTCCGATCGTCACGTTCACAACCACTCCCTTTAGACCAAGAAAAGGGGGAAGGAGGGTGACAAAGATGTAGGCATAAATGGAATAAAAGAGGACCTGGAAGACCGAGTTAAATGCTACAAGACCCGCACAATATTCCGTGTCTCCTTTGGCTAGATCATTCCAGACAATGACCATGGCGATACAGCGGGCAAGCCCGATCATAATGAGTCCTACCATATACTCTGGATATCCTCGAAGAAAGATAATAGCCAGGATGAACATAAGAATTGGTCCTACAATCCAATTTTGGACTAAAGAGAGGCCTAGGACTTTATAATTACGAAAGACCTCTCCCATCTCTTCATATCTTACTTTGGCAAGGGGAGGATACATCATCAGAATGAGTCCTATGGCAATCGGAATGTTGGTTGTATCAACCTGAAATCGATCCCAGAAGCGAACAATCCCCGGAAACACATACCCCCAACTAACGCCTATGAACATTGTAAGAAAGATCCACAGGGTGAGAAATCGATCCAGAAAAGAGAGCTTCTTAATGATTTTTTCTTCAGTCATTCCCTAACTCTCCTTATTTATGAGATTTTCGAGTCGATTTTAGTTTCATAGTGGCTTTACAACTTCCTTTTCTTTTTAGTTCTATGAGTTTTTGCCTATCGATCTGGAAGGGAGGCATTTCTGAGAGTTTTTCTTTTAAAAACTCGATCTGACTTTTAAAAATTTCATTCATCGGATCTTTAAATTTATAATGCATCCAGACCCCAACCCTTCTACTTTGGGTGATTCCTGAATACTTAAGATAGGCCAGATGTCTTGAAATCTTGGATTGGGGTTCTCCTAAAACTTCCATTAAATCACAAACGCAGAG
>JBDOIB010000203.1:0-4229 GCA_041082155.1 Thermodesulfobacteriota bacterium | reverse complement strand
ATTCATTTTGATCCATTCCTTTCCATTTTTCAGGATTTGAGTGGCAAAAGCCTTTTTCAAGGGTTCTCCATAGGAGGATTCTAAGTGATGTTGAAGATCCCCTATGGTTTCCCCATCTATCTCGGTCTCTATCTCCTTGCCACCGATCCTCTTTTCTATATCTGGAAAACCATAAAATTTACATTTAATCTTCATGGGTCATCCCACCTCCTGAAGGTTAAAGGAGAACATCATGGCTCTGAAAGTTCTATGGAGATTCCATCCAGAAGCTCTGGTGAAATAAAGGCGATTTTCTTTCCACGAAGTCCTATCTTCGGAACGGAATCGATCATTGGAACGCCATGTTTGATTAAACTCTCTATATCCTTTTCAATGCAATCCGTAAGAAAGGCGAAGTGGTGAATCGTATTGCCCCGCTCCCGAACGATTCTGGCAAATGGCCCATTCTCACTATAATCCTCAATAAACTCGAGATCCACTCCTCCGAGGCTTACCACACACACCTTCATCTTTCTTTCTGGCACATCCTTGATTGAAGGCATGGGGAGACCTAATGATTCTGTAAATTTCTTTACGGTTTGATTAATATCTCTAACTAATATCCCGATATGACCCACTCCTTGAATCATTCTCTCTCCAATCCTTATTAATAGAGGATCAAATCTATTAAAATCTATTTCCAAAACTTATCATTGGTGAGCCGTTCCTCTATATTGACTTTGTAAAAATCCTGAAGGGGTCTGAAAACTTCTCGATCTTTTTCATAAACCGCCTTGAGGGCATTCCTCACGATCTCTATCCCTTTTGGGGTCATCTTCCCAAGAGGAGGCCGGCATGGCCCAGCCGGAAGTCCAAGTCCCTTCATCATGGTTTTAATCGAAAGAGGATTCCTGAATCTTGTTGGAACTTCAAAACCCTCATAAGATTCTATCGTATTGACTGTAACGACTTTGAAGAGGGGATCCAATATCTCTTTCAATCTATTAGCCCTCTCTATATCCCCTTTTAGAACCGCCTTCACCATCTCTCCAATGGGGCCAGGAACAATATTCGACATGACTGAAACTACCCCTGAGGCTCGAATATCACTTCGGGTCATCATTTCAAATGTCTTATCGTCGTCTCCAGAAAGGATATCAAAATCTTCTCCACAGAGCACCCTGGTTTTGGCCATTCGGTCAAGATCGCCTGTGGCCTCCTTCACCGATCTTACATTCCTGAATTTTCGATGAAGAATGGCTAAATCCTCTACCTCCAGTTTTGTCCCTGTTCTACCTGGAATAATATAAGGAACAATAAATGTTTTTCGGAAGGCCTTTGCAATCACTTCATAATATTGAGTCCTTAACTCTAATGAGGAAGGGCCATTATAGTAACAATCCACCAGAAGGGCTCCTTCTGCACCCACTTCCACTGCATGTTTTGTTCCACGGAGGGCCTCTTGGGTGGAATTTGAACCTGTTCCTGCAATGACAAAGGCTTTCCCTTTGGCCAGTTTTACCACTCTGCTGATCACACGATCATGTTCTCTCCAATCAAGGGTGGGAGACTCCCCGGTAGTTCCGGTGGGAACCAGGTGGGCTCCATTGGCGATTTGAAACTGAACATTCTTTTCAAGACCTTCAAAGTCAATCTCTCCCTTTCTGTTAAAGGGTGTCACCAGTGCTGTCCAAACGCCTTCAAACCTCTCAAGTTTCATCGCTACCTCCTTAATCTATATTTACTGTTTTTTTCTATTATCAGAAAAAAAATGAAAAATTCAATAAGAAAAGATTCACAAATAGTTTTTTAATTTTCAATGCTCCCTCTTGATAAATTGAAAAAGGGCTTTTAAAGCAATGTGAGTGGCTTCTCTTTTTATTTCTTTTCGTGTTCCCTTTAAATTTAATTTTTTTACGGAGACTCTTCCCCCTTTAGCCAATCCGATAAAGACAAGCCCTACAGGCTTTTTCTCAGTGCCACCCGAAGGACCAGCAATTCCTGTAGTTGATAGCCCAAAGGTCGTTCCAAATGTTTTTCGAACCCCTCTGGCCATGCTTTTAGCTACTTGGGGACTCACTGCTCCAAATCTCTCTATCTCCTCTTTTGGAACATCTAAATGTTTCCTCTTTGACTCGTTGCTATAAGTCACCATCCCACCCATGAAATAATCCGAGCTTCCAGGGACATTGGTGATCCGATCGCAAATCTGTCCGCCTGTGCAGGATTCAGCCACGGAAAGGGTCCAGCCTTTCTTTCTTAATATCTCTCCCAACGCCTTTTCAATGATCTTTACCAAAATCTATCCACCTCCTTCTTCTCTATCCTCCTTTCCGGGGAAAGAGGTTCAGTAAGAGAATCAACCGTAAAATAAAATTTCCATAAATCCCGGCAATGACATCGTCCATCACCACCCCATATCCGCCTTTTACCTTTCTTTCCAGATGACGAATGGGAAAGGGTTTGACGATGTCGAAAAACCGGAAAAATAAAAAGCCCAGACCTATCGATAACCCTGTTTTTGGAATCCAGAGCATTGTGATAAGAAATCCTAAAATTTCATCGATCACAATCCTTGGATCATCCCTTTTTCCAAAAAGAAACTCTGCTTTTCCTGAAATCCAGCTTGAGAGAAAGAAGAGGGTGGGAATGGTCAATTCATAAAAGGGAAACGAAAGCTTTGAGAGAAAAGATTCAATGGGGATGGCTAAGAGGGTGCCCCATGTTCCAGGAGCAATGGGGAAATATCCTATCCCAAAGCCTGATGCCAATAAGAGGATAAAAAGCTTCATTAAAGATTAAATAGAGCGACTCAAAGGAGAACGCTTGGTTAAATTTATAGCCTCTGTCAAATCAATCTGGCCCGTGTAAAGGGCTCTTCCTACAATAACACCCATCACACCATCGGGCTCTAAGGATAAGAGGTGTTCAATTTCTTCCACTCTGGATACCCCGCCGGAGGCAATTACCGGAATAGAGAGGGCACGGGCAAACTGCTGGGTAGCTTTAAAGTTCAAACCTTTTTCCATCCCGTCTCTCTCAATATCTGTAAAAATGATGGCATCCAGTGGCATCTCTTCGTACTGTTTAGCAAGATCTATGGCCTCAATAGAAGCAATCTTCCTCCACCCTTCTACAGCGACCTTTCCATTCTTTGCATCGATTCCAAGGATTACCTTTTTAGGATATCGTTTACATACTTCTTCGATTAGGAATCTTTTATGAAGGGCTGCTGTTCCGATAATCACCCATTCCACACCGATTTGAAGATATGAATTAACCGTCTCGATGTCTCTAATTCCCCCTCCTACCTCCAAAGGAATTGGCACGGAATCCACCATTTCTTTAATTAGGTCAAAATGGCAAGGCTTTCCGCTCACTGCTCCATTGAGATCGACCACATGGAGCCTCTCCGCCCCTTTGGATACCCAATACCTTGCCATTTCTATCGGATTCTCAGAATAGACGGTTTCAAGATCCATCCTTCCCTGTGAAAGTCTCACACATCTTCCATCCTTTAGATCGATCGCAGGAATCACGATCATTTCATCTCCTCAAGTTCGACGGGTCCGGGTAACCTCATAAGGATCTCATCCATTCCCACACTGGCGAGCTCTTCAGCTGTTAACCACCGGCCCTTTCTCCTTAAGAAAGAAGGAAATTTAAAAAGATTCTCGCTCAAGGGTCTCTGAGTTTCATCCATTCGACCACTCCAGACTTCTCTTCCATCTCTTAGGCGGAAGAGGTGGAGATCGAAGGCCACAGAAGCAGGACGTTCAGCTCCCCATGAAGATCCGACTCTCTGTTCAAAACGAAAGAGAAACCCGAGAAAGAGGAAATCCCCTCCCAGTTCCCTTCCCACCTCAATGGAAGATGATCGAATTTGTTCCTCAAAAAGGATCCTCTCTTTTTGAAGAAATGCCTCCTCAGCCTTTTCTAAAGGGAGGAGTTCAAAGACCTCTTTCTGTGCGATCTTCTGATAAAGGAGTCTCGTGAGGATTTGTGGAGAGCCATGAAGAATCTCTCCTTTCCGAAAGACCGTATGGCAAATGGGACAAAAGGATCCCTTTTCAATCATAAATGGAAGAATCACCAAGCGGGGGTTGGCTCCAGCCGAAGCCTCCTGAGGTTGGAAAGTTCCTAAAAGAAGGAGTATCCAAAGACAAACAAAAACCTTCTTCATCTCTTCTCTCCGATCTTCCTTGCATCTTCAAGGAATTGTGAAATTCCACGATCGGTCAAAGGATGTT
>JBDOIB010000190.1:0-1610 GCA_041082155.1 Thermodesulfobacteriota bacterium | reverse complement strand
TGCGCTAACCCCCTGGAGGCCAACACCTTCGTTATCGCTGAAGTCAACGTCGTCTTCCCATGATCCACATGCCCAATCGTCCCCACATTCACATGCGGCTTCGTCCTCTCAAACCTCGGCTTAGCCATAACTCAAACCCTCCTTCTTATTGGTGCCCTTTAGGCCACCTTCTTAAGTTTTGAAATAATTTCTTCGCTGATCGAAGAGGGCACAGGAGCGTAATGAGAAAATCTTAGAGTAAAGGTTGCCCTCCCCTGTGTTAGAGATCGAAGATCGGTGACGTATCCAAAGGTGTGAGCCAAAGGAACCTCTCCTATGATGACATTGGTTCCCTTGCGATACTCTACTCGAGTGGTCTTTCCCCTTCTTGAAGTAAGATCACTGAGAACTTGACCCACAAATTCCTCGGGCGTGATAATTTCAATGGACATCAATGGCTCGAGAAGAATAGGATTCGCTCGCGCGGCAGCCTCCTTGAACGCCATTGAACCTGCAATTTTAAAGGCAAGATCGGAGGAGTCGACCTCATGATAAGACCCATCGATAAGAGTTACTTTAATATCCACCATGGGGAATCCTGCTAAGATTCCTCTTTCCATGGCTTCCACCACCCCCTTCTCAATCGATGGGATATATTCCCTGGGAATGGTCCCGCCTATAATTCGATTCACAAACTCAAATCCTTTACCAGGAGGCTGCGGCTCCACAACTAACCAGACATGACCATATTGGCCTCTTCCCCCCGATTGTCGGATATAGCGACCTTCGGCCTTTACAGGCTTGGTGATCGTCTCGCGATAAGCCACTTGAGGTTTTCCCACATTTGCTTCCACTTTAAATTCTCTGAGAAGTCGATCCACAATAATTTCGAGGTGAAGTTCTCCCATTCCTGAAATCAAGGTCTGGCCTGTCTCTTCGTCAGTCCTTATTTTAAATGAGGGATCTTCTAAGGAAAGCTTCTGAAGGGAGGTGGACAGTTTCTCAATGGATCCTTTATTTTTAGGCTCGATAGCTACTGAAATGACCGGTTCAGGAAAACTCATTGCCTCAAGGATGATTGGATCTTCTTCACAACAGATCGTATCCCCTGTAGTGGTGTTCCTGAGACCGACTGCAGCAAAGATCTCCCCTGCAGAGACTTCCTCGATCTCTTCCCTTTTATTCGCATGCATTTTTAGAAGTCGACCAATTCGTTCCCTCTTCCCTTTTCGAGGATTAAACACAGTATCTCCTGATCGTAGCGATCCCGAGTAGATACGAAAAAAGGTGAGCTGTCCCGTGTAAGGGTCATTCATGATTTTAAAGGCTAAAGCGGATAGGGGGTGACCATTATGAGCAGAAAAACTCTTTTCCTGCCCATGGAGATCAAATCCCTTTACAGGAGGAAGGTCTAGGGGTGAGGGAAGATAGTCAATGATAGCATCTAAAAGAGGCTGAATCCCTTTATTTTTAAAAGCTGATCCACAGAGAACGGGTGTGCCTTTCCGCTTCAGAGTCGCTTCTCGAATAGCCTGTTTGATTTCAAGACTCGAGAGGTCCTCTCCTTCAATAAATTTTTCCATCAACGGTTCATTCCATTCCGCCAATCTTTCGAGAAGGATTGATCTATA
>JBDOIB010000160.1:0-14213 GCA_041082155.1 Thermodesulfobacteriota bacterium | reverse complement strand
CCCGAATACTTTTCACTGATGGTTTTTGGGTTTATTGTTCTAAGCAATGTTACCGGAACTTCTCTTCTTAAAGCCTTGATGATGGCCACAATCGGGTTAATCATCGGAACGATCGGCTTGGATCCAGTCACAGGGGATGCGCGTTTTACTTTTGGTTCAATTTCTCTCCTCGGAGGGATTGAATTTGTTGCTGTAGCGATTGGACTTTTTGGAATAGGAGAGGTTTTAATAAACGTTCATCAGCCAAAGGAATTATTGGATCAAAAGGTGATCGTTCCAAGATTTAGAGATCTTTATCCAAGCCTTCAAGATCTAAAAAGGTCCATCGGAGCAATTCTCAGGGGAGCAGGAATTGGATTCGGAATAGGATTGGTTCCCGGACCTGCACCGGTGATTGCTACTTACTCTTCTTATATGATTGAAAGAAAGATTTCTAAACATCCAGAAGAGTTCGGGAAGGGAGCAATTGAAGGAGTGGCAGGCCCCGAATCTGCAAATAACTCCTCTTGTCAATCCGCCTTTATTCCTCTTTTCGTCCTCGGAATCCCCTTTGGTCCGGTTACAGCAATTATCCTGGGTGCCCTTCTCATTCATGGAGTCTCTCCGGGCCCCTTACTGATCAGTCAGCATCCAGAGCTCTTCTGGGGAGTCATTGCGAGTATGTATATCGGCAATTTCATTCTACTGCTTCTTAACCTCCCCTTTGTCCCTTTTTTTGCCAATATCCTCAGGATTCCCAAAAGGATTCTCCTGCCTTTAATCATACTCTTCTGTATCACTGGAATGTTTACGGTCAATAATTCCATTTTTGACATCTGGATGATGCTTCTTTTTGGTGCCATAGGATTTCTGATGAGAAAATGGGCTTACGAAGGAGCTCCTCTGCTTTTAGCTCTGGTTCTTGGACCAAAATTGGAAGTGGCCTTTCGACAATCTCTCATGATCTCTCATGGGGATTTTGGAATCTTTATCAACCGTCCTATTTCCTTGGCTTTTCTACTGGCTGCATTAGTCTTTCTCGCTATTCCAATCATCCGGATGATCTTTAAAAAACTAAAGAAAGGGGGGATTTGAAATTCAAAATTCAAGACTCCAGATTCAAAACTTATTAAAATTCAAAATTCGAAAGGAGGTATGGAGATGTTAAAAAAAGTTTTGATTGGACTCATTTTAAGTTTAATTCTTCTTGTTGGCATCTCAATTCAGGCAGCCGAATTTCCAACGAAAGAAGTTCAGATCATCATCCCCTATGCCGCAGGAGGGGCAACCGACCTTATCTTTAGGGCTTTGGCGGCAACGACTCAAAAGTATCTCGGGAAGGCTGTCATCGTAGTCAACCGACCAGGAGGTGGGGGAACGATAGGAGTGACAGAGGTCCAGCAAGCAAAACCCGATGGCTACACCTTGCTTTCCGCAATCACCCCTCTCACGATCCTTCCTCATCAGGTGAAAACCACCTTCACCTACAAAGATTTCGAACCTATCATCAATGTCGTGAAAGATCCCGGGATGTTCTTGGTAAAATCGGATAGCCCATGGAAGACCCTCAGTGAATTTTTAGATTATGCTAAAAAGAATCCCGGAATGATCACCGTTGGGAACTCAGGGGCAGGAGGAGGTGTCCATCTTATTGCCCTTGCGTTTGAAAAGGCAGCCGGCGTGAAATTTAATCACATTCCATTTGCAGGCGGGGGACCATCCGTCACTGCCCTCCTGGGAGGCCATATTAATGCCGTCTCAGTCTCTCCACCTGAAGGGATCGAACATGTGAAGGCAGGAAAATTAAGAATCATTGCCCTCTTCGCCGAAAAGCGATTCGAACTGTTTCCCGATGTCCCGACAGTGAAAGAGCAAGGGGTCGATTTCACCATGGGGCAATGGCGGGGATTGGCGGCTCCTAAAGGGACTCCTCCCGATGTGATTAAGAAGCTTCACGACGCCTTCAAAAAAGGGATGGAAGACCCTGTTTTCATAAAGAACGCCAAGGATATGGTTGTAAATCTCTCCTATCTTGGCCCAGAAGAATTTGGGAAATTGATGGCCCAGGACCATGAATTCTATGGCAAATTGGTAAAGGAGATTAAAAAATAATTTCTTTCTTAAATTTCAATTTATCTCATTGCGAACCAGACCCTGAATCGGCTGAGTTCAGGGTAACCGAGATAAATCTTATAGAAAGGAGGAATAAGACGATGAAAGCTTTGAAATGGAGTATTCCTTTATTAGCAATGGCCTTTGTTTGTCTTCTTTTCGCCTGTGCAGAAATGGGTCCAGCAGTCAAACCTGCACCTCCTGCGGAGAAGAAGATTATTCGGATTGCAAGCCCATTTAAAGGAGGAATAGTGGTTGAAGCGGCTGAGAAGTTTAAGGAACTGGTTGAAAAAGGAAGTGGAGGCCGGTTTGAATTTAAGATCGATGCTGGGACCAAGAGTGAAATTGATATTAACAAGATGAACAGAAATGGCGAAATCGAGATGCAATCCAATGGAACAGCCTTCCTCGAATACTATGCACCTCCTTACTATTTCTTTACCGGTCCTTACGTGATGAAAGATTTTGACCATTATATGCGTGCCTGGAACGGTAAACTTGGCCAGCAGGCAAGGGCTCAGCTTGAAAAGAATGATCTGAAGTATTTAGCCACTATCTACCGTGGTCTCAGACAGACCACCGCTAAGAAACCCATTTATACCCCTGCCGATGTCTATAAACTCAAGTTACGACTTCCTCCTATTCCCAGCTGGATGGCTGTGTGGAAGGCAATTGGTGCCGATCCTGTTGCCGTTCCTTTACCAGAACTTTATAATTCACTCAAAACGGGTAAAGCCGAAGCCTCCGAAGGAGATCTCCCTCAGATTCAATCCTTTAAACTTTATCAGGTTCAGAGTCATCTGATCATTACGAATCATTTGGTCCAGACCGCAGGCATTCTGATTCATAAACCATTCTTTGATAAACTTTCGAAGGCAGATCAGGATCTCTTTATTAAGGCAGGGAAAGAGACAGAGGAGTGGGCCAATAACAAGATTAAGACTGGAGAGGCAGCTATCCTTGTGGATCTTCAAAGACAGGGTATGCAGGTGGTCATTCCGGATGCCAATTCCTTTAGAGAAAAGGCCAAACCTGCTGTTGAAGAACTTTTCAAGACCCAATGGACAGTCACCACCTGGGCAGAAGTATTGGCTCAATAGCTAAAAGGAATGTTAAAGAGGGAGACCCATGGGACTGAGCGAGGAGATAAGAGAGAAGGAGAGAAGGGTCCGAGAATTTTTAAAATCTAAAGGTCTAAAGGCGCTTCTTCTGAAGCGACAGGCCAATTTCTCCTGGATGACCTGTGGTGGCCTCAATCTCGTGGGAATCACCACGGAGTTTGGGGCCACCTCCCTCCTGATTACAGAGGACTCGAAGTTTTTAATCTCCAATAATATAGAAGCTCCCCGGATGAGTGAAGAGGAAGCCTTGGAGAAACAGGGATTCGAGGTAAAAGTCTTTCCATGGTATGAGGATCAAGAAGTTTCCATCATTAAAGAATTGGTGGGAGATGGATTGATTGGAAGTGATGCGTCTTTCCCCAATGCTATCAATTTAACAGAAGAGATTGCACGGCTCCGATATTCTCTAACTCCAGAGGAAATAGAACGATACCGCTGGCTGGGAAAAAGGGTTTCCGAAGCATTGGAAAAAACGATGATGGAGACTAAAAGAGGAGAAAAGGAGTCAGAGGTCGTAGGAAGACTCTGTCAGGAACTCTGGAAGGATCGAATCGATCCAATTACATTGATGTCCGCTGCAGACGACCGAATCTTTAAATTCCGACATCCAATACCCACCGAGCGAAAGATTGATCGGTATCTGATGGTTTCTGTGAATGCGAGGAAATGGGGGCTCATTGTCTCTTTAACCCGTTTTGTCTATTTTGGGAAATTGCCCGATGAATTGAAAGAAAAGTATGAGGCGAATGTCTTTATTGACTGTACCTTTATGGCCCATACCCGTCCTGGAATCCCGGCTCGAGAGGTGCTCCAAAAAGGCATCGAAGCCTATCGGGAAAAGGGATATCCTGAAGAATGGAAGCTCCATCATCAAGGAGGATCCATTGGCTATACCGGTCGGGATTATCGAACCCATTTTAAAACCCCTGATATCATCCAAGAAAATCAACCCTTTACCTGGAATCCCTCTCTTACCGGAACAAAATCCGAAGATACCATTCTCGCCACCTCCAGAGGTCCCGAGATGATTACCTATCCCATTCTGTATCCTTCGTTTTCCTTATCCGTGGGAGAGATCTCGTTTAGAAGACCTGTCATTCTCGAAATGGAGTGAACAGATTTCAAACTATTTCCATGATAGAGTATCCGGGAGGCTAAAATGATTGAGAGGCATGTGACATTCAATGTCATACCAGGAAAGGAGAAAGATTTCGAGAAACTTTTTAAAGAGGAGTACAGTGTAGCTATGTCCAGGCAGCCCGGGTTTGTCTCGGTCGCTTTGCTAAAAGAACATGAAAAGGAATCGGTCTATCAGATGGTAATTCGTTTCCAATCTCTTGAGACAGCCGCAGCCTGGAGAGAATCCGAAGATCATAAAGCTCTTTCTCCAAAGATCAAAGCTCTTTATACGGAAAGTAATGTGAAAGTCTATGAGGTGATTGCTCAGAAATAGATTAAATAAAAATAACTTTGAAAAACCTCTTTGACACAATCTATAGGAATATGATACCTTTCCTTAAAAAACCTAGGAAAGGAGGAGGAAGGCATGAAAAAGAGTTATCTGATTGCGTTGGTATTAGTTGGTTTTTTGGTCTTTGTGGGCTCAACCTTTGCTCAAGAATGGAAACCCACAAAACCCATCCGAATTATCGTTCCCTGGGGAGCAGGTGGCTCAACAGATCAAGCCGTTCGATCTATCGTCGGAGATCTTGAGGAAGCTTTGGGTCAGAAGGTTGTTGTGGTAAATCAGCCTGGAGGCGGAGGTGCTATAGGAACGAAAAGTGTTCTTGAGGCCCCCCGGGATGGTTATACCTGGGCTTCAGGGGCCGTGAAAGACCTTGGAACCTATATCATCACAGGAACATTAGATACAAAGGTTCAGGATTGGCATATTTATCTTAATAGTGCCAATGCCACCCTTGTCTCTGTCAATCCAAATGCTCCCATCAAAGATTTTGGTGAATTCCTTGATTTGATGAAGAAGGATCCCAAGAAGATATCGGTTGGAATCGCCGGTATCCCATCAGCCGGACATTCTGCCATCGAAGCGATCAAACGGGCCAATGGAGGGGATTATAAATTGGTAAGCTACGATGGCGGGGCTCCGGCTGTCATTGCAACGGTGGCGGGTGAAACAGTAGCTACCACCCAACTTCTCAGCGAGCAGATCGAGATGATTCGGGGTAAAAAACTTCGACCTCTGGCAGCTTTAACCCCCGAGGATCTTGTTATTGAAGGTTATGGAACTGTCCCCTCGGCAACGAAATGGCTTCCGAAGGTGGCCGCTGATCCCATTTACTTTGGCATTTGGGTTCCGAAAGGTGTTCCCATGGAGGTGGTTGAGACGATGAACAAAATCTGGCGAGAAAAGATTGCAAACTCAAAATCTTTAAAGGAATTTGCCAGACTTCGGGGTCAGATTGTTGCCCCCTACTATGGAGAGGAAGCCTTAAAACGTGCCTGGCCCACCATCGTGAATGCAGCCTGGGGACTATACGATGGAGGGAAGGCAAAAGTTAGACCCGATGAAGTCGGGATGCCTCGGCCATAAAATACTAAAAAATATTGGAGGGCGAGTTTTTAAAAACTTGCCCTCTCCTTTTTCCATGAATAATTTAGAGAATGCCAAAAGCAGATTTCGTTACCGGATTAGTTCTGCTCTCCCTTAGTCTATATGTCATTGTCGAATCTTGGCGAATGCCAAGACTTGAGCATCTAAAAATTCATCCCTTAAGCGTTCCTGGAATTGTACCTGCCTTCATTGGAACAGTCCTTCTTATCTTCGGCCTAATTCTTATCCTCCGGTCTATAAGGAAGGGAGGCCATCGCTTAAGAATTACCCATAAAGGAATTCAAAGAGTATTAAATGATTCAGGAAACCGGCGCCTTCTTTTAACTGCTTTCTTCAGTATCGGTTATGCAGGCTTTCTCATTGGAACCCTACCCTACTGGTTAGCCACCGGTCTTTTCATCTTTATTTTTATCACTCTTTTTGAATGGAAGCGAGAATTGAATTTCACACAACAATGGAAAAATTTAATAATGGCGCTGCTTATTGCTGTAATCTCTTCTGCTGCAATCACTCTGGTGTTTGAACGTCTTTTTTTAGTGACTCTTCCATAATCAGATAAAAAATGATGGATCTCATTAACAACTTAACAAGATTTTTTGAATCGATTATAGGATTTCTAAAACCTCTTGCCCTCTTTCATATGGCATGGGCAACACTTCTTGGGATTATCATTGGTGCCCTTCCCGGGCTTACTGCAACCATGGGAATCGCTCTTATTACCACCCTAACCTATAAACTCCCCCCTAACCTTGCGATTCTGGTTCTCATCTGTGTTTATGTGGGAGCTATCTATGGCGGTAGCCGAACGGCCATCCTGATCAACATCCCGGGTACCCCTGCCAACGCAGCCACAACTCTTGATGGCTTTCCATTAGCGATGCAAGGGCTTGCCGGTCGAGCCATGGGGGTAGCCACCAGCGGTTCTACACTTGGCAGTTTTATCGGGATGTTCTTTTTAGCCACCGTGGCTCCCATTCTGGGAAATTATGCCCTAAAATTCCAATCCTTTGAATTCTTCTGGCTTTCTATATTTGGAATAGTGATTTCCGGACACCTCACTGCCCTTGAAGACCCAATTAAGGGATGGATTTCAGGTTTTTTAGGTTTACTTGTAGCCATGGTAGGACAGGAAGGAATTCATGCTTATGAACGATTTACTTATGGAACCACTGAACTTTTAGGAGGATTCGCCTTGATTCCTGCGATGGTGGGGGCATTTGGATTTGCTGAAGTATTAAGTGTCATGCGAAATCCTCCTGCCAAAATGGCAGAAGCCCCACGCGATAGTGTGTTTCCAAAAGTAACAGATGTGATTCGCTACTGGCGTACCATTATTCGAAGTGGTCTCATTGGCACCCTCATCGGGATCATTCCAGGAGTAGGCGAGGATATCGGTGCCTGGGTCTCTTATGCCGCAGCCCGAAGAAAAAGCAAAGAACGTGAAAAATTTGGAAAGGGTTCAATCGAAGGACTCATGGCAGCCGAAACCGGGAACAACGCTGTGGTCCCGGGTGCTATTATTCCTGCCCTCACTCTTGCTATCCCAGGGTCTGCTCCTGCAGCAGTTCTACTGGCTGCCATGTTTATTCATGGTCTTCGGCCTGGCCCCTTGATTATGGTTGAATCCCCTCAATTTGTCTACCAGGTGGTAGCGATGGTCTTCTTTGCTACCTTGGCAATCTTCTTTTATGGGGTGGGACTCTCCAAACTCCTCTTGAAGGTATTAGCGATTCCAAAAACCCGTCTGATGCCTATCGTGTTTGTCCTCTGTGCCATTGGTTCCTATGCTATTACCAATAGAACCTTTGATATCTGGGTCATGATTGGTTTTGGAATCGTTGGATATATTCTCAGACAAATGAAGTATCCCATGGCCCCTCTGGTGCTTGGGATTATTCTTGGGGATCTGATGGATAAGAACCTTCGTCGGGGTCTGGTCCTCACGGATGGCGATCTCACTCCGTTTTTTACCCGTCCTATCTGTCTGGTCCTGTGGATCATCACCTTTTCTTCAATTATTCTCAGTATTTCACCGCTTAGACATCTATTAAAGGAATCTTTATCCTGGATATGGAGCCTTATTAAGAAAGCAAAGAAATAGACCTTGAAGGAGGAAAATTATATGGAGAAAGTGGGAATTGGAATTGTTGGGGCCCGTTTTGCTGCAGACCTTCATCTACGAAGCTATGAAAAATTGAGAGGGACGAAACTTGAGATTTTGGCCGTCTGCTCAAAAAGTAAGGAAAGTGGAGAGGCCTTTTCAAAGAGATTTGGAATTCCTTCTGTGTATACAGATTTTCGAGAGATGCTCGAACGAAAGGATATCCACGCAGTCGACCTCTGTATTCCGACAGACCTTCACCATCTCATGGCCATTCAGGCAGCAGAGGCAGGCAAACATATCATCTGTGAGAAGCCTTTGACTGGCTACTTTGGTGAAGGATCCACACCCCGTCAGAAGATGATGGAAGAGGCTTTAAAAAACGCATCTAAGGTCTTAAACGCCGTGAGAAAAGGAAAAGTAAAACTCTGTTATGCTGAAAATTTTGTTTATGCTCCACCCGTGGCGAAATTAAAAAGTTTGATGAAAGCCTGCCAGGGAACAATCCTTGATATTCGGGCAGAGGAAAGTCATTCAGGCTCCCATGCGACTTACTCCCGGCAGTGGAAGACCTCTGGAGGGGGGTCTCTCATGCGACTGGGCTCCCATCCCATTGGAGCGGTCCTCCACTTGAAACATTACGAAGGAATGATGAAATACGGTCGTCCTATTCGAGCCCAATCTGTAGTCGGAGATGTAGGCCATCTCACCAAGATGGAGTCTTTTCGCAAGGAACCCAAAAAATGGATGGTCGATTCCTGGGAGGATGTGGAAGATTGGGCTGCGGCGCTCATCACTTTTGAGGATGGCTCTAAGGCAACGATTCACTCAACCGACGTAAGTCTGGGAGGAGTAAAGAATCTCATCAGTGTCTATCTATCCAATGCTGTGGCTCAAATTAATATTAATCCAAATAATAGCCTGGTCGTATATTCTCCAGAGGGGAATATCTTTGGTTCGGAATATATTACAGAAAAGGTGGAAACCAAAGCCGGATGGCAATTCCCGAGTCCTGATGAAGATTGGATGAGAGGTTATCCACAGGAATTGGAAGACTTTATTAATGCCATTATAGAGGACCGAGAACCGATTTCGGGAGCTGATCTGGCTTATGAAACGGTAGAGGTGATTTACGGGGCCTATCTTTCGGCTGAAACGGGGAAAAAAGTGGAGTTGGTGAGATAAATGAAAGTGGTGAAGTTAAATGAGATAGAGGGGATGACTTTCCCGGCGGGCAGAACGACTAAAGTATTTACAGGAGAACATCTCCTTCCAGTAAAAAATTTTACAGCGGGTTACGTGGTCATCGGGCCTAAGGGGAGAGTTCCTCTCCATGCTCATCCTAATGAAGAGATATATGTCATCTTAGAAGGAAAAGGAAAAATGAGAGTTGGTGCTGAGGAGAAAGTGGTTGAGGCTGTTTGTGCAATCTACATCGAACCTCAAGAAGAGCATCTATTACAAAATACAGAGGATGATGAACTGATAATGATCTTTGTATACTCCCCCTCAGGAATAGTAAATCATTGGTCTGAAGAAATGATGGGAAAATTGATGTGATTCGTGTGGCAAATTTATGGAATCAAAAGCCATGGTTTTAGAAAAATTTAAAGATCCTCTGATTCTGAGGAGTTTCCCCCTTCCGAAACTTAAAGAAGGAGAGATCCTGGTGAAGGTAGAGGCTGCAGGGGTTTGCGGGTCGGACGTTCATATGTGGGAGGGAAGGGATCCTCGAATTCGGCTTCCCATGATCCTGGGCCATGAAGGAGCGGGAGTCCTCGTAGAAATGAAGGGAGAGAAGAAAGATATTCTTGGTATTCCCCTTCATCCAGGAGATAAAGTTCTATGGAATCGAAGTGTCACCTGTGGTCATTGTTATTTCTGTAAAATAAAGGGGCAACCTTCCCTCTGCCCCAACCGATGGGTTTATGGGATTCATACCAACTGCTCACACCCTCCTTATCTCACCGGAAACTACGCAGAATACCTCTTACTTGCTCCAGAGACGGATCTTTTTAAGATCGAAACCGATATTGATCTCAAATCATTAGTTCCCGCCTCATGCTCGGGTGCGACAGCAGCCCATGCTTTTGATCTCTCGAGGATAGAATCAGGGGATTCGGTGCTTGTGCAAGGGGCTGGTCCTCTTGGAATCTTCGCGGTGGCCTTCGCCATCGCTTTTGGAGCCTCTAAAATTATTGTCATTGGAGGAACGGAAGAAAGACTGAAGATGGCTCAATCCTTTGGAGCCAATCATCTCTTTAATCGTCATAAACTCTCCCCAAAAGAGCGAAAAGAAGCAGTGATGGAACTGACCCAGGGCCGAGGAGTCGACGTGGCCTTTGAAATGGCTGGTGAACCCGAAGCCCTTAAAGAATCCATTTCCTTAGTCCGCACTGGAGGAAGCTGTGTGTCTGCAGGATTTGGAGAACCCCATGGAACGATTGAACTTGACTGTTTCTATGACCTCGATCGGAAAAATCTTCATCTACAGGGCGTATGGGCGAGTGATGCACGTCATACCCATATGGCTATTCAATTGATCCTTAAACGGCCCAACGATTTTAAAAGACTCATCACTCACACATTCCCCCTGGAGCAAGCGAACGAAGCCATTCGAGTCATGAAGAACAAGGAGGCTGTGAAGGCAGTCCTATTGCCCCATGGGCCAAAAATATAAATTCAAAGCACGAAATTCGAAATCCGAAACCGTTTCGACAATTAGATTTGTTTCGGATTTCGAGATTCGGCATTCGGATTTGATCGCACTAAGAATATTTAAGTCAACTGGAGCAAAACATTGAAAACCATAACCTGTGATGTATTGGTGATTGGAGCGGGGGGAGCAGGCCTTCGGGCGGCCATCGAGGCCAAAGAGACATTTAAAAAAGGGAAAATCCTTTTGGTCACGAAAGGCCTTCTTGGAAAATCAGGAGTGACAGCGACAGCCTGTTCAGACCGAATGGCCTTTCATGCTACACTCCCATATACTGAACCTGGGGGCCCGGATAATTGGAAATATCATGCAGAGGATATCTATCGAATGGGAGGTTATGTATCGGATGGGGATCTCGCTGAAATTTTGGCAAAGGAGTCCCGATCGGCTTTTGAGTTCCTTGATTCCCTTGGAGTCCCCTTTGTAAAAAGGAAAGATGGATTGGTAGATCAATTCATTACGGATGGCTCCGAATATCCCAGGGCTTGTTATACAGGGCCGAGAACAGCGAACCATATTGAGGAAGCCTTGGCCAATAAGATCTCCTCAATGGATATTCAGGTGATGGAACATTGTATGATCTCAAATCTTCTGGTCTATCGGGGGAGAGTGGTAGGAGCCATCGGGCTCGATGAGGGGGAGGAAATAGAGATAAAGGATCGATTAAGAATCATTCATAGCAAGTCAACGATCCTGGCTACGGGAGGAGCGGGTGAAGTGTTTAAAATCCATGTCTTTCCCCAGGAAATGACAGGAGATGGTTACGCTCTTGCCTATCGAGCAGGAGCTGAATTGGTGAATATGGAATTCATCCAGATTGGTCCTGCCTCTGTCATGACCAAGCTAAACTGTTCCGGAAGTCTGATGAGATCAGTCCCAAGGGTAATCAATGAGAAAGGAGAAGAGTTTTTAAAAAATTATCTTCCGGAAGGGACTTCTCCTGTCGAGATCAGCAATCTTATTTTTGAGAAAGGCTCAAGCTGGCCGGTCTCTATCGAGAAGAGAACCCATATCATCGATGTGGCCATGTTTAAAGAAATATTTCGAGGCCAAAAGGTGTATCTCGATTATCGGTTCAATCCCGAAGGATTTCGATTCCAAGATCTGGATCCAAAGTGGCAGGAAAGATATCAAAGAGAAATTAAAAATCCTATTTCTTCGGAGTTGAGGCAGCGATCGCCATTGGATCGCCTGTTAGAGATCAATCCGGAATCCATCGAATGGCTAAAACAACATGGAATTGATCTTACGAAAGGAGACCTTATAGAGGTCGCCCCCTGTATCCAGCACTTTCAGGGAGGAGTCAAGATTCGAAAAAGGGGAGAGACCTCTCTAAAGGGTCTTTTTGCTGCTGGGGAATGCGCAGGAGGCCAGCACGGAGCTAATCGTCCCGGAGGAAATGCCCTGCTCGATGGACAGGTTTTTGGAAAAATTGCGGGCCACGAAGCCGCCCTCGAGGCAATGAGACTCAAGCCTTCCGAAATTCCCCGAAAACAGATCCAAACCTATATGAAGGAGCTGGAAAATCTAAAGGAAGGAGAAAGAGCGTCAGAAATAAGAAAGGAGATTCAATCCCTCACCTCTCACTATGCCAGTATCGTTCGAACTGAGAAAGGATTGAAAGAGGGATTGGTCATCCTCAAATTCTTAAAGAAAAAAGGAATTGCCCAGGATGAAAAAGGGCTGATCTTTGCCCTGGAGACAAAAAACTTGATGGAAGTGGCTGAGATGATCTTCCGGGCATGTCTTTTAAGAAGAGAATCTCGAGGTCCTCACCTCTTTTTTGAACGTTTTGAAGATTTGAGGCCTGTATCATCAAAAGACCCGCAGTGGAGAAAATATATTGTGATTCGAAAGGAAGGCGAAAAGATGATGCTTATGAAAAGAACCCCTGTTCCATTGTCTTTTTGAGAAGGAGGAAATTCAGTGGAGCCCAAAATGCTTCGATCCCCTATCTCCATAGGGAAAAAGGTTGCCCCTAATCGAATAGTCAACCAACCTATGGAATGTAACGATGGAGATCCATCCGGAAACCCTACGGAACTCACCTTCAAGCGTTATCGAAGGCTTGCGGAAGGAGGAGCAGGGATAATCTTCATAGAATCATTGACTTTCACTTATGAAAGTCGGGCAAGGAAGAACCAATTAAAGATTTCCGAAGAGACAGCAGAAGGACTGGAAAAATTGGTTAGAGAAATGAGAGAGATCAATCCCAGGTCCCTCATTCTTTTCCAGATCACTCATTCAGGACGGTACAGTGGACCTAACTTCTCAAAAGTAGTGTCTGTCTATCCAACAGGAGACCCGACCGTTCATCTTCTTACCGAAAAAGAGATCGAAGAGATAAGCCAGGGTTTTGTTAAAGCCGCCCTGATTGCCAAACAAGTAGGAGCTGACGGCATTGATTTCAAACATTGTCATGGATACCTCTGTGGGGAGATGCTTAGACCTGCCAATCAAAGGGCTGATCGATTCGGAGGAAGTTTTGAAAATAGAACAAGATTTCTCCGAGAAACTACAGAACAGATGAAAAAAGTGACCGGAGATGATGGCTTTCTTATCGGGGTAAGATATTCGGTCTATGAGGGTATTCCTGGAGGATTTGGAACCCCGGGTCCAGAAGAGGTAGAAGAGGACCTCTCCGAGCCTCTCCGTTTTGCTAAAATGATAGAGGAAATGGGGATGGATTTTATCAATATCTCCGCAGGAATTCCTGCGATTACCCCTGAAATAGTAAGACCCACGAAAAAATATCCTGAAGGAGTTTATCGACATTTTGGATGGGCTAAAGCAGTAAAGCAACTGGTGAACATCCCGGTGATTGGTTCAGGATACAGCTATCTTCGAGACGGAAAGAATGACCTTAAAGAACCCGATCCATTAAAAAAGAGTTTCCTTTACTGGGCAGAAAAGAACCTTAAAGATGGTAAAGTGGATCTGGTTGGAATTGGAAGACAGTCCCTGGCAGACCCTCTCTTTGCTAGAAAGATTCTTTCAGGAAACCTCGATCAAATCCATTATTGCATGGCATGTGGGGGATGCAGTGTCCTGTTGAGTTCCCAGAAAGAGGTAGGGTGTACGATTTATGATGAATATTATAAAGAAGTGCTGAAAAAAACCAAAAAAGAAGTCTGATGGGGAGTTCATAAAAGAATAAAAATATAAATGAAAGGGGGAAGATACGATGTACGATATTGTAACCTTTGGTGAGGCAATGATAAGGCTTTCACCTCCCAATTTCCAAAGGTTGGAGCAGGCGCGCAAGCTGGATTTGAATGTGGGAGGAGCGGAGTTGAATGTTGCCGTTGGGGTGACTCGATTCGGAATGAAGAGTGCCTGGGTTTCCAAACTGCCAAAGAATGCGCTGGGATGGCTGATTCGGGACCGTGCGCAGGAGTTTGGAGTCGATTGCTCTCATATTGTCTGGTCAGATCAGGGAAGAGCAGGAATCTACTTTGTGGAATTTGGGGCCTCTCCCCGAGCTTCCAGTGTCCTTTATGATCGAAGCCACTCAGCCATCAGTATGGTTCAGCCCGGAGAGATTAATTGGGCACAAATATTAAAGGGTACAAAACACTTCCATGTGAGTGGAATTACCCCGGCTCTGAGTGC
>JBDOIB010000154.1:0-2628 GCA_041082155.1 Thermodesulfobacteriota bacterium | reverse complement strand
GATACTGGTTCTCCTTATTATCTATTTCCTAAGTAGAAGAGGAGAGATATTAAAGATCCGAAGTCTTTTGCTCTGTGGGGTGATGGTGAGCTTTATTTCTTCATCTTTGATCATGCTTCTTATGACTGTCTCCCGTGTGGAAGATCTTCATGGGATCATCTTCTGGATGATGGGTTCTCTGGAGGAACCCAACAGGTTCCTCATCCATCTGGTCTCAGCTTTCTCCCTCATGGGCTTAATGATCTCCTATCTCTTCTCACTCTCTCTTAATGCACTTTCCTTGGGGGAAGAGGGGGCCTTCCATCTGGGAGTGAATGTGGAGAGGATGAAGCGGCTTCTTTTTCTTCTTGCTTCGTTGCTTACGGGTTTAAGTGTCTCTGTTTCGGGGGTGATAGGGTTTGTGGGATTGGTGGTACCCCATTTTGTCCGCATGTTTATTGGAAGGGATCATCGGGTTCTTCTTATAAGTTCTTATCTCTGCGGGGCAGCGTTCTTGATTCTCTGTGATACTCTGGCAAGAACGATCATCTCTCCCTCTGAATTGCCTGTAGGGGTACTCACAGGAATTTTAGGAGGGAGCCTTTTTGTTTATGCCCTCGGCAGAAGGCAGGTCGCCATGTGAGGCAGAGATGCTGCTTGAGGTTAAAAATCTGACCTGTGGATATGGTTCGAGGGCGGTCCTCCGAGAGATTAATTTTCAAATGGAGGGGGGAGAGCTTTTGGGGATTATTGGTCCCAATGGTTCGGGAAAGACAACGCTTCTTCGAGCAATTACCCGAGTCATAAAGCCGATAAAAGGGCAAATCTTTTTCGAGGGAAAAGATATTAGGGAAATTTCGCATAAAGAGCTTGCAAGGGGGATTGCGGTTGTTTCCCAGGATCCTAAAATGGGCTGGATAGGAGTCGAGGAGTATGTTCTTCTCGGAAGAATTCCTCACTTTGGAGAGCTTCAATTTTTAGAGAAGAAGGAGGATTTTGAGATTGCAAGAAAATGGATGGACCTCACAGATACGTTTCGGCTTCGGGGACGGCTTCTTGGTGAATTGAGTGGAGGAGAGAGGCAGCTTGTCCATCTGGCCCGGGCCTTGACTCAGGAACCAAGGCTACTGCTTCTGGATGAACCAACGGCCCATCTCGATATTACTCACCAAGTGGCTATTCTTGATCTGATCAGAAGGCTTAATAGGGAGTTCGGGCTCACGGTGGTGATGGTGCTGCATGACCTCAATTTAGCCAGTGAGTACTGTGAGCGTTTGATTATTATTCACGAGGGTCAGATCAAATGTGATGGCCGTCCTGAGGAGGTCCTCAGTTACAGTCTCATTGAAGAAGTATATAGCACTCTTGTGGTTGTGGGAAGGAATCCGGTCACGGAGAAGCCCTATCTGTTCTTGGTTCCTGAGGAAGAAAGAAACAGTGGAAGAAAGGAGGTGAGAAAATATAGGTCTTAAGATACCTTTTACCGTCGGTTTTTATTAAAAAGAAAGAAATTAAAAAATTATCTATTACCCGACAGGCAAAGGAAGTGAAGGTGAGATCCCTTCCACTGCCCCGCAACGGTAATCTCTCGAAAAGAGAGGAGTCCGGACGATTGCCTGCCCGGGGAAGTATTCTCGAGGGAGGAGAAGAAGATGAAAAAGAGGATTTTCTTATTATTAACAATATGGATTGTATTTACCATGAGTATCGCTATGGCGGAGGTGAAGAGAGAAGAGGAGCCGATCCTTGAAGAGATTGTTGTAACTGCGAGCAGACTAGAAGAGCCAGTAAAGGAAGTGGCAAGCTCGGTCACAGTGATTACGGGAAAGGAGATAGAACAGAGGAGGGAAAAGACGGTTCTTGAGGTCTTAAAAGGCGTTCCGGGGTTGGATGTTTCGCAGAGCGGAGGACCGGGGGGTTTAACCAGCATTTTTATCAGAGGGGCCAAATCCGAACATACTCTTGTGATGATCGATGGGGTCGAAATGAATGATCCCATGGATACCGGTCGTGGGTACGATTTTTCTAAACTTACCGTGGACAACATCGAGAAGATTGAGATTATTCGGGGCCCTCAGAGTACCCTTTACGGCTCGGATGCAATAGGGGGTGTGATAAACATTATTACGAAAAAAGGGGAAGGAAAGCCAAAATTCTTCCTTTCAGGCGAAGCGGGTTCTTATTATACTTATAGCGGATCTGGGGGCCTAAGTGGAGGAACAAAATGGTTCAATTACTCCTTCGGGTTTTCTCATCTTGATACCAAGGGTTTTTCTTCCGCCCATAAAAAGTACGGGAATACTGAAAAGGACGGGCATAGAAATACCTCCTTCTCCACAAGGTTAGGGATTACACCCCTTGAGCCTCTCGAGATCGATTTTATTTTGAGATTCATAGATTCAAGGACAGATCTTGACCAGGGAGGCGGAGTCAATAAGGATGACCCGAATTACGTGAGTGATACCCGGCAGCTCTTTTTAAGGACTCAGGGAAAACTTCTTCTTTTTGATGGACTCTGGGAGCAGAAGCTTGGTTTTTCTTTCTCAGACCACGATAGGGAGTATCGGGACAAAAAAGATCCCCTTCATCCTTTTGATTCCTCTAAAGGGTCCTATGAGGGAAGGATGTGGAAGGTGGATTGGCAGCATA
>JBDOIB010000132.1:0-2236 GCA_041082155.1 Thermodesulfobacteriota bacterium | reverse complement strand
AAGATTACTCTGGTGATCGTTCTTCTTACCCTTTCTTCCATGGCAATCCATGCTTATCTTCTCTTTCGGCAGTTTAGAGAGTTGAGCCAGAGTAAAAAAGCCGACCAAATCTCACTTGCCCAAGTGACAGCCACCATTCTTTCTGATATTGCCATTGAGGCAGATTATTCAAGGATGATGGATGTACTGTCAAACCTGAAAGAGAAGGGAGAGGAGCATAAATTGGAATATGGGATTATTATGGATAACAAGGGATATGTCTATGCTCACACGGATGACCGTTTTTTAGGAAAGAATCTCGAAGATGAGAAAACCCGTCTTCTGATTGCGCACCTGAATCAACTCGAGAGGGATAAGATTTTTATCCATGAATATAAAGAAGAAGGGAGGCCTCCTTTACGGGAGATCTCCATTCCTATCACTATGGGAGGGGATATCTATATCCATGTACTCCGGCTCGGTTTTTCTCTGAGGGCCATAGAAGAATTCCGAAGGCATGTTATCCTCCAGACCATCACAATTGGTCTGATCAGTCTACTTGTAGTCCTCTTTCTTTATCGATATATAAGGCGGTCAGTGTTAAATCCCATCACTGAACTTACCCGTAATGCACTGGAGGTTCAGGAGGGAAAGACCGACCAGATTATTCCTATCCATACGGGCGATGAGCTTGAGAAGCTTTCTCAGGCGTTCAGTTCCATGCTTCAGAATCTCAAAAAAAAGCAGTCCCAGTTACTTCAATCTCATAAAGAACTTGCTGAGGCAAGGGTATTTTCAGCCATTGGAGAGGGGGCTTTCAGCATTGCCCACCGGATCGGGAATCTGATGAATCCAGTTGAATCGTGGCTTAAGAACATCGAAGCCCAGCATCAGGTCCGAGAAAATCTCGAAAAGATTTATAGACAAATCTATTTAATTAAAGAGTATATTTCTCGGGCCAAGAGTATCGATCCCGGTGTTCCCCATTTTGAATTTTATAGCATCCCCAATCTCATTAATCTTGCGCTCGAAAGAAATCCTCCTCCCCAGGGGATTAAGGTCGAGAAGAATTTTTCAACCGTTCGAGAGATTAAGGTCGATCCCTCTCAAATGGAGGATGTTTTTTCGAATCTTATCGTCAATGCCTACGAGGCGATGGAACAGAAGGGCGGAACCCTAAGGGTGGATGTCTATGAAGAGGAGGGCTCGCTTTATATTAAATTTTCGGACAATGGACCTGGAGTTCAGGGGAATAGGGAAGAGATTTTCAATCCATTCTATACGACCAAAAAAGAGGGGACAGGTTTTGGTCTTTTCCGAGCCCGAAGGGTTCTCGGTGCTCATAATGGAACGATTTATGTGGAAGATAACCAAGGGAAAGGTGCCACATTCGTCATCAAATTTCCCCTTTCGAGCGGAGGGCCCTGATGATGAGCCATAAAGTGTTAGTCATTGAAGACGATGAATACAATCGGTCTCTCTATGGGGAGATATTAGGTCAGAAGGCTTGCGAGGTTTTTTACGCGAAGGATGAAGTGGAAGCCCTCTCCCAGTTTGAAAAAGCGAAGCCTGATCTAATCCTTCTGGATCTGAGGCTGGGGGACAGAGAATGCGGCTTGGAACTTTTCTCGAGGATCAGAGCTATGGATCCTTCGGTTGAAGTGATTGTCATTAGTGTGGTGAAGGGACTGGATGCAAAGATTCAATCCCTTAAGCACGGGGCATATGATTATATTGAAAAGCCTGTGACCCGTGAAGCTTTGTCAATTATCATTGACCGAGTCTTTGAAAAAATTGATCTCCTTAAAGAGTTGAAACGTCTCCAGGAGGGCGAAAAGAAACCTGTGTTTGAAAACATTATTACTCAATCCCCCAAGATGATTTCTGTTCTTCAGAAGGCAGAGAAGGTTTCAGAGACCGATGCAATTGTCCTTCTGACCGGAGAAACGGGCACGGGAAAGGAACTTCTGGCGAGGTATATCTGGTCAAAAAGTCGAAGAAAAGATAAAGTCTTCATTCCGGTCAACTGTTCTGCCATCCCAAAGGATTTAATTGAAAGTGAGCTCTTCGGTCATGTCAAAGGGGCCTTCACAGGAGCTACCAGAGATAAGATGGGAATCTTGGAAGAGGCAGAGGGAGGAACCGTATTCCTTGATGAAATAGGAAAAATGGAATTGGGGGTTCAAAGCAAACTTCTAAGATTTCTCTCGGCAGGGGAGATAAAAAGAGTCGGGGATAATAAGCTCATCTATCCCAA
>JBDOIB010000065.1:0-9561 GCA_041082155.1 Thermodesulfobacteriota bacterium | reverse complement strand
TCAGTTGATCACCGCCTCCCATGAAACCAGAGACATTGAAATCTGCATCGCTTTGACCAAGACCTCTCAAGGGCGTCCCAAAGGCTATGCCTACCTCAGGGATATCACAGAATCAAAGAAAATGGCACAAAAGATTTTTGAGGCGACCCGGGAGTTTGAAAAGATCGCAGAGATGGGGGATGATGGGATTGTGGTATTCGATCAAACCTTCAAAATCATTTTCTCTAATCAGATGGCCTCCGAAATTATTGGAATTCCAAAAGAAGAACTCATCGGACGAAATTTCTTCTCCGTCATTGGAAAAGAGGACAAAGAATTCCTGTTAGGAACGGTCAAGAGGGGTGAGGGGTTGGGAGAAAAGTTTTGCACCGAGATGAGAATTCTCACCCCAAAAGGGGAAGCCAAAGAGGCGGAGGTCTGTATTGCCGCATCCCGATCGGAGACCGGAGAGATCAAAACCTATGCCTATATTCGGGATATCACGGCCCGAAAGAAGTTTGAACGAGAACTTCGGGAATCCGAAGAGAAACTTCGCACTCTCTTCGAGAGAGTTCGGCATGGACTCTTCATCAGCTCAAAAGAAGGAAAGTTCTTGGACTGTAACCAGGCCCTCCTCGAGATGCTGGGTTATTCCTCAAAAGAGGAATTTCTTAAGATTGATATTACAAAGGATCTCTACGTCCATCCTGAGGATCGAAAGGTCTTCCAGGAAAGGATAGAACGGGATGGATTGGTCAAGGATATGGAGGTCGAGTTTAAAAAGAAGAATGGTGAAAAGATCACGGTCCTTCTTACCGGGCATCCGATCCGAAATGAAAAAGGAGAGATCATCGGTTACGAAGGGATTAATTTAGACATCACGGAAAGGAAACGGATCGAAGATGAGTTACGAGAAACCAATGAATTTTTAATGAACCTGATCGAAAGTTCGGTAGACGGGATTATTGCGGCGGACATGAAAGGCAACATCATCATCTTCAATAAAGGAGCAGAGGTCCTTACCGGATATAAGGCGGAAGAGGTTATCGGGAAAATCCATATCACCCAGATCTATCCTCCCGGGATTGCCAAGGAGGTCATGAGAAGACTCCGAAGTCCGGATTATGGAGGAGTGGGGAAACTCCTTCCCACACAATTCAATGTGGTCAATAAGTTTGGAGAAGAGATCCCAATTCAACTCTCGGCCTCTCTCATCTATGATCCTTCCGGAAAGGAAATTGCGAGTGTGGGAATCTTTACCGATCTCCGTCCCCGGCTGATGATGGAAAAGAAGCTTCAGGAAACCCATCTTCAACTGGTGAGCTCTGAGAAGATGGCCTCTCTTGGAAAATTGGCTGCGGGGATCGCCCACGAAATCAATAATCCTTTAGGTGGAATTCTCATCTATGCCAGCTTGATGAAGGAAGATCTTCCCGAGGATGACCCTAAGCGGGCTGACCTGGAGCGGATTGTTCAGGAGGCCGGCCGCTGTAAGGAGATTGTAAAAAGTTTACTGGAATTCGCTCGACAAACGGAACCTAAAAAAGAACCCGTGGATATCAATCGAGCCATCAATGACGGTTTATTTTTCCTGGTCAACCAGGCCCTCTTCCATAATATTGAGATTGTGAAGAATCTGGACCCCTTCCTCCCCTTTGTTCAGGGAAATGCAGGACAACTGAAACAGGTCTTTATGAATATTATTGTAAATGCCGCCGAAGCCATGCACGGCAGTGGCAGACTCACCATTACCACTTCTCGCTCTCCTGATGGAAGAAGTGTTCTCATCGAGTTTACAGACACGGGGGAGGGAATCCCAGAGGAGAATCTCTCTCGGATCTTTGATCCTTTCTTTACCACCAAGGATGTGGGGAAAGGAACGGGATTGGGCCTCGCCACTTCCTATGGAATCGTGGAAGAGCACGGCGGAAAGATCAGGGTCAAGAGTAAAGTAGGAGAAGGTTCCACCTTTACCATTGAACTCCCCATTCCTCCTCAAAAACAACCCATCCTTGAGGAGGCAATGGCGAATGAAGCGAGGTAGATGATGGATCAGAAGTCTTTCCTTTCAGAGGTCATGGAGGCGAGTGGTCAAAATCTTCAGGCCTGTTACCAGTGTCAGAAGTGCTCTGCGGGATGTCCTGTCGCCTATGCTATGGATATTCTCCCGAATCAGATTCTTCGGCATATTCAGTACGGGCATCGGGAAAAGGTTTTAGGTTCCAAAACGATCTGGATTTGTGCCTCCTGCTATACCTGTAGTGTTCGATGCCCCAATGATATAGATATCGCGAGGATCATGGATGCCCTGAGAGAAATCGCTCTCCGTTCAGGCATTCCACCGGGGGAAAAGGAGATTCCACTCTTTCATTCTGTCTTTTTAGATACCATCCGATCCAAAGGTCGGATTCATGAACTCAGCCTCATCCTCCAGTTTAAATCCAAGACAAAAGATTTCTTCAAAGATGCTGCACTGGGATGGAAGATGTACCGAAAGGGAAAGATCAAACTCTTACCTTCCAAATTTGGTGGAGGCAAGGAGATCCAAGAGATTTTTAAGGGTTTTGAAAAAAGAGAGGGAGCAGGCTCTCAGTCATAGAAGGCCTCTCACGGGGAGGAGGTTAAAAGGGTGAAAGAACTTTCTTACTATCCAGGATGCAGTCTTCATGGAACGGCAAGGGAGTATGATGAATCGATTCGAGGCGTATCCGAACTTCTCGATCTTCGCCTCTTTGAACTGGAAGATTGGACCTGCTGTGGAGCCAGCTCCGCTCACTGCACGAATGAAGATTTAGCGATTGATCTTGCCTCCAGAAATTTGGCTCTTGCAGAGCGAAATGGTCGAGATTTACTGGTCCCCTGTGTGGCCTGTTACAGTCGATTTAAATGGGCTGAAAAGGCTTCTCAGGAGACTCCTCAAAAAATCCACTTCCCTTATCATGGAAAAGTTCCTATCCGTTATGTCCTCGACTTTTTCTGTGAGGAATCCATGCTTGAGGAAGTCAAAAAGAGGGTTTCTCGTCCCCTCAAAGGATTAAAGGTGGTCTGTTATTACGGATGTCTTACGGTCCGGCCTCCTCAGATTACGGGAATAAAAGAATATGAAAACCCTCAACATATGGACCGACTGATGGAGATCTTAGGGGCAGAACCGATCCCCTGGTCTTATAAAACGGACTGCTGTGGGGCAAGTCTGGTCATGACAAGGACGGATATTGTTAAAAAATTGAGCGGAAAACTCCTCCTAATGGCTAAGGAAGCAGAAGCGGACTGCGTGGTGACGGGCTGTCCGATGTGCCAGGCCAATCTTGACACACGCCAAGAAGAATTAGGAAAAGAGGTAGGAAATCCTCTCGAGATTCCTGTGCTCTATTTTACTGAATTGATGGGATTGGCCATGGAGCATAAGGATGCCAAAAGATGGTTAAGCCGTCACCTGACTGATCCCATTAAAATCTTGAGTGGGAAGGGATTCATTTAAAATGAAAGAGAGCGAGAACACCATAAAAAGGGATTCCTTAAAAGAAAAAGTGGGTGCTGTGATGGTGGTCGGGGGCGGGATTGCGGGAATACAGGCCTCCCTCGATTTGGCCGAATCCGGTTATTATGTCTACCTAGTTGAATCCTCTCCAGCCATCGGTGGAGTGATGGCTCAATTGGATAAAACCTTTCCCACCAACGATTGCTCCATGTGTATCCTCTCCCCGAAACTGGTAGAGGCAGGCCGCCATCTCAACATCATGCCTCTCACCTATTCCGAGGTGGTAGAGGTTAAAGGAGAACCTGGAAATTTTGAAGTGACCGTGAAGCAGAAACCACGGTTTATTGATCCTGCTAAATGTACAGGATGTGGAGAATGCCCTCAGGCCTGTCCTGTTCTCAGAAAGAATCAATTTGACGAGGGGCTGGCGCAGCGAAAAGCCATTTATAGACCATACGCCCAAGCCTTTCCAAATATTTTTACCATCGAAAAAGGAGATCGGGCTCCCTGCGGGATTACGTGTCCGGCTCACATTAATGTTCAGGGCTATGTCGCCCTCATCGGTGCTGGAAAGTATAAAGAAGCCTACTCCCTGATATGGGAAAATCTCCCCCTTCCAGGGGTTTTGGGTCGAATCTGCCCCCATCCCTGTGAGACGGAATGTAATCGAAAGGAATTAGATGAACCCATCGCCATCTGTGACCTGAAACGATTTGTCGCGGATCAGGTAAGAGGAGAAATCCCTCTTAAAAAGGAAGAAGTGAAGGAAGAGAAGGTGGCTGTCATCGGCTCTGGGCCTTCGGGACTGACAGCCTCTGCCTACCTGGCATTAAAAGGTTACCCTGTGACCATATTTGAGGCCCTTCCGGTTGCAGGTGGAATGCTCTCTGCGGGAATCCCATCCTATCGCCTTCCCAGAGAGATCCTGGAAGAAGAGATCAGGAAGATCCAATCTCTGGGAGTAGAGATCAAAACCAATACCCCTATAGGGCCAAACCTGACCATAGAGGATCTCTTTCAGAAAGGATACCGAGCCATATTCATCGGGGTGGGTGCTCACCAGGATCAGAAATTAAATATTCCCGGTGAGGATCATCCCTATGTCATTCCTGGGGTGGTCTTTCTGAGAAAAGTTAATTTAGGGGAAAGGGTGGAGGTAGGGAAAAAGGTTGCTGTGATTGGAGGAGGAAACGTAGCCATTGATGCCGCCCGGACAGCCTTGCGAATGGGTGCAGAAGAAGTGATCCTTCTTTACCGGAGATCAAGGGCTGAGATGCCAGCTTATGAAGAAGATGTAAAAGAGGCTGAAGAGGAAGGAATCCAGTTTCACTTTCTCACCGCCCCTGTGGAAATCCTTTCTAAAAATGGAAAAATCTCCTCCCTTCGATGTATTCGAATGGAGTTAGGGGAACCCGATGCCTCGGGTCGAAGGCGGCCTATTCCTATTCCTAACTCGGAGTTTACTATAGAAATCGATATGGTCATCCCTGCAATCGGTCAGATTCCTGACCTCTCCTTCCTTCGGGGAACAGAGATCAAGCTCACCCCCCAAGGAACGATCAAAACTGACCCTCTCACTTTGGAAACCTCCCTTCCCGGTGTCTTTGCAGGAGGAGACGGAGTCACTGGGCCCGGAATTGCCATTGATGCTGTAGCTGCTGGAAAGGAAGCGGCTATCTCGATTGATCGATTTCTCCGGGGGAAAGATCTCCGAGAAGGGAGGGAGATCCGTTTCCAAAAGGCCAGATTTGAGGAGATCTATGCGGGGCAACCCAAGAAGGAAAGAGTTCGAGGTGAAATCCTGCCCCCGGAGGAAAGAAAAAGAACCTTCTTTGAAGTGAGGAAAGGATTTACCGAAGAGGAGGCTCAACAAGAAGCTCTTCGATGCCTCAATTGCGGTTTATGCTCTGAATGTCTCCAATGTGTCGCCCTCTGTAAAGCAGGCGCGATTAACCATCAAATGGAAGAGAAGGAGATTCACTTCAAGGTAGGCTCCATCATTCTCAGCCCGGGCTTCGATGAGTATGAAGCCGGCCGATTGACAGCCTATGGATTTGGAAGATATGATAACGTGATTACCAGCATCCAATTCGAAAGGATTCTGAGTGCCTCGGGTCCCTTTCAAGGGAGTCTCTTGAGGCCCTCTGACCGGAAAGTTCCTCATAAGATTGCCTGGATTCAGTGCGCAGGCTCCAGGGATCAGACAGGAAGAGATGGAAATGAGTATTGTAGTTCTGTGTGTTGCATGTATGCGATCAAGGAAGCAGTGATCGCCAAAGAACATCATCCCGAGGTGCAACCCACGATCTTTTATATGGACATCCGAGCCCATGGGAAAGAATTTGATCTCTATTATGAAAGGGCAAAAAAGGAATACGGGGTTCGTTTCATTCGATCCATGGTTTCTCGTATCGCAGAGAGGCCTAAATCAAAAAATCTTCTCATCACATATGTGGATTCAGAAGGTAGGGTCCAGGAAGAGGAGTTTGATTTAGTCGTCCTTTCTGTGGGCCTTACCCCTTCTCAGGGCGCCAAAGCACTGGCCCAAAAGCTTGGGCTTGAGCTGGACGCTTATGGTTTCTGTAAAACCGAGGAATTCTCTCCTCTTCAAACCAGTAAAGAGGGTTTTTACGTCTGTGGTGCTTTTCAAGGACCTAAAGATATCCCGGAAACCGTCGCCCAGGCCAGTGGAGCCGTTGCTGCCGCTTCAAGTCTCCTCTCCGATGTTCGGGGAACCCTTACCCGGAAAAAAGAGTATCCAGAAGAGATCGATGTAAAAGATCAGGAACCGAGGATCGGTGTCTTTGTGTGTCATTGCGGAATCAATATCGGAGGGGTGGTGAATGTCCCAGAAGTAAAGGAGTATGCAAAGACCTTAGAGGGAGTTGTCTATGTCGAAGAAAACCTTTACACCTGCTCCCAGGATACACAGGAGAAAATAAAGAAAGCCATTCAAGAGAATCAGCTCAATCGGGTGGTGGTTGCCTCGTGCTCTCCAAGAACCCATGAACCCCTCTTCCAGGAGACCATTCGTGAGATCGGCCTGAACAAATACCTCTTTGAAATGACCAATATCCGGGACCAATGTTCCTGGGTCCATATGCATCAACCGAAGGAGGCTACAGAGAAGGCGAAAGAATTGGTCCGGATGGCCGTCGCTAAATCTCGACTCCTGAGACCTTTAAAAGAACCTGTAATGGAGGTGATTCGAAAAGGGCTCGTCATCGGAGGAGGTCTTGCTGGAATGAGAGCGGCCTTGGGATTGGCTCAGCAAGGATTTGACTGTGCCTTAGTGGAGAGGGAAGACCAGCTTGGGGGACATCTTCGCCATATCTATTATACTCTTGAGGGCAACGACCCTCAGAAACTCCTTCAGAAAATGGTCGAAGAAGTCACAACCCATCCTCGGATCCAGGTCTTTACCCGTGCTGAACTGAAGAGCATCTCCGGATATATCGGGAACTTCAAATCGGTTATTTCCACCAATGGGATGGACAAAGAATATGAACACGGAGTGGTCATCGTGGCCGTGGGAGCTCAGGAGAGTAAACCTAAAGAATATCTTTATGGTCAAGACCCGAGGGTGATCACCCAACGGGAGCTGGAAGAAAGAATCGTTCATCAACCCGAAGACCTCAAGAAGGCTCGCCACATTGTGATGATCCAATGCGTAGGCTCCCGAACAGAGGAACATCCAAACTGCAGTCGAATCTGCTGCTCGCTGGCCATTAAAAATTCACTAAAGCTCAAAGAGATAAATCCTGAAACGAAAGTAAGCATTCTTTACCGAGATCTCCGAACCTATGGAACCATGGAGCGTTATTATACTCAAGCAAGAAAGCTCGGAGTAGAGTTTATCCTCTACGATCTCGACTCCAAACCCGGGCTGAGTCTCGAGGATGGAAAGCTTTGTCTCCGGGTAAAGGACCCTATTCTTAGAGAGGAGGTCACCCTCTCTCCTGATCTGGTCGTGCTCTCCAGTGCCATCCTTCCTTATGAGAATGAGTCCCTGGCTAAAATGCTTAAGGTTCCTTTGACCGGAGACGGCTTCTTTCTTGAGGCACATATGAAATTAAGACCTGTGGATTTCGCAACGGATGGGGTCTTTCTGGCCGGAATGGCCCATTTCCCCAAAAAAATCAGCGAATCCCTATTTCAAGCGGATGCCGCGGTGGCTCGGGCAACGGCAGCATTGGCCAAAGGCTACGTCTCGGTCCTCCCCACTATTTCTGAAGTGGATCAGACACGTTGTGTCGGGTGTGGGCTTTGTGAACTCCTCTGTCCCTTCAGCGCTATCCGAGTTGCAGAGACTGAGAAAGGTAAGAAGGCCGAGACCATCGGAGCTTCCTGTAAAGGATGTGGAATCTGTGCTTCGAGCTGTCCTCAAAAGGCAGTCACGGTTCACCATTTCTCTGATGAGCAGATCGGTGCCCAGATTGAGGCATTAATGGCGTCCATGGAAGAGAAGGCCGCTTGAGGAGGGCCGGATTTTTAACTAAGGATGAAGAAATGAGTTTCGAACCCAAAATCTTATCTTTCCTTTGTAACTGGTGTGCCTACGCAGGGGCTGATCTCGCCGGGATATCCAGATTTCAATACCCCCCGAATACCCGGGTCATTC
Source organism: Thermodesulfobacteriota bacterium (assembly GCA_041082155.1). Taxonomy (GTDB): domain Bacteria; phylum Desulfobacterota; class BSN033; order BSN033; family UBA1163; genus CALIBK01. Next base: position 1,480 of record JBDOIB010000065.1, on the reverse strand, counting down.
GCGTGATGTGTTCAGGAAGGGTCGATCCAGCCTTCATTCCAAGAGCTTTTCTGGCTGGATACGACGGAGTGATGGTTTTGGGATGTCATCCTGGAGACTGTCATTATTTAACCGGAAATTATCAGGCCGAGCGAAAGATTAATCTTACCCGAAAACTGCTGGAGATGGCCGGTGTGGGCTCAGAGAGACTTCTTCTCGACTGGGTCTCTGCAGGAGAGGGAGAACGGTTTTCCCAGGTGGTGCGACAGTTTGTTGAAAAGATCAAAGGGCTTGGACCTTTTTCCCTCGACGATGAGATGAAAGGAAAACTTAAGGCCGTAAGGGCTTCCCTTGAAGGAGAAAAGATTCGTTGGATGATAGGCAAGGGACCTGAACTGATGGAGAAAGAGAATGTCTATCATGAACGTCTACCGAAAGAGAGACTCAATAAAGCTATCGAGTCCACCATTCGAGATGAGTTTTTGAAGAATCGAATCTTGGCCCTGATCGAATCGAAATCCATGGCAGCAAAAGAGATCAGCCAGAAACTGAACCTAAAATTGAATGACACACTGAACTACCTAATCTCTTTGGTGGGTGAGGGAAAGATAGGATTCGACCCTTCTGAAGAGGGAAAGATACCCAAATATACCCGGAATATTTGAATGGCAAGGGTTCCTCATGGAAGCAGTGAAGAAGATCCAAGAGAGTAAAAAGCAGCCTGTAGGAGCAGTGATGGTGATTGGAGGAGGAATCGGAGGGATGCAGGCCTCCCTGGATCTTGCAGATTCAGGTTTTTTTGTTTACCTGGTTGATCACTCCTCAGCCATCGGTGGAGTGATGGCCCAACTCGATAAGACCTTTCCAACCAATGACTGCTCCATGTGTATCATGTCTCCCAAATTGGTAGAATGTGGCCGTCATCTGAATATCCGCATCATTGCCAATGCAGAGGTACAGTCCGTGGAGGGGGAACCCGGCCGATTCACCGTCACCCTCCTCCGGAAACCCAGATATATCCGACTGGATCGATGCACCGGTTGTGGAGAATGTGCCAAGCACTGTCCGGTAACGGCGATTGACACCTATAATGAACGAATGAGCCGACGGGCTGCCATCTACATCAAATACCCCCAGGCGATCCCTAAAGTCTATATGATCGATCGGGAGGTTTGCATTGGATGTGGTTTATGCGAAAGAGTCTGTTTAGCCCGGGCTGTAAATTATGAGGATCTGGAAACAGAAGAAAAAATTGAAGTGGGCTCCATTATCCTGGCCCCCGGATATGAGGTTTTTGATGCCCGTCTCCGGCAGGAATTTGGCTACGGAGTCTATCCCAATGTGGTTTCCAGTATTGAATTTGAGAGACTCTTGAGTGCCACCGGACCTCACCGTGGACATCTTCTCAGGCCATCGGATGGTACCATTCCGGAGCGGATTGCCTTCATTCAGTGTGTAGGTTCAAGAGATACCAATTGTGGAAATGACTTTTGTTCCTCCA
>JBDOIB010000064.1:0-5297 GCA_041082155.1 Thermodesulfobacteriota bacterium | reverse complement strand
TAATCCATTTCAAGGGGTTTACCGACAATTCGTTGGTAGGCTTCGAGATACTTTTCTCTTGTTTTCTGAATAATCTCCTCGGGCAGTGGGGGCGCAGGGGGTGTTTTGTTCCATTTGATGGATAAGAGGTAATCTCTTAAAAACTGTTTATCAAAACTCTTCTGAGGAGATCCCGGTCGATACTCATCTTTAGGCCAGAACCTTGAGGAATCCGGGGTGAGGAGTTCATCGATCAGAATGAGCTTCCCCTCCCTTAATCCAAACTCCATTTTGGTATCCGCAATGAGAATCCCTCGAGCCTCTGCATAGGTTCTCGCCCTTTGGTAAATGGAAAGGGAGATGGACCTTATCTGGTGAGCGAGGTCCTTTCCAATTTCTCTTTCCACCCTTTCAAAAGGGATGTTCTCATCGTGTTGCCCTGCCCCGGCTTTTGTAGCAGGCGTAAAGAGAGGCTCCTCTAATCTTGCAGATTCCAGCAAGCCTTTTGGAAGTGGAATTCCACAAACCTCCCCCGTTCTCCGATACTCTTCCCATCCCGAGCCGGCCAGGTAGCCTCTCACCACACACTCCACAGGAATCACTTCGGCCTTTAGCACCATCATCGTCCTTCCACGAAGGATTTCTTTATAAGGAGAGCACTCTTCAGGAAAATCCTCTACTTCCGTTGAAAGGAGATGATTTGGGATGATGGCTTGAGTCATATGGAACCAGAATTTAGAAAGTTGCGTGAGGACCCTTCCCTTATCTGGAATGGGATTGGGCATCACCACATCAAAAGCAGAGATTCGATCGGTTGCAACAATTAAGAGGCGGTCTCCTAAATCATAGATATCCCTTACCTTCCCTCTTGCCTTCAATTTGAGCGTCTTAAATTCAGTTCGGGAAATCACCTGAGAACTCATTTAGATCTTTCTCCTTCGTTGACTTTTTTCTAAAAAATGTTATCTTTTCTTTCAATTCTCTTCTATTCCGGTGATTCACCCCAGAGGTGAAAAACACAGGGTCACGTAATTCAATTCCATGATTGGAAATCGAATAGGACATCGTTTAGATCCCTATCTGTTCTCTTTTCTTAAGAAGATTTTAAGTGAGCACAGTAACCCAAATTTATTCACCTGGATGGGCTTTTTTGCAACCCTTATTGCTTCCATCTTCGTTCTTAAAGAACGATGGTTTCTTGCCGGTTTCTTTATCATCCTTTCCGGACTCTTTGATCTTTTCGATGGGGTGATTGCCCGAAAACTTAATAAAGTCACTTCTTATGGAAGTTTTTTAGATTCCGTCTTAGATCGATATTCAGATCTTATCCTTCTTTTAGCCATTCTCTTCTCCTGTCTACAAAATGAAAATCTAACGGGTGTCATTCTCACCGGTTTTGTCAGCATGGGAACCGCTTTAATTCCTTATATCCGAGCAAAGGCAGAATCCCTTGGGATCGAATGCACCATCGGATTGATGGAGAGAGCTGAACGGATCATCCTTCTGACGATCGGTGTCCTTTTCCAAACGTTAATTCCTGTTCTCTGGATCCTTGCCATCCTCACCCACTTTACCGTCTTTCAACGGATCTATTATGTCCGCAGAAGACTTCGCTCCAGAGAAAGCCAATCCTAATGATTTCTTTAAGCCTGATTCGCCATTCTTCTCGCTTCCCTCACCAAGACGGTTAAAAAGTCTTCCTCTTTTATTTTTCTTACAATCTGTCCTTTTCGAAAAAGAACCCCTGCCCCCTTGCCACCCGCAATGCCAATATCTGCCTCCTTTGCTTCCCCCGGACCATTGACCACACATCCCATAATAGCCACCACGAGGGGGGTAGAGAGGTTCTGGAGCTCCTTCCTAACACGTTTAACTAAGGAAAGCAAATTGACTTCACATCGACCACAAGTAGGGCAGGAGATAATCTCTATTCCTCTGTGGCGAATCTTCAGGGTTCTCAGGATGTCATAACCGACCCTTACCTCCTCTACAGGGTCAGCCGTCAGGGAGACCCGAAGAGTGTCCCCTATCCCTTCTTCGAGAAGGACTCCAATCCCGATGGCCGATTTCACAATAGCAGAAGAACCGATTCCCGCTTCTGTGATCCCGAGATGAAGGGGATAATCGGATTGCCGAGAAAAGAGGCGATAGGCCTCCATCGTTCTTGGGACATCCGAGGCCTTTAAAGAGACCTTGATATCCTGAAAACCGAGATCTTCCATAAATTCTATGGTGCGAAGGGCGCTGGCAACCATGGCCTCGGCCGTAGCTCCCCCAAATCTTTTTAATAGGTCCTTTTCAAGGGACCCAGCATTGACGCCAATTCGAATGGGAATAGAACGGCGTTTTGCCTCCAACACGATGCTTTTTAACCGTTCCCTCCCTCCGATATTGCCCGGATTGATACGGATTGCATCTGCGCCGGACTCCATCGCTCTCAATGCAAGCTTGGAATGAAAATGAATATCTGCAATCAGAGGAATGTGAATCCTTTTTTTAATTTCTCTAATCGCTTGAGCGGCCTCCTCATCAGGAATGGCTACCCGAACGATTTCACTCCCCTCTTCCTCGAGACGCCAAATCTGTTTGACCGTTTTCTGGATATCCCGCGTATCGGTCTTGGTCATGGATTGAACAGAAATCGGAGCATCTCCACCCACTTTCACAGAACCGATCATAATTTGACGGGTTTTTCGGCGATGGATCATGAACGAAACGTTTTTCTCGAAGCTCTCCATTTTTCCACAATATAATAAAGAGTCGGAATAAAGACCAGCGTAAGAAACATTGAAGCCAGCAATCCCCCAATCACCGCAATCGCCAAGGAGGCATTTGCCTCTGCCCCTTCTCCAAACCCAAAAGCCATGGGAGTTAGACCAAAAATGGTGGTCAGTGAAGTCATTAATATAGGCCTGAGCCTGATTCTTCCTCCCCGGACGATCGCCTCTTTTAATTCAAGTCCTTCCTCTTTATAGAGATGATTGATAAAATCGATCAGGATGATGGCATTGCTGACCACAATCCCAACCATCATGATCATTCCAATAAAAGAAATGACGCTCAACGTATTTCCTGTTAAAAATAAGGCCCAGATCACCCCAATAAATCCCAAAGGGACTGAAAACATGATTAAAAAGGGGTGAAGGAGGGAACCGAATTGGGAAGCCAGAACCATATATACCAGAAGGATCGCTAAAATTAAAGAAAAGATAAGCATTTGAAAGGCTTCTTTTTGCTCCAGCCGCGCTCCTCTCAGGGCGATACTAAATCCTTCAGGAATCTGTAATTTTGAAAGTTTCTCTTCGATCTCTGAGGCAACGGAGCCAAGATCTCTTCCACTGGTATTGGCAGTAACATGGGCAATTCTCTGCTGGTACTTCCTTTCCAATTGAACAGGGCCTCGTGTTTGGACTACCTCAGCCACATTGCTCAAAGGAATCGTTTTCCCATTAAGAGCCGGAACGGGCAAACGGATTAGATCCTCAGACCTCTTTCGATCTTCTTCCCTCAATCTTACTCTCACCTTATGTTCCCGACCTGTCTTGGGATCCACATAGATCGCGGCCTCAATCCCTTCGACCGCACCCCTGACAATCTCTGAGACCCGTGAGGTATTCAGACCGAAAGCAGAAAGCCGATCATGGCGAATCCTGATCTGATATTCAGGGAGCCCCTCCTCTCGTCCAATCTGGATGTCTGTCACCCCTCGAACCTCTCTGAGAATGGCTTCCACTTCCTTGGCGAGTCGAGTTCCTGTAGCGATATCGTAACCCAGAATCTCCACATCGATCGGTTCATCCGCCCCAAAGGTCATGACTCTTGAAATAATTCCTCCCGGAAAAACGGTGATCAGGGCACCCGGAATGTTTCTTATTTTTTCTCGTAAGGAACGGGCCACCAACTCGGAGGACCTTTTCCTTTCGGATTGATCGACGAGCATGAGGGAAGCAGAACCGGTATGAGGGCCTGCAAATCTTCCTCCAAAGATGACAGACCTTCCTTTCCCGGAGCCCGCTCTTGCCCAGAGGGAGGCCAGTTCCGGAACTTCCGAGAAGATGATGGTCTCCACTCGTTCCACTACTTTTTTGGTTTCTTCGAGGGGGGATCCGGGAGGAAGCCTGATTCCCACTCGGACCTGTCCCTCATCAGAAGGGGGGAAGAATTCTGTCCCGAGAAGAGGAATAAGGAAAAGGGAGCCCAAAAATATTCCTACGATTCCAAAAATTACAACTCCTCTGTGGGAAAGAGAGAACTCAAGAGCTTTCTGATAGGACTGGTCTATCCGGAGAAAGAAGTTTTGACTTTTTTGAAATAGCCAATGGGTCACTGAAGATTTCTTCTCTCTTTCTTTCTCCATTCTAAGAAATCTGGAGGTTAGAATGGGCACAAGGGTGAGAGAACCAAAAAGGGAAGCCAGAAGGGAAAAGGCCACGGTATAGGCCATCTGAACAAAGAGCAGAGCTGCAATTCCCTTCACAAAAGCCAGGGGGAGAAAAACCACAATGCTGGTGATGGTAGCTGCGATGACAGGTTTGCTCACCTCACGGGCCCCTTTATAGGAAGCCTCCATCGGAGATTCACCCAACTCAAGATGACGATTGATGTTTTCCAGCACCACAATGGCATCGTCCACCAATCTTCCCACTCCAAGGGCCAGCCCTCCGAGGGTCATAATATTAATTGTAAATTTCCCAAAATAAAGAAGGACAAATGTACATATAATGGAAATAGGAATGGAGTGAGCGATGATTAAGGTACTGGTCACATTTCTTAAAAAGAGGAAGATCACCATGGCCGCAAGCAAAGCGCCCATCATGGCCTCTTTCTGTAGATTTTGGATCGATTTTCGAATAAACGTCGACTGGTCATTAATGACCTGAAGGGAGACTCCCCTGGGAAGTTCCTTCTGAATCTCAGGAAGAATCCTGCGGACATTATCCACGACAGAGACTGTATTGCCCCCGATCTGTTTCTGGACACCAATCACAACTCCCCGCACCCCATTCACATGCACTTCAGTTTGTGCATCTTCAGCCCCATCCCGAACTCTTCCAATATCTCGCAACCGAACAGGGGTCCCGTTATGGGAATGAACTACCATCTCCTCCAATTCTCTCACCATTGCGGAACGGCCTATGGTTCTCACCACATATTCCCTTTCGCCTGTCTTCAGGCTTCCTCCGGGTTTATCTATAAATCCTGCCCGAACTGCCTGAGCCACCTTATCTAAGGGGAGATTCAGTGCTTCGAGTTTCGATCTTTCAAGTTCGATTTGAATCTCCCTCACCTGACCCCCGAAGACATTAGCCGAAGCAACG
>JBDOIB010000056.1:0-4305 GCA_041082155.1 Thermodesulfobacteriota bacterium | reverse complement strand
AATTTCGGAAAGGTGTTTGGGATCATTCAATTTGTCAATGGGTTGGGGTCTGCCTTTGGAGCTTGGTTTTCAGGGTTTATATTCGATCATTTCAAGAGCTACATTCCGGTCTTTTTAATCATGACCTGCCTTGTTATTTTTTCCTGTCTAAATCTCTGGAAAGTAGCTCCCAGAAAACTAAAGAATTAAATCTCTCCCTTCTTGAAGCTCTGCCTTTTCCAGTTATTAAGACCTGATCCCCATCTCTGAGCCAATCTCCCGAAGCCTCTTCTGCCACTCATTTATCTCTCTCTCCGTTTCAACCATACGTCTACCCATCTCTTTTAATTTCGGATTCGACCTATTCATTTCCTCTTCCATTGCCTGCACATGTGCGTTTATCCTTTCCCGTATCTGATCCATCTCCAGAAGACGATGGCGAAGCTGCATCTTCTGTTCCGTACTTAACCCCTCCATGAATCGATGATGTTCTTGCTCCATGTTTCTGACTTCATTCCTCAGACGTTCTTGCTCTTCTCGAATTTGATCCTTCTTGGTTTCAGGGTCTTTGACCATCCGTTCCATATTCCGGATCCGGGTTCTCAATCGATCCATGGATTGCATGGTGATTTGATACTGTTCCCTCTGTTGATCCGTTGCCCTGATCTGCTGACGCTGCTGCTCCCTTATCTCTATTTGGGATTGAGAAGAACCACTCGCTGGTCCTTGCCAACTTCCTCCATGTCGGCTCCCTCCACCTCTCTGTGCCTGCACATCATTTGCAATCGTGAAGAAGAAAAAAGCAAATAGAATAAGAATCACACCCTTTAACATCCTGTTCACCTGATCCACCTCCATTTAAATAGAATTTTTTAGCTGATTGATGTGCTTGAACTTTTTCAACTGAGTTATTGTCTCATAAATATCAAGTAGCGGATCCTGTTTAACTCCCTTTTATATTTTTTTTAAGAAAAAAACTTCTCCTTTGTCAAGGGAGTGGCCTCACAGCCTCACAAAGCTTTAAGCCTCTATCTATTACGGAGGCTTTCCTCCATTCATAATATACCATAACTCAGAATTGGCTTCTGGATCATTAAACGGAAAGGGCTTTGGAATTGGGGTGAGATTAATAAGAAGGATGGGAACTGACTTAATTTTGCTTTACTTTTTCAAGAGTTCTGGATTGTTGGATGGCTATATTAAGTGTCCTTTTTACCTCTTGGTTTTCCGGGTCAAACGTAAGGATACTTCTCCAAATCGAAATCGCCATACTCAGATCTCCCCTTCGATACTGCTCAAGACCATCCTCAAAGAGTTTCTTTTGACATTTCTTTAGATTGGTATTCAAGAGTTCTCGATTGTATGAAAGAGAGGATCTCACGGAGTTGAACGAGTTGAAATTATTCCATAAAGTTCTGTAGATGCACCCTGCCAGCAGGAGATTGTTCTTTTCATAAGCACCATCGGCTTGAGACCTAATCAACTCCAGAAGAGCCACATAATCCCTTCGGATAATCTGATCTTGAGGGTCCTGTTGATGAAGCTCTTTATACTGTTCTATACCTTTTTGAAGATAAACCACTCTGTCGCAAGAAGTAACCTGCCTTTCCATTATAAGGACCTGACTCATTCTGAGTCTTGAGATTAGGTATTTCCGATCAAAGGAAAGTCTGTCGGAAAAAACATTAAATCGATGAAAATTTTTTAACAAGAGTGCGTAGGTGCTTCCAGCTGAAACGAAATCCCCCTTTTGAAAGGCTTTATCTCCATGGGTTTTAATATACTCAATCGTCTCAATATAGAGCTCGGCGGTTTCTTTCTTCTTTTGATTTTTCCAATATTCGTTCTGGCAATGATCCAAAGCTTTTTGAAAATCACCCGTTGCAAGATTCTCATGAATCTGATCAGATATTTTTATTTTCGCCCCTCCACTACATGAAGCAATCAAAATTAAAGAAAACAAAAGCCAAAGGATTTGATGAGGGGTTGGTAGCCTCATGAGATCACCTTTCTTATACGAACATCCAGAGGGGGGCTCTGGCTCACCTTACATTCTTCCATTACCTTCATAAATGCCTTTAATAGAACGGGATTGAATTGCTTGCCTTCTCCCTTCTTCAACTCAAGAAGGGCTTCCTCTTTGGTCATGGCATTGCGATAAGGTCTTGTTGAGGTCATAGCATCAAATGTATCTGCAATGGCAATAATGGCTGCGTAAAGAGGAATGTTTTCTCCTTTGAGGCCATCGGGATATCCGCTCCCATCATAATGCTCATGATGATGCTTAACGGATTCGACATACTTCCGTAACGATTTGACTTTAGAGAGAATTTCTGCACCATCCTCGGGATGTTTCTTAACAGCTTGGGCTTCTAAGGGATCCAGAGGCTGCTTTTTCCTGAGGATATAATCGGGCATCCGGAGTTTCCCTACATCATGGAATATCGAGGCAACTTCAAGCTCCTCGAGCTCTTCCTTCTTTAATCCGATCTCTTCTCCAATTCTTATCGAATAAGCGGCCACCCTTGCAGAATGACCGAGTGTATAAGGATCACGGGCCTCGATGGCAACTGCAAGGACCTGGACAATGGAAACATAGGCTTCTTCTAACTCTTTGGTATATCGTTGAAGTTCTTCCTGTTGCTTTGAAATGGTTTGGCTCATTTTATTAAAGCCTTCGGTCAATTTTCCGAGTTCGTCCTTCGAAAAAACTCTTAAGGGCTTAACCTGTCCCTTTTGTGTGAGCTCCTCCACTCCGGTAGCAAGCTCCTTGATGGGTCTCGTAATAAGCACAGAAAACCCAAAAATACCCATTACCGCAACAAAGAAGGTCAGAAGAAACATCCATAAAATCTGTCTCTCTGCTCGCTTTTCAGCCTCTATAAGAATGGACTGATTCACTCCCGTAATGATTTCTCCAAGCCATTTTCCTTTAAAAAGAATAGGGACCCTGATTTCAAAAATCTTTCCTGAAGTCAAACGAATCTCTTTCACCCTTGCCCCATCGCGATCAGTTTTAATGATATCTCCTTCTGTCTCTTTAAATACTTCCCCTCTTCTTTTAAGATCACTATGAGCTAAGATCTTTAAATTCTTATCAACGACTGCCATGTATTCGATGTCATGGTTTAGACTTTTCCCTTTGAAGACAACATGATCAATTCCCAATGAATCTCCAGAAACAAGGCTATAGGCTACTGAAGCAGCAGAACTTTTACTCAAGGTTTCAGCCCTTTTGATGATTTCATTGAGTACGGTCTGGTTCATGATCTTTATGGTGGAGAGCGAGAAGGCAATAGTGATGGTTAGAAGAAGAAAAAATATAAAAATTGAAAGTTTAAACCTTATGCTTCGGAACATAGGATGATCCGTAGTTTATTGAGATATTTTTCCAAAAAATTTTTTGGGGCAAATTTTGTGCCAGATTTATTCTTTATCTTTTTTCCCATAATATTCAATGGATTAGAATGAATCGAAACTTTTTAAGTTGCCAATTTTTGCCAGTAGGGAGCTGTCTTATATCACTTTTTGGCTCCTATTTTTCATATTCAAAGATTTCGGACATTATAAAAAGGAGAAGGGTCTGGATTAATGCGGGGAAAATAACTTTTCGTGTGCCAGGTTATTGACGTTTCATCGAAACGGGTTCCATGAGCTGAAGAAAAAATAATATGATCTCTTTTGGAGGGCGACCGAAGATGGTCTGAATCGCATCAGAATAGACTTCTCCCTGAGGCCTGTAATATTCAACTTTTGAATTTAAATTCTCTCGATCGACAAGATCGGTCTTAAAATCGAGAACAATGAGATCATCCTTTTCCTTAAACACAACATCCATCACACCTTCATAAAGGATCCCATTCTTTTTATAACTGAAGGGAACCTCTTTATAATACTCTCCTGAGTGAATGATACGCTGAAGAGGGGGAGAATGGAGTGCCTCACGAACCATCTCCTCTGCCCTTTTGATCATTGGGCCTGTAGCCCCGAGTGCTTTGCCTTCGCTCTCAGCCATCTCCCTGAGGAGCACGGGTTGGTGCCAATCCACCTTTTCAAAAAGGCGATGTACAAGTTTTCCAAAAATAGCTCCCTCACCCCCTGTCAATAAAGGAAATATTGATTCTTCATCCTTCTCAGTCTCCTCTACCTTTTCAATTGCAGTGGCAATGGACCGTCCCTCTCCTCCTCTTCTTTTAATCTCTCTCTGAGTTTCCCTCCATCGCTCAAGCTGTATTATGGATAGGCGAGCCTCTTCCTTCTTTTGTTTCTCTAATGGGATGGGATACTGGAATGGGCCCTGCTGCTCTGGAGCAAGGCTGAGTTGAT
>JBDOIB010000045.1:0-1665 GCA_041082155.1 Thermodesulfobacteriota bacterium | reverse complement strand
GAGATTGATGAAGATAGCCCCTGCGCACCTTCCCCTCTCATCCAGAAGTAATTCTACAGCGGGACAGAACTCTATCACCTCGATTCCACGGCTGTAGACTTCGTCCCTCATCACTCGCATAATTTCCATTCCTGTATAATCTGCAGCAGAATGGACTCTCCTTCGACATTGCCCCCCAGCAAAGGAGGCCAGAAGATCCCCATCCTCCTTTCGGTCAAACATCACCCCGAGGCGGGCAAGCCATTCGAGAATCAATGGGGCATCTTCTACCAGGGCCTGAACAAGATGGGGAAGATTTTCAAATCCACCTCCTCCCATCGTATCCAGATAATGCAGGGCCGGAGAATCATAAGGACCTACTGCCGCCTGAATTCCCCCTTCAGCCATGATCGTATTGGAATCACCAAATCGGAGCTTTGTGGTCAGAAGGGTCCGGGCACCGCACTCTGAAGCGAAGAGAGCGGCAGAGGCTCCTCCCCCTCCTCCACCGATGACCAACACATCTACATCTCTATGAATTCGATTCAGATCGATCTCTTGGGGGTGAATGAGGCTTAATCCTTCGAAGAGATCGGCAAGCTCATTGGGAACCCTCTGTCCTTTATTGACCCCAACCTTTAATTCTCGCCTTCCGCCCTCCCGATAATCAGGATGGAATTGATGAAGAAGCTCCTGACGCTCTTTTAAAGAGAGTCTGGGGAACTCCTCCTTGGCCCGAGAGAGTCTGGTCTCTTCGACTTTTCGAATGGAAGCCTGCATACTTTCGGGATAAGCCGACATCTTTTGCTAAACCCCGCCTTTCTATCTTCATCATTTTTAAAAATCTCGTTTCGATTAAACTAAACTTGATGATAGACCTTTTCAGAGATATAAACCCGTCCATCCATGATCTTTCTGGCTGTCCTTCCGATGGTACACTGAATGACCCGAACCTCCTTCTCTTTTATCTCCGCCTCAACTTCCACATCGAGAATCCCTGAGGGATGACCAATATTGAATCTTCTTTTGACCATTCCCTCTTCTTTTTTCCCCACCATCTCGTTGACGATCGATCCTGGAATCACGGCCGCAATGGCTGCCGGGATTCCCCCTGTAATGGGAAAGACCTTATGCATCTTTCCCATCGCCATTGCCCGGGCCAGAAAATCGATCTCCTCTGATCTAATCTCCTTCTGGGTGATGGTTTTATAATTTTGGGAGGTGGAGACAAAAGCGACCTTTGGAATGGATGGGTTAAGGGGAATCCCCATCAGTTCAGCCACCTTCTTTCGAATCGATTCCAGCTTCTCCCTGATCTTTAAGTTCTGATCGAACTCTGAAGGAAGTTCGGTCCCCCGAAGACCCAGCTCCTCTGCTGGAATAAAGGCCGTAGGGTTTCCTGCATCTACAATGGTAAGGGAAACCCTCTCCCCATTTTCAAGGGTGACCCGATCTACAATATTTCCTGTTGGAAGAAGCCGTCCTGTGGTGGGGCCTGCCGGGTCAAAAAAACTGAGATCAATCCTTGCCCCTGTTCCCGGAACCCCGTCAATAGCATAATCCCCATCCGTTATCACCTTTCCCTTCTTCACAGGCACCTTTGCATGAATCATTTTTCGGGTATTGGTATTGAAGATTCTTACAAGGGTTAAAGGCTCTTCCGAACGAACCAGTCCCTTATCAATG
>JBDOIB010000038.1:0-5607 GCA_041082155.1 Thermodesulfobacteriota bacterium | reverse complement strand
GATTTCGTGGATATAGAGATAAGAAGTGAGAAAAGGTTTATTTTTGATCTGATAAGAAAGAGGGGGAAAACCAAGCTCATCCTCTCTTTTCATGAATTCCGGAGGACACCTACCTTTGAGGAGCTTCAGAAGCTTTTTGAAGGAATGGATCGATATGAGGCCGACATAATAAAGATTGTAACGTTTGCAAGATCTTTTGAGGATAATCTTCGCATCTTATCTCTCATCCCATATGCGAGGAAAAGGAGAAGAAAGATAGTGGCCTTCTGTATGGGAGAAAGGGGAAGGATAAGTCGCATCTTTTCTCCCCTGCTGGGAGGAGCCTGGACCTATGCTTCTATAAAAGAGACCAGACAGTCTGCTCCTGGCCAAATCACAGTTAAGGAGATGAGAGAGGTTCTGGAGAGGGTTGGATGTTGAGTGCTCATACTTTGATATACGGGATCATCGGGAATCCCGTTCGGCACAGTTTGAGTCCTCTGATTCATAATAGGGCATTTAAACGCTTCGGGATGGATGCGGTCTACCTTGCCTTTGAGGTGAAGGATCTTTCTTCAGCAATAAAAGGGATTCGGGGGCTCGGGATAAAGGGAGTGAGTGTGACGATTCCTTTCAAAGAAGAGATTCTTTCGTATCTTGATGAGGTGGATTCTGTGGCAAGGGAGATAGGGGCGGTAAATACGGTCTTGAATAGAGAGGGGATCCTGGTTGGATATAACACAGATTGGATAGGAGCTCTTATGGCTCTTGAAGAGGTAGTGGAATTGAGAGGGAAGAGGGTTCTGGTGATGGGCACAGGGGGGTCGGCCCGGGCTGTGATCTATGGTTTAGTTAAGCGGGGTTCACATATCACGGTTATCGGTCGATCCGTAGATAAGGCTCAAAAGCTTGCTGAAGAGATGGGATGTGGTTTTGTGAAGAGTCCCTCTGATTCAGAGGTGGATGTAATAGTCAACTGTACCCCTTTAGGGATGTATCCTATGGATCAAGAGACTCCTTTTCCGGAGGATCTTTTAAGGAGGGGAATGGTAGTGATGGATGTGGTGTATCAGCCCCTTCGGACAAGGTTTCTTAGGGAGGCAGAGAGGAGGGGCTGTTTAACGATAGATGGGCTCGGGATGCTCTGCTACCAGGGTGCTTTACAGTTTCAGATATGGACGGGGAAGAAACCCGAGATTGGGGAGATGAGAAGGGATCTTGAGGAATTTCTTATCTGGAAAGAAGAAAGAAATGAAAGAAATAAAGCCTCTTCGACACTGTGATGCTATTTTGAGAGTTCCTGGATCAAAGAGCTATACCCATCGGGCCCTGATTATTTCCTCCCTGGCAGAGGGCGAATCAGTTCTTTTCAATCCTTCAAAAAGTGAAGATACAGGGTTTACTCTGGAAGCACTTAGGAAATTTGGAATTCCAATCTTTTGGGATGAAGAAAAGGTTTATGTTTTTGGCCGCGGAGGAGTGCTTTTGCCCCCTCAGGAGAGGATCTTTCTTGGCAACTCTGGCACCTCGATGAGGTTATTAACGGCATTTGCTTCTCTTCTTAAGGGAAGGGTTCTTCTTGAGGGAGCCGAGCGGATGAAGAAGCGACCGATGGGTGAACTCATTTCTTCGCTTCGTTCTCTTGGGGTAAAAGCAAGCCTTGAGGAGAGGGGGGACTCGTTGAAGGTTTTGATTGAGTCGGAAGGATTAGGAGGTGGATCTTTGAAGCTGAGGGGGGAGGAGAGCAGTCAGTTTCTCTCATCCCTTTTGATCGTAGGGCCTTACACAAAGGAGGGGATGGAGATTGAGCTAATAGGAGATCTTGTTTCCAAACCCTATGTGGATATTACTCTCGATGTAATGTCTGCCTATGGAGTAGAGGTAAGAAAGGATGGTTATCATTATTTTTCTATTTCATCTGGGAGGAGATATCTTCCCCGAAGGTATAAGATCGAGTCGGATGCTTCGAGTGCTTCCTACTTCTTTTCGGCGGCAGCCATTACAGGAGGAAGGGTGAGGGTAGAGTCTTTCAATCCAGCCTCCATACAGGGAGATACTGGCTTTCTTGGTATCCTTAAAGAGATGGGATGCCGGGTGATTTCGGGAAAGGATTGGGCGGAGGTCCGAGGAGGAGAGCTTCAGGGAATTGAGGTAGATATGAGTAGTATGCCTGATCTTGTTCCCACGCTTGCTGTTACAGCGGCTTTTGCTCGTGGGACTACGGTAATTCATAACATCCGACATCTTCGGTTCAAGGAGTCTGATCGTGTGGGTGGACTTGCAAATGAATTGGGAAGGATGGGGGTAAAGGTGGAAGAGGGATCGGATTATCTGAAAATCATTGGAGGGAAACCTCGCGGGGCGGAGATTGAGACTTACAATGACCATCGACTGGCAATGAGTTTTGCAGTTTCGGGTCTTGTAGTTCCTGGGATAAGAATAAAGGGGGAGGATTGCGTGAGGAAGTCCTTTCCTGAGTTCTGGGAGGTTTTTGAGAGACTCTATTCATAAGAAGGATTGTTTATGAATCTTGTCCTCACAGGGCCAAGGGCTTCTGGTAAGACAACCACAGGAAGAATCCTTTCCTCTCTTTTAGATAAAGCATTTGTTGACACGGATGATCTGGTTGAGAAGCGTGAGGGGAGATCGATAGAGGAGATTGTAAGAATTGAGGGCTGGCCTTATTTCAGGGGGGTTGAAAAGGAGATAGTCTCAGAAGTTTCAGAGAATGATGGTTTGATCATTGCCCTGGGAGGTGGGGCTATCCTTTCGTGGGAGAACAGACAGGTCTTAAAGAAGAGGGGTTTTGTTATCTGGTTAAGGGCTCAAGCAGAAATCCTTTATGAGCGAATTGTCAATGATGGTTCAACAGTCAGACGAAGACCTTCCTTGAGTGGAAAGGGGCTTCTCGATGAAATAAGAGAAGTCCTTACGGAGAGAGAACCTCTTTATAGAGGTTTTTCTGATATGTGGGTGGATACCTCTTTTTTGGATGCATTCAGGGTGGCGGGCTTTATTCTTTTAACTCTTAGAGAAATGGGGATAAGGGTTTAGTATGGCAGGAAACACCTTTGGAGTGCTCTTTAGGGTGACCACCTGGGGTGAGTCTCATGGAAAGGCCCTTGGAGTGGTGATTGACGGATGTCCTGCGGGATTGGAGCTTTCGGAGGAGGATATTCAGAGGGAGCTTGATCGAAGAAAACCGGCTGTTGGAATTGGCGTAAGTCCCAGAAAGGAGAGGGACAGAGTCGAGATTTTATCAGGGGTATTTGAGGGTAAGACCACGGGGACTCCCCTTTCAATGATAATTTGGAATGAGGATGTGGATTCAATGCCCTATGAGGAGATCAGAGATATTTTTAGGCCCGGTCATGGGGATTTTACCTATCAGGTAAAGTATGGGATCAGGGATTATCGGGGAGGGGGAAGGGCTTCGGCGAGGGAGACGGTAGGAAGGGTTTCGGCAGGGGCGGTGGCAAAAAAGATCCTTCAGAGGGAGGGGATAAGAATTCTTGCTTATACCATTGAGCTTGGGGGGATTCGGGCAGAAAAGATCGATTTGGGAGAGGTTGAAAAAAATCCCCTGAGGTGTCCGGATAAAGAGGCTTTTTTAAAAATGAAGGAAAGGATAGAGGAGGTGAAGAACCGGGGAGATACGCTTGGAGGGGTGGTGGAGATTCTCGCTCAGGGATGTCCACCAGGTCTGGGAGAGCCTGTTTTTGATAAACTCGAGGCAGATCTCGCAAAGGCCCTTATGAGTATTGGTTCGGTGAGGGCAGTGGAGGTGGGAGCAGGTTTCGGGGTTGCCCGAATGCTTGGCTCCCAGTGTAATGATCCCATAGGCCCTGATGGATTCGAGAAGAATGATGCAGGGGGAATCCTCGGAGGGATATCCACAGGGGCTGATATCATCCTTCGGGTTGCTGTAAAGCCTATCCCATCTATTCGTTTGGAGCAGAGGACCATCAATTCCTCAGGGCAGCCTGTTTCATTATCTCTTAAGGGGCGTCATGACGTCTCAGCTATTCCAAGAATAAACCCTGTCTGTGAGGCCATGGTCTCTCTGGTTCTTGTGGATCACTGGCTTCGGCAGAGGGTCCTGGACTCTCGAAAATGAAGAGGGAAGAAGAGATCAGATCTTTGAGATCGAGAATCGATGAGATTGATAATGAAATCCTCTCTCTTCTTAATAAGAGAGCAGAGGTTGTATTGGAGCTCGGAAGACTGAAGTCAGAGGGGCATTTAGAGGCGTATGATCCTGATCGGGAGGAGGAGATTATTAACCGCTTGAGGACAATGAATTCGGGTCCTTTTCCCATCGAGTCTATGTCTCATGTTTTTCGGGAGATTATCTCTTCGTGTCGTTTTCTGGTAAAGCCCATTCGGGTGGCCTATCTTGGTCCTCCTGCAAGCCACACCCATCTGGCCTGTCTCGAGCATTTTGGAAACTCAATTGAAGCCTCCCCCATGGAGAGCATAGAAGAGGTTTTTGAGTCGGTGGAAAAAGGAGAAGCGAACTGCGGAGTAGTTCCCGTTGAAAATTCCACAGAGGGGATGGTCAACCGCACCCTGGATATGTTTCTTGAGTCTCAGGTAAAGATTATGGGAGAAATCCTACTGAGGATTTCCCATGATCTGCTCTCTCTGAGCGGAAATCCTCGGGAGATTCAGAAAATCTATTCTCATCCTCAAGCTTTTGCCCAGTGTCGGAGGTTTCTCAAAAAACATTACTCCCATGCCTCTCTTATTGGGACTGAGAGTACTGCAAAGGCAGCCCAGATAGCAAGGGAGGATAAGACGGCAGCGGCGATCTCAAGTCCTCTGGCAGGAAAACTTTATGGGCTAAAAACCGTGAGTTCAAGGATTGAAGATTCCAATCAAAACTATACCCGGTTCTTGATCCTTGCTCTAAAGAGTTCCCAACAAACGGGGAGGGATAAGACCTCCATTCTTTTTTCCATTCCTCATCAACCCGGTTCTCTTTTTCGGGTCCTTCGAGTCTTTTCTGAGCAGGGGGTTAATCTTACAAAGATCGAGTCACGCCCTTCAAAGGGAAGACCCTGGGAGTACGTGTTCTTTATTGATTTTGAGGGCCATTCGGAAGATCCTAGGGTTAAAAAAGCCTTAACCGAACTCGAAGGGGTAGTCCTCTTTTTTAGGATTCTCGGTTCCTATCCAAGAGGGTGATAGAGGAGGGAATGAATGAAATCAGAGGTTCTGGAGATTAGAAAAAGGCTTAAAGAGGGAAGGACTTCGCTGAAGGAAACTCTCTCGGTGATGGAGATGGCCCTGGAGGATCCGTTCAAAGAGAAGGATGTCCTTTTTCCCCATGAGATGTTCGAAGGACTTGATGAATTGATTGGAAAGACCCTTCGAGGAACAAAGATCGCACACTGCGGACCGGAGAAGAAGGATGTGCCCTTTCATACTTTTGAAATCCATACAGAGGGTGGGGAGTGCCTCGGCTATCTTAATATGATCTACTACAGGAGTCCTCTTCCCTGTTATTATCTGGTTTATGTGGAGGTTCTTTCTCCCTTTCGGGGCCGGGGATTGGGAGGAAGAATCCTTCAGAGCTTCAGGGAATTTGCAGAGGAGAGAAAAGCCATTGGCCTCCTTGATAACATT
>JBDOIB010000012.1:0-1479 GCA_041082155.1 Thermodesulfobacteriota bacterium | reverse complement strand
GGCAAAATGGGAAAGAAGACCCTCTACTTCGATGTGGGAAAATCTCCCGACCTTTTTTAAGAATTTTGGAAACTCCGGAAATGGCACGCCCAAACGTCCCATTCCCGTGTCCACCTTGAGGTGGACCTTTACTTTTTTGCCTCTTTTCTCCCCTGCTCTGGAGAGCTCTTTTAAGGAATCAAGATCAAAGACCACAGGAGTGAGGCTATATTTTATAATTTCATCTGCGTCACCCGGGTAGATTCCCCCAAGAATCAGAATAGGGGTTCTTATACCTTCTCTTCTAAGTTCTATCCCCTCCTCTGGAATGGCCACCCCTAAATATTCCACTCCCAACTTCTCTAAGCTACGGGAGACGGGAAGGGCTCCATGCCCGTAAGCATCTGCTTTTACGACGGCCAGTATTCCTGTTCCTTTTGGAAGCCTCTTTTTAATCTGATGATAATTGAAAGCGAGGGCTCTTAAATTAACCTCAGCGACGGTCGGTCTTCGATGGAGAAGGGATGGATTCATTGGGGAAACCATAAAATTGCAATCTCTTTAACACCCCCCTTTTTAAAAGTCAATCTAATCGATCTCTCGAACCATAGCGATCTCATCGCAGTCAGGAAATTTCACACACTTTAAACAGTCCGCCCAGATCTTATGGGGAAGAACGGTTTTATCCACCTCTTTAAAACCGAGCCGGCTAAAAAATTTGGGCTGATAGGTGAGAGCAAAGACCTTTTTCACTCCCAACTCTTTTGCCTCCTCCAGACAGGCATTGACCAATTTGGCCCCGATCCCCCTGTTTCTTACCTCTTCGGATACGGCCAAGGATCGAATCTCCCCCAGGTTTTCCCAGCAGAGATGAAGGGCGCAGATTCCCACCACTTTTCTATTCTGGAGATAAACGAAGAAATCTCTCAGCTGATCATAGAGTTCACTCAGAGAACGGGGAAGAATATCCCCCCTGGAGGAATAAAGTTTAATTAACTTTTGAATCTCCTTTACGTCCTTAAGTTTTGCCTTTCGGATCATCTTTTTTTACTTCCTCTCTTCGATTCTCTCGCCCTCTTCCTTCATCCTCCAGACCATCCTCTCTTCGCATTCTCGAGCATCTCTTTGGCATGGGCTCTGGTCTTTTCTGTAACTTTAACCCCTCCAAGCATCCTGGCCACCTCCTCAATCACCGCCTCTCCTTCCAATCGGTCTACCACGCTCACGGTGCGTCCCCCTCTGATCTCTTTCCTCACGCTGTAATGGGTATCGGCAAAACAGGCGATCTGGGGAAGATGAGTCACACAGATGACCTGATGATGCCTTGAAAGCTCCTTCAGTTTTCTCCCCACCACCTCTGCAATGGCCCCTCCAATCCCGGAATCGACCTCATCGAAAATAAGAACCTGACGTCCACCCACCTTCGCCAGAATCTTCTTCATTGCCAGCATAATTCTGGAGAGCTCCCCTCCCGATGCGATTTTTGCGAGGGGTTTTACC
>JBDOIB010000003.1:0-15327 GCA_041082155.1 Thermodesulfobacteriota bacterium | reverse complement strand
AAGGTGGAAGACAATCACAATGGTTCAAAGATATGCCCACCACTACCCTGAAAGCTTGCGACCCGGAGTCGAAATTCTGGACAGACTCAGACAGAAATTTATCACAAATTTATCACAATCACAAAAAGAAGGGGTTACCCAAGATGTGTAACCCCTTGAAATCATTGGTAGCGGGGGGTAGATTTGAACTACCGACCTTCGGGTTATGAGCCCGACGAGCTACCGGACTGCTCCACCCCGCGATCCATAAAAAAGATTAATGGATTCATTGGGATTTGTCAAGACACCCATCATTCCCATCTTCGATGGTGTAGAAATAATCTTAAACCTTTTTATGAGTAGACCCTCCTGGGTGGGTTAAATTTAAAAAATTTTTTTCTTGCAACGTCCTGAAATTTATGATAAATAAAAAATCAATAAAATTTAAGGAAAAATTGCGTGGTCCTGCAAACTTTCTTTAACCATCTATTTAAATCTCGCCCCCCTTATCAGAAACAGAGTACTCATCTCATGTTAGCAGGAATTAACCAGAAAATCTTCCTTACCCAGTGGGGAGAACCTGACCTAAAAATCAGCCTTGATCGTCTCCAGGGGCTCTATTCACCTCGGCAGATTCTATTAAAAACAGAAGCAACCCCTGAAGACCACTATACTGTATGGATCTATGAAAAGAAAGATAGGATCTTCTTTTTTAAAAAGGGAAGTCTAATCTCTCACTTCAAATGGAGCCAATTTAAAAACAGACTTAAAAAGCCCTTCATGGATACTCATCCAAAAACTTACCGACCACCCCGTTCCTTTTTCACTTCTACCATTGCCCTTGTGGCCTAAATTTCATTTACCATTCAGAAAAGAACGGATGGGATATGCGTTTTGATCTCTCTCTTTCTCCAGATAAGCCCTTTGATGTCGTAGGAATGGGGCTTAACTCCGTTGATTTTGTCGGTATTGTCCCTGAATTTCCCTCAGGGAATTCGAAGATGAAACTCCTTCGGTTTTCAAGACAGGGTGGCGGACAGGTCGCCACCGCTCTGGTCGCCTTAAGTCGATGGGGAGTCAAAACAAAGTATATCGGCAAAGTAGGTGGAGATGATTTGGGGACCTTTTCCCTCAATTCTATACGTGGTGAAGGGGTCGATATCTCTTCCGTTCGAGTAGAACCTCACGCAACCACTCAACTCGCCATGATCATTGTAGATGGTAGATCAGGAGATCGAACCATTCTCTGGGATCGGGATGAAAAACTGATGTACCGGGAAGGAGAACTACGGAAAGAAGAGGTCTGCTCCGGAAAGATTCTCCATCTCGATGGACATGATATTCGGGCAGCGATTCAATGTGCTCGATGGGCAAAAGAAGAAGGAATCCCTACGGTTCTTGATATCGATAAAGTAGAACCCCTGACACTCGAATTGATTAAAGAGATTGATTTTGTTGTCTCCTCTGCTCGCTTTCCAAAATTGATGACCGGAATCTCGGATGAGGAAAAAGCCCTGAGAGAACTCCAGAAAATGATTAATGGATTTCTCTGTGCCACCCTTGGAGAGAAAGGGGCTATCGCTCTCGTGAACGGAGAGATCCTGTATGTGGAAGGGTTTAAAATAAAGGCGGTCGATACAACGGGCGCGGGAGACGTCTTTCACGCAGGATTCATCTATGGCCTCTTACAAAACTGGGATCTTAAGGAAATTTTAAGATTTGCCAATGCAGCGGCGGCCCTAAAATGTAGAGAGATCGGGGGGAGAAAAGGAATCCCCACCCTGGAAGAACTATACCAATTCATCCAATCTCCAATTACTCCCGCCAAAAAATGAGAGCTTGACAAAAAATTTTATTTGTATTAGAAAAAACCCAATCAATACGAAGAGGTATTGATGACAAGGGCGTCAAAATTGATTTGGCGCCCTTTTTTTACAACGGGGTAATTCTGACAAGGGGGTCAACTTAATTTTCATCTAACTCTCAAAAGGAGGTAGAAGAAAGATGACCTTCACCAAGCCCAATAGAAGTCCAGCCACTTTTACAAAAAATCGCGTGGAACCTGCACCCAGTTCCGGGATCTGTGTGACCTGTCTGGATGGTTGTCCGGGCCCTTGTGAGATTGGCCGTTCAGCCCTAAGGGGAAGGGAGGTTCTTTATCCTCAACCTTTTGCAAAGATCACCGCTGGATCCGAAAAGGATTATCCCGTTGACTTCTCTCATTTTAATATTCAGGGCTCCTGTGTGGGAGCAGTGGGTGTTTCGGCCGATCCAGACCATGCCACCTTCCCCTCTGTGGACATCTCTACCGAAGTAGGGGCAAAGGAGAAAATCCAGATGAGGATCCCCTATTTTACAGGAGCCCTTGGCTCCACGGATATTGCCAGAATCCATTGGGAATCCATGGCCATCGCAGCAGCCATCTCCGGAACTCTGGTCGTGGTGGGAGAGAATGTCTGCGGGATGGATCCGGATGCTGAATTTAAGAATGGATATGTCGTAAGGTCTCCAGAGATGGAGCGGAGGGTAAAAACATTTCAACAATGGTATGATGGAAAGGGAGGAATCATCGTTCAATATAATGTTGAGGATGGGAGATTAGGAGTTCCGGAGTATGTGGTTGAGAAATTGGGTGTCCAGATCATCGAACCCAAATGGGGCCAGGGAGCCAAGGATATCGGTGGGGAGGTTAAACTTCCTACCCTGGAGAGAGCCCTGCAGCTTAAGAGCAGAGGCTATATTGTCCTTCCCGATCCTGAAGATTCTGTAATCCAGGAGGCTTTCAAGCAGGGAGACTTCAAAGAATTTGAAAGACATTCAAGGCTTGGAATGGTGGACGAAGAAGGTTTCCATAAAGAGGTGGAACGGCTCAGAAGGCTCGGAGCAAAGCACATCTCTCTCAAAACAGGTGCCTATCGCCCGGCGGATCTTGCACGAGCTGTGAAATACGCCTCTGATGCTCAAATCGACCTTCTCACAGTGGATGGAGCAGGGGGAGGGACAGGAATGAGTCCCTGGCGGATGATGAACGAATGGGGAATCCCGACGGTCTACCTTGAAAGCTGGCTCTACCGATGTCTTAAGAGACTTGAACAAAAGGGAGCCTATATCCCTCCCTGTGCGATGGCGGGTGGGCTTGCTCTTGAAGATCATATCTTTAAGGCCATTGCTCTCGCCGCTCCCTATATTAAAGCGATCTGCCTCGGAAGGGCCTCAATGACCGCCGCAATGGTCGGCAATACCATCGGCCAGATGATTAAAAAAGGAAAGGTTCCTGCCGAGATCGCAAAATTCGGAACCGATGTAGAACATATCTTTGTTCTGGCAGCGAAACTGAAGGAGAGGTTTGGAAAGGACTTTGAGCGGATCCCGACAGGTGCCATCGGGATGATCACCTACTTTGATCGTCTCAATGCAGGTCTTCAGCAGTTGATGGCAGGGGCAAGGAAATTTGCCTTAAAATATATCACAAGAAACGATATCTGTGCCCTTACCCGCGAAGCCGCCGAGGTCTCAGGCATTCCTTACGTGATGGAAGCCGATCAAGAAGAAGTGGATAAAATCCTGGGTTAACGGGAGAAAGGTCTGAGAGGGACTTTAGTCTTTTTCCTTTTCCGGGAGACTCCCTCTCCGACCTAAACCGATTTAAAATCCAGCTTTTCATCAGGTTGCCTAATTTTTAACAGAATATTCCCTCCCCAATATACGGAAAATAAATCTACCGTATAAATTTAACCCTCTAATAACCTTGACTATTTCCCCTTTCACGCGACTTAGCGCAAAATTGGTATAGAGATTGCTGATCCTCACCATTAAAGGAAACCCTAAAAATGAACGTTGTCATTATTAAACATGTTGAGAACGAGGGGCCCGGGTTAATTGAATATGTCTTGAGTGAAACAAAAATCCCCTATGAGATTTTGAATCTTGAGGTCTCTTCCTCCCTCCCCCCGATTGATCATTTTACCCATCTCATCCTCTTGGGAGGGCCAATGAATGTCTATGAGGAGGAACGTTATCCCTTCTTAAAAAAAGAAGATCTCCTCATCAAAGAAGCCATCCAGAGAGGAAGAATAATTTTAGGGATATGCCTTGGAGCCCAACTCATTGCGAAGGCTCTTGGAGTAAGAGTATACAAAGCCCCCGTAAAGGAGATCGGATGGTTTGAGGTCGAATTGACCGAGGACGGATCTCGAAGCACTCTTTTTTCCCACTTCCCGAAGAATTTTCCAGTATTTCAATGGCATGAAGATACCTTTGAACTTCCCCGAGGAGCAAAACTTCTGGCCACCTCCTCCTTAGTTCCTCATCAAGCCTTCAATTATGGAAAAGAAGTATACGGTCTTCAATTTCATCTTGAGGTGACCGGAGAGATGGTGAGGGAATGGCTGGAAGAGGATGAAGATGAACTGAGCAGGGGGTCTCCCTCCAATCCATCGAAATCCCAGCTCCTGACCGAAACGGAAATCCATATTGAAACTTATACCAAAAGAAGTCTGAAATTTTTCGAAAAAATTTTAAGGATTAAAGGGAAGACACCCTAAAATCAAGGGAAGAATGAAAGGAGGATCGAAATGAAGATTGATACAGGTGATACGACTTGGATACTCATCTCTTCTGCCCTGGTCATGCTCATGACTCCCGGATTAGCCCTTTTTTACGCTGGAATGGTTCGAAGCAAAAATGTCTTGGGCACAATGATGCAGAGTTTTATTGCCCTTGGAATCATTACCCTTCAATGGGTATTATATGGCTATAGCCTTGCCTTTGGACCTGATCTCGGAGGAATAATTGGGAGTCTCGATTGGATCGGATTAAGAGGAGTGGGGCTTGATCCTCATCCGGATTACTCCCCCACCATTCCTCATCAGGCCTTTATGATCTTTCAGATGATGTTTGCCGTGATTACCCCTGCCCTGATCACTGGTGCTTTCGCCGAACGATTTAAGTTCAAAACCTATCTCGTCTTCCTAATTCTCTGGGACACCTTTGTCTATGATCCTCTGGCTCATTGGGTCTGGGGAATCGGCGGGTGGATCAGGAATTTAGGAGCCCTTGATTTTGCAGGAGGATTGGTGGTTCACATCAGTTCAGGGGTCGCCGCATTAGCGGCAGCAATGGTCGTAGGGAAGAGAAAGGGATACGGGGAGGAACCGATGCCTCCTCATAATCTTACAATGACCTGTCTGGGAGGTGCTCTGCTCTGGTTCGGATGGTTTGGATTTAACGGAGGAAGTGCCCTTGCCTCTGGATCCTTAGCCACCCAAGCCTTCGTAGTCACTCATATCTCTACTGCCTCGGCTGCGTTGTCATGGATGATCGTGGAGTGGATCCATCGAGGGAACCCTACGGTCCTCGGAGCAATCTCCGGAGCAGTGGCAGGATTGGTGGCGATCACTCCTGCCTCAGGTTTTGTTGGACCCCTTTCAGCTCTCCTCATCGGTCTCGGAGCGGGAATCTTATGCTATTTTGCGGTTAATTTTAAAACGAGGCTCGGAGACGATGATTCCCTGGATGTGGTGGGAGTTCATGGAGTAGGTGGGACCTGGGGGGCTCTAGCCACCGGTCTTTTCGCCTCTAAAGTGATTAATTCTGCTGGAAACGATGGTCTTTTCTTCGGAAATCCCGCTCTACTCGGAATTCAAGTCTTAAGTATCCTATCGGCATGGATTTACTCTTTCATTGTGACCTATCTTATATTAAAATTTCTTGATCGGACGATGGGACTGAGAGTGAGTGAGGAACAGGAAATCAGTGGTTTAGACCTTACTCAACATGGAGAGTCAGGTTACTCTTTCTAAGATAAATCCTCATCCCTGTGTTTGAACAAAAGAAAGCTCGGAATGAGGAATAGAGGGGAGGTAGAATGAAAAAGATCGAAGCGATCATCAAACCTTTTAAGCTCGACGAAGTGAAGAATGCATTGACTCAAATAGGGATTCAGGGGATGACCATCACGGAAGTAAAAGGCTTTGGAAGGCAGAGAGGTCATACCGAGGTGTATCGGGGAGCCGAATATAAGATTGATTTTCTCCCCAAAGTGAAAATCGAGCTCGTGACGACTGATGAAATGGCTACCCAGGTCGTAGAGAACCTCGAACGGGTGGCCAGAACCGGAAAGATCGGGGACGGGAAGATCTTCGTCTCCTCGGTGGAGGAGGTGATCCGGATTCGAACGGGTGAACGTGGAAAAGACGCCCTATAATCCCCTGGGAATCACCAAAGAAGAGCTACTACAAATTAGACATCGAATTTTTAGATCTCTGACCCATCCTTTTACCCCGGAGGAGTCTCTCCGTCAATATTCAAATACCATCGACAATATTATTCGAAAGGCTTTTCAACTGGCTCAGACTCAGATCGTTGTGCCATCAATCTGTTTGATGGCGGTAGGAGGTTATGGAAGGGCAGAACTGGCTCCTTATTCGGATATCGATCTGCTTCTCCTTCACTCTTCGATCCGACACGAAGAGCTCTCTCCTCTCATTGAACGACTCCTTTATCCTTTATGGAACCTTGGGTTAGAAGTGAGTTGCAGCTCAAGATCGATCTCCGAATGTTTACAATTGGCACGGTCCGATTTAAAGGTAAAGACCAGCCTGATCGATGGACGTTACCTCGATGGAGCTTATGAACTCTTCCGAAATTTTAACGATCTTTTTTTCAAAAAAGATTCTCCGTAGAAAGGTTCAAAAATTTGCTGAGCTTTTGAATCAAGAACTCCAACTTCGCTATAAAAAATATGAAGATCCTCATTATATCCTTGAGCCCAA
The DNA here is from genome assembly GCA_041082155.1 of Thermodesulfobacteriota bacterium. GTDB lineage: Bacteria > Desulfobacterota > BSN033 > BSN033 > UBA1163 > CALIBK01. The sequence goes on along the minus strand of JBDOIB010000003.1, from coordinate 8,575 downwards.
CCTCAAGGAAGGGATTGGAGGGCTGAGGGACTTTCAAATCGGTCGATGGTTGATCCGAGTAAAATACAAAACGGACCGCTGGGACTCCATCCTGTTTCCTGATCTCGCTCGACGATTAGAAAGAAGTATTCGATTCTTACAGACGATTAGGAATCAGCTTCATTGGCTCACCCAGAGAAAACAAGAGGATTTCACTTTCGAATTTCAGGAAAAGATCGCCCCTCTCCTTGGATTTTCTGAGGGGACCGAGGGAATCGAAAAGATGATGAGGGAATATCACCTCTCTACCCAAAGGGTTTCAAGTTTTGCCCAAGATCTTTTGAACCGCATTCTTCGGGAACCTTCACCTTTAAGGAAGGCCTTCTTATTCTCCTGGCGGAAGAAGATTGATGAGAACTTCGAGATCGCCTTTGGAGAAATCCATCTCCGTCATCCTGTGACGCTCAAAAGGGACCCTTCTCAGCTGATGATCCTCTTCAAACACTGTCAATCTTACAGAGTCATGATGAATTTTCGCCTGGAAGAGGCAATCCTTGAGGCCCTTCCTTTTATTGATGATCGCTTCAGGGCCTCAGAAAAAGTGAACCAAACCTTTCTTTCTTTTCTCCACAGAGGTGAAGCCCTGGGTCTCCTTCTCAAAAAGATGCACGATCTCGGGGTGTTATCCCGATATATTCCTGAGTTCTCCGAAATAGAAGGATTGGTTCATTACGATCTTTATCATATCCATCCGGTTGACCTCCATTCCATTTTAGCGGTGGAGGAGCTGGAAAAACTAAAAAACGGTTTTTATGAGAAGGAATATCCCCTCCTGTCGAGTCTTATCAAAGAATTGGAAAAACCAGAGATTCTTTTTCTCGCGGCCCTCCTTCATGATATTGGAAAAGGAAGAGAAGGAGACCACTGCCTACTCGGGTCTGCTTTGGGGGAAAAAATCGCCATGCGGATGGGTCTTTCGAAGGAGGATCAGGAGCTCATCCATTTCCTGATCGAATATCATCTTTTAATGCTGGAAGTAGCCTTTCGAAGAGATCTTCATGAGGAGCAGGTGATCTTCCGTTTTGCTAACCAGGTTAAAGATAAAAATCGATTAAAAATGCTTTATCTCTTAACCTTTTCGGATATTAAAGCAGTGGGACCGGAGGCCTGGACCTCCTGGAAAAATAGCCTTCTCATGGAACTCTTTCTTAAAACTTCTCATCTCCTTGAAAGGGGTCCTCTGACTGAGACGGACTTAAAATTTACATCCATGGGGATAGCCACCGAGTATCTGGAATACCTTCCTCTTCGGTATCTTTCCTGTTACTCTCCGGAAGAGGTCTCTCATCATATCGAAATGGCCCGATCCATCGAGCTTCGTCCCTTCGTCACGGAGTGGAGGATCGAGAAGGAGAAACAGGCAAAGGTAACTGTCTGCACAAAAGACCAGTATGGACTCTTCTCTAAGATTGCAGGCTGTATGTTTCTCAATCGCCTGAATATTATTGAAGCACAGATCCATACCTGGGATAATGGAGTAGCTCTGGACACTTTCTGGGTCGAAGATTTAACCGGAGAGATCGAGAGGCGTCTTGAACAATTTAAAAAAGACTTAAACGGGGTTCTCGTTGAAAAGGTTTCTTTAAGGGATCTTATCTCAAAGAGAACGGAGCGAAGCGGGTTAATTCCTAAGATCGTCCCGAAGGTTCCAGGTGAGGTGAAGATCAATAACGAGGATTCTGATTTCTATACGATTATCGAGATTACCGGAGAAGACCGCTTAGGGATTCTCTACGAAATTACCCAAGCCCTCACCAATCATGGATGTAACATTTACTTTGCAAGGATCGCCACGCTCGGAAATCGAATTATGGATGTTTTTTATGTCCAAGATCAATTAGGGGAAAAGATTATGGATCCATACAAAATCAATCATTTAAAAGAGTCCCTTCTACGTCAACTCTCTTCCCCCGGATAAACCTTTAAAAAACCTCTGGGGTCCAGTCTTTCCAGCTTGAGCAAGAATCCGCCCTTCTTGACAAATGGAAATGCGTGTGGTAATAGAAAATTAAACTTGTAGAGAAGGGTATGGTAAAACTTGAGGAAATCTATTTGGAAGGCCCTCGATCCTCCAACAGGATCGGGGGCTTTTTTTATGGGAAAACTCTAACGCCCCAATCGGATCTCCATGGTGAGGAAGAGAAATGACATCCAAACAGAAAGCGATGTTAGCCTTAGAAGATGGAACGGTATTCGAGGGAAGATCGTTCGGGTTTCCCGGCGAGAAAACAGGGGAACTCGTCTTTAATACCAGTATGACAGGGTACCAGGAAATCCTGACCGACCCCTCCTACAAAGGGCAGATTGTGATCATGACCTATCCCCTTATTGGGAATTATGGAATCAATCATGAGGATATTGAATCCCAAACACCCAAAGTCGAAGGATTTATTATCAAAGAGAATAGTTCCCTTTTCAGTAACTGGCGAGGGGAATCTTCCCTTTCTGAATACTTGATCACCCACCGGGTGATGGGGGTCGAGGGGATGGATACTCGAGCCCTTACTAAACATATCCGGGAAAAAGGTGCGATGAAAGCCATTCTCTCGACCGAGGATTTTGATCGAGATCGCCTGGTTGAAAAAGCAAAGGCCTCCCCTGGACTGATCGGTCGAGATTTAGTTCAGGAGGTCACCTGCGAAAAACCTTATGAATGGAAGGAAGGACTTCCAATAGAATTCAATCCTCCTGTTGCCCCTCCCCCTCCTTTTAAGAAACCCCTGCGAGTGGTCGTGATGGATTTTGGTGTGAAATATAATATCCTACGGTCTCTTAAACAGTTTGGCTGTGAGGTCATTGTCGTCCCTGCCTTCTCCAAGACTGAACTTATCCTTTCCTACCAACCGGATGGGATTCTCCTTTCCAATGGACCCGGCGATCCGGAAGGTGTACCTTATGCGATTGAAACCATAAAGGAATTAATGGACCAGAAACCCATTTTCGGGATCTGCCTGGGCCATCAACTGCTGGGATTGGCCTTAGGAGGAAAGACCTTTAAACTAAAATTTGGCCATCGAGGAGCCAATCAGCCAGTCAAAGACCTTCAAACAGGAAGAGTGATGATCACTTCTCAGAATCACGGATTCTGTGTGGATCTCGAAAGTCTGAATCAAGAAGAAGTCGAATTAACCCAGATCAACCTCAATGACCAGACCCTTGAAGGGATGAGACTTAAAAAACTGCCCGTTTTCTCGGTTCAATATCATCCGGAAGCTTCTCCAGGACCCCATGATACTCAATACCTCTTTTCGGAATTTGTAAGGATGATGGAAGAATATTCCAAATCGAAGTAGAAAGATGCCTAAACGAACCGACATCAAGAAGATCCTCATCATCGGCTCTGGCCCCATTGTGATCAGTCAGGCCTGTGAGTTTGACTACTCCGGGACTCAGGCCTGTAAGGCTTTAAAAGAGGAAGGGTATGAAATCGTTCTGGTCAACTCCAATCCCGCAACCATTATGACAGATCCCGAGATGGCAGACCGAACCTATATTGAACCCATTACTCCCGAGGTCGTCACCAGAATCATTGAACGTGAAAGACCCGATGCTCTCCTCCCCACACTGGGTGGACAGACCGGGCTCAATGTCTCTGTCACTCTCTATGAATCGGGTGTGCTTGAGAAATATGGTGTTCAGATGATCGGGGCGAAATACGAAACCATCAAGAAAGGTGAGGATCGAAAACTGTTTAAAGAGGCGATGAGGAGAGCCGGGATTGATCTCCCAAGAAGTGGTCTGGCTTATTCCCTTTCAGAGGCGATGGAGATTGCCAGAGAGATCGGGTTTCCCCTGGTCATTCGACCCAGCTTTACACTGGGCGGGACCGGAGGAGGGATCGCGTATAATATCAAAGAGTTTGAGGAGATGGCTGCCCGGGGACTTGAATGGAGCATGATCGGAGAAATTTTAATCGAAGAGTCTGTGATCGGCTGGAAGGAGTATGAATTAGAGGTCATGAGAGATTTGAAGGACAATGTCGTCATCATCTGCTCCATTGAGAACCTGGATCCCATGGGGATTCATACCGGGGATTCCATCACGGTGGCTCCAGCCCAGACACTCACGGATAAAGAGTATCAGAGAATGAGAGATGCAGCCATTCGAGCCATTCGTGAGATTGGAGTGGAAACGGGTGGGTCGAATATTCAATTTGCCGTTCGTCCTGAGGATGGACGGATGGTCATCATTGAGATGAATCCGAGAGTCTCCCGCTCCTCCGCCCTGGCCTCAAAGGCTACAGGGTTCCCCATTGCCAAGATCGCTGCCAAATTGGCCGTTGGGTATACGCTGGATGAGATTCCAAATGACATCACCCGAAAAACCCCTGCCTCCTTTGAACCAACGATTGATTATTGTGTAGTGAAAATCCCCCGTTTTACTTTTGAAAAATTTCCCGATGCGGATCCTACACTTACCATCTCTATGAAATCCGTCGGAGAAACCATGGCCATCGGTCGGACCTTCAAGGAAGCCCTTCAAAAGGGACTCCGTTCTCTGGAGGTCAGGAGATATGGACTGGGGGCAGATGGGAGAGATCATCTTCCTTATCCTGAAGAGGTCAGGGAGAACCCTCGAAGAAATAATATTCTCGAAGAGATCAGGAAAAGACTTTCTATTCCCAACGCAGAAAGGATTTTCTATATCCGGGACGCTTTCCTCTGGGGGATGAAACTGGAGGAGATTTACGAACTGACCAGGATCGACCCCTGGTTCTTAAAGAACATCCAAGAGATCGTTCAGTTAGAAAAGGAAATCCGTTCTTATGGCCCAAAGGTCAAGGACCTTACGCTCTGGAGGGGATCCCGCTTTCTCGAACAAGTTCAACTTCCAGCTCCGTTATTGAGAAAAGCAAAGGAGTTTGGTTTTTCAGATATTCAGCTCGCCCATCTGTTAGGCGTGAATGAGGCCGATATTCGTAAAATGCGAATGGAGAAGGGAATTCTTCCTACCTATAAATTAGTGGATACCTGCGGGGCTGAATTCGAAGCCTACACCCCCTACTACTACTCCACTTACGAAGTGGAAAATGAGGCCAAACCCTCTTCCAGGAAGAAGATTATGATTCTCGGAGGAGGGCCCAATCGAATTGGGCAGGGGGTTGAGTTTGATTACTGCTGTGTCCATGCCTCTTTTGCACTCAAAGAATTGGGTTACGAAACCATCATGGTCAACTCAAACCCTGAAACCGTCTCCACCGACTATGACACCTCTGATAAACTCTATTTTGAGCCTCTTACCCTCGAAGATGTGCTTCATATTATCGATCTGGAAAAACCGGACGGAGTGATTGTTCAATTTGGAGGACAGACTCCTCTGAACCTTGCGGTTCCACTTGAAAAGATGGGGGCTAAAATCATTGGAACGACTCCTGAGAATATTGATCGGGCAGAAGATAGAAAACGGTTTCAAGCCCTATTAAAAAAGTTGGGACTCCTTCAGCCTCCCAATGGAACGGCAACCTCTGTGGAAGAAGCGAAAAGGGTGGCCGATGAGATTGGCTATCCTGTGCTGGTGAGACCCTCCTATGTATTAGGGGGAAGGGCGATGGAGATTGTTTACGATGAGAGTTCCCTGGAGGAGTTTGTGGAGCGTGCGGTGGAGGCTTCCTCAGAACATCCCATTTTAATTGACAAATTCCTTGAGGACGCCATAGAAATCGATGTCGATGCTGTCTCTGACGGAAACCAGTGTGTGATTGCAGGGATTATGGAACATATCGAAGAGGCAGGGATCCATTCGGGAGACAGCGCTTGTGTCACCCCTCCCTATTCCTTAACGGATGATTTGATTGACCAATTGAAAAAGAATACCTATGCCTTGGCCAGGGAACTTCAGGTCGTGGGGTTAATGAATGTCCAATATGCCATAAAAAACGATGTGGTCTATGTGCTGGAGGTAAATCCCAGGGCTTCCCGAACGATTCCATTTATCAGTAAAGCCACAGGGATTCCATGGGCGAAAGTCGCGGCCAAGGTCATGGTGGGAAAAACCCTTTCAGAATTAGGAATTCATGAAGAGGTGGAAATCAAACATATTGCAGTAAAAGAATCGGTTTTCCCCTTTAATCGATTCTACGGGATTGACATCATCCTTGGCCCGGAGATGAAATCCACGGGTGAGGTCATGGGGATTGATACGGATTTCGGATTGGCCTTTGCTAAATCTCAAATTGGTGCAGGGGCCCAAATTCCAACAAAAGGAAGGGTGTTTATCAGTGTGATGAATAAAGATAAACGGCCGATTGTCTTTGTGGCAAAGAAACTGGTCGATCTTGGATTTGAAATTGTGGCCACCAAAGGAACTGCAAAGGTTTTGCAAAATAATGGTTTGCCTGTCGAGACCGTATTCAAAGTGGGTGAAGGGAGGCCTGATATTGTCGACCGGATAAAAAATGGTGAGATTCAGCTGGTCATCAATACTCCAAGCGGGAAGAAACCCAAAGCCGACGAGGTGGCAATCCGAAGTGAGGCGGTGGCCCATAATATTCCATGTGTGACAACCCTTTCGGGCGCAGAGGCGGTCGTCAACGGAATTGAATCTCTCCTCAAAAAAGGACTCTCTGTAAGATCCATTCAGGAGTTCCATAAAGAGACATCTTCCTCAATTCTCAGAGACAAATGGGTCATTTTCAAAGAACAACCCCTTTAACGGAAACTACCCGCTCTTGACTAAACTCTCTAATCTGTGCAATGATTTTATCAAATGCAAATACGAAGGAAAGGACAAGGGCGTCTAAAATTTGATGCCTTTTTTCTTTTCTATGTAAGGAATGAAAAAGAACCTTGAGATAAAAGAGATCAACGCCTTACTTGAGATCAGCAAGGCCATTGCCTCCGGCCTCTATCTGGGAGACGTGCTTCGATTAATCGTAACCATTACAGCCAAGGTAATGGATTCGAAAATCTGTTCCCTCTGGATTCTTGACGAAAAGGACCAGAAATTAAAATTAAAGGCGACCCAGAGTATCAGTGAAGAGTATTTAAAGGAGAGGAGCCTGAGATTGGGAGAAGGGGTGGTCGGTCAGGTGGCCCTCCACAATCGACCGATGGCCATTATGGATGTCCTGAAAGAGCCTCTCTATAAGGAAAAGGAACTGGCCAAAAAAGAAGGGCTGGTCTCCATGCTCAGTGTCCCGATGTGTGTAAAGGATAGGGTCATTGGAGTGATTAACTGTTATATCTCTTATCCCCGAGCCTTTTCAAAAGCTGAAGAAGAGATGTTGATGGCTATTGCCAATCAGGCCGCTATCTGTATTGAGAACTCAGGTCTGACGAGTACGCTCGATGTCAATGAAATTCTTAAGCTCCTCTTAGAAGGGGTCATTAAAAATACGGGTTTTGATCGAGCAAGACTCTATATGGTTAATGAAAAGAAAGGGGTCCTTGAATGTAAAATGGCGGTAGGGATTGATGAGGAATTGGTTAAGGGGATCGAGCTCCCCATTGATCCCGGGGATAGCATCGTGGCAAGAGCAATTGTTGAAAGGAAACCATTTGTCATTCCTGATGCACAGAAGGATTCGAGGGTGAATCCTTTTTTGAAAGAGAAATTAAAACTCCATTCCCTTGTGGTCATCCCTATTCTCGCTAAAGAAAAGCCCCTGGGAGTGATTGCTGCAGATCACGTCGAGCCAGGGAAGACCATTCCACAGGAAGCACTCGAGGCCATGATGACCTTTTCTCAGCAGGCAGAATTAGCCATTCACAATACCTCGATCGTTGAGGAATTAAAAATATTAAACCAAAGAAATGGAAGAGAAAATTAAGAGGACGATGGAGGATCTGAATCGTGTCGAGGCTCAACTTCTCCGTCAGGAAAAATTGGCTGCGCTCGGTCAATTAGCCGCTGGAATTGCCCATGAGATCAGAAACCCTTTAACGAGTATCAATATTTTGATCCAATCCATGCGAGAAAAACTTCCTGTAGAAAATGCTTTTCAGGAAGATCTTAAAGTCATTGAGGAGGAGATCGGTCGAATCAATGAGATTGTGGAACAATTCCTCCGGTTCGCCAAACCCTCCCCTCCTCTTTTTGAAAAGACAGAAGTTTTTCCAATCTTAGAAGAAACCCTTCAATTGTTAAGACCCCAGATAGAAAAAAGTCGTATTTCGGTTAAAAAAGAATTTTATCCTTTGCCCCCTATGACCATTGACAAAGAACAGATTAAACAGGTGATTCTGAATATCTTCCTGAATGCAATCCAAGCCATGCCCGAGGGAGGGTACCTAATTTTAGGAGGCAGGGTTTCGGAGGATGGAGATGGAGTGAAACTCTGGATCAAGGATTCTGGTGTGGGGATTCCCTCTGAGGTGATGAATAAGCTCTTCGATCCTTTCTTTTCGACCAAGGAGAGCGGGATGGGTCTTGGACTCTCCATTGCCCATCGGATCATAGACTCCCATCATGGAAAGATCGAAGTGGAAAGTACACCCGGTAAAGGAACACTCTTTACTCTCTTTCTTCCCTTCTCACATGGACGATGAGGGACGCCTCCATGCAAAGCATTCTCATTGTGGATGATGATAAATCTATT
>JBDOIB010000465.1:0-8932 GCA_041082155.1 Thermodesulfobacteriota bacterium | reverse complement strand
ACAGTTTTTAAGAGATTACCTCTTATCCATCAAATGGAACAAAACACCCCCTGCGCCCCCACTGCCCGAGGAGATTATTCAGAAAACAAGAGAAAAGTATCTCGAAGCCTACCAACGAATTGTCGGTAAACCCCTTGAAATGGATTAGAGAAGCATCGTTGACACTCAAAAGAAATAAATTGTAGAATACTTTTGGAGGATCAAGAGATGGTCGAAATTCTTTACGAAGAAAAACCTATCCTGCGAAAACCCTATTTGGTTTTAGGATTTGAAGGCTGGCCCAATGCAGCAGAGGTCTCCTCTTTTTCCCTTCAATTTCTGATTGAACATTTAAAAGCCAAACGATTTGCTACGATTCCTCTTGATCCCTTTTATCAGATGACTTCCCTTCGCCCTACAGGCGTCATTCGTGAAGGGAGGATACTCGAATTAAAATTCTCAGGAAACCATTTCTATTATAAGAATGATCTTTCAGGGAAGGACTTCATCTTCTTTTATGGGGTCGAACCCCACTCTCAATGGAATCTCTTCTGCAACCTTATTTTTGAATTGGTGGAGGAATTTGAGGTCTCGAAGATGTTCACTCTTGGAGGGACTTATGATTACATCCCTCATACCTTTCCGGTCATGGTGAGCGCCCTGTTCAATCAGGAAGAGTTAAGGGACGAGGTGATTCAGGCTGGACTCCGTCTCACCGAATATACGGGTCCGATTAGCATCCATACCTTTCTCTTAAGTAGGGCAAAGGAGAAAGGTCTTTCAGCTATTAGCCTATGGGGTCATGCGCCCCAGTATCTTCAGGCAAGAAATGTGAAGGTGGCCTATCAGGTGTTGAAAAAGCTCACCCATCTGACCGGAGTGGAGATCGACTTCCTTCATCTGGAAAAGGCAAGCGATTATTTTGATCGACAGGTCGATGAACTCGTAAAGGAGGACCCCAAACTTCAAGAGGTCATCAGTAAATTAGAAGAGGCCTATCGCCGATCTGAACGAGAGACCTCTTCCGGGATGAAAGAGGAGGAGTCAAAAGAGGATAAGGTCATTTACATTCAAGCTTACCTTAAACGGCAAGAGGATGAGTCATCGGACAATTAAAGCCTCTCTTTTTCTTAATCGTCCCAGCCGATCCATCTTTTTTTTGAGACTGGAAGCTTAAATTTTTCCTTTAATTTTCTAGCCACCAGATCAGGAACTAACCCTTCCACCACACCACCCAGTCTTGCGACCTCCTTGATGGTTCTCGAGGAAACAAAGAAATAGTCTTTACTGGTCATCATAAAGAGGGTGTCCAGATGGGCGCTGAGACTCCGATTCATCGAGGCCATATGAAATTCGTATTCGAAATCAGAGGTGGCTCGTAGTCCACGGAGGATCACCTTGGCATTGGTCTTTTCCACATAATTGACCAATAATCCTTTAAAGCTATCGACAATGACATTGGGATTATCTTTAAAGATGGCTTTTGCCATCTCAACCCGTTCCTCCACGGTAAAGAGGGGCTTCTTTTCTGCATCGTGAGCAATGGCTAAGATCACCTTATCAAAGATCTCCAGTGCCCTCTCGATGATGTCGATATGTCCGTAGGTGAGAGGATCAAAAGAGCCTGGATAGATGGCTACTCTTCCCATTTCAATTCTTTCTCCTTTCTTCTTCGGGGTCATCTTCACGCTCCTTTTAAAATACCCGTTTAGTCCAAAAATTTCTACGGGAGGAACCCCTATGCCTTTAAAAAAGAGAGGACCGTATCGCCAATCATTCGCTGCCGTAGGATCTCCCACCCCGAAAGGTTTTGAGGGAGAGGTTCTCTCCGACCGTGTTCAATCACTAATATCGTATTCCGGTGATAAATAGGATGATCCCTGAGTTTATTTAGAATTTTTTGAACCCACCCTTTCTCATAGGGAGGGTCCATAAAGATGAGATCAAAGGATTCTCCTCGGTTTGCAAGAAGGGTAATAGCCCGATTCACATCCTTTGGAATGACTTCTGACCGAGCGGTAAAGCCACACTGAAGAAGATTCTTTTGAATAATTCGAAGGGCCTCTTTAGCCTTTTCGACAAAAGTCGTTTTTAAGGCCCCACGGCTTAACGCTTCTATTCCCAGATTCCCTGTTCCTGCAAAAAGGTCTAAGACCACCTTTCCTTCAATCTCTTTCCCTAAGATATTAAATAGGGTCTCTTTCACTCGATCGGAGGTGGGACGAACGGATGACCCTTTGGGGGAGGAGAGTCTTCTTCCTTTTGAAATCCCACCGATAATTCGCATTCCCTCGTTATCCTTTCTCAAATAGACCCTTAATTCTTTGATTCATATGCTCTTGGTGGGAGCCAGGCCAGTAGATCTTCTGACACTGTGGACATCGAAAAAAATTCTCATATTGATAGTAGATAAACTCTGGGACACGGCCCTCTACCTCTTCTCGGGAAGCCTCTTCAAGAAGACTGTTACAGAGGAGACATCGGGAAAAGAGTTGCTCCTCATTGAGTGACACGAGTCCTTTTTCGATCAATTCTTTGAGTTGACCCCATGGATCATCTTCTTGGATCCTGACCACCTGATCCTCAGGCCTTTTGGGAGTCAATTTTGAGCTCCGAGTGAGAATGACCCTCTTTTCTGCTCGGGCCAGATGAAAGAGTTGATGGACATCGTTCCCCCGATAATAGAGGGTGTCGTACCCTAATATTCTTAGCCCTTTTGCTAATCTTCCCAGCATTCGATCAACCAGAAATTTCATCTCATCGAATATACTTCCCAATGATTGGGGCAAGGTCTTTTTTGGTTTTCTCCGGGATCAGCTTTTTATTCGTGATCAGAGCATATTGAAGGGCATTGGCACAGATGCAATCTCTCTTTACAGGAAGATGCTTCAGAGCTATTCGGATGGCTGCTTTGGCGGTCTTTGTGCTCTGGGCAAGAATCCTCAGGACTTCTCCTATGGATACATCTCCAGCCTCGGGGTGCCAGCAATCGTAATCGGTTGCAAAGGCAATGGTGGCGTAACAGATTTCAGCCTCCCGGGCCAACTTCGCTTCTGGAAGATTGGTCATTCCGATGACATCCACTCCCCATGTTCGATAAAGTTTTGACTCTGCACGGGTTGAGAACTGGGGACCTTCTATACAAAGATAAGTTCCCTCCGGATGAACGATTGCTCCAGCCTCCCGGCCTGACTCGACCAGAATCCGATGAAGGGTGGGGCAAACAGGATCAGCAAAGCTGATATGGCAGACAATTCCATCACTAAAGAAGGTATTGATTCTTCCAACGGTTCGATCAATAAATTGATTGGGAATAACCATATCCCCAGGACGAATCGATTCCTTCATGGAACCTACAGCACTCACCCCGATGATCCACTGCACTCCGAGTGTCTTCATAGCATAAATATTTGCTCTAAAATTAAGTGAGGAGGGTTGAATCCGATGTCCTCTCCCATGACGGGGAAGGAAAACGACCTTTACTCCTTCCAGTCGTCCGATGACAAAAGAGTCTGAGGGATCTCCAAAGGGGGTGCTTACAGAAATCGTTTCAACATTCTCAAGTCCCTCCATCTCGTAAAGACCGGAACCCCCAATCACCCCGACTGTCTTCTCTCCCATTCCTTTACCTCCTTTTTTATTCAAAATGTTAATGGATTTCAAAAATCCTGTCAAACCGCTCTCATCCTTCTTTTCCCTGAAGCTGGCCACAGGCAGCCGAAATATCGGCTCCCTTACTTTTTCGGATAATCGCCGTAAGGCCTCCTTCCATGAGAATCTCCTGAAACCTTCTCACTTTTTCTTCAGAAGGTCTCCTGTAAGGAATTTCAGGAGCCTCATTGAGGGGAATCAAATTGACCTTTGAAGGAATCCCTCTCAGTAGTCTTATAAGTTTTTTTGCATCCTTCACCGAATCATTCTCTCCTTCGATCAGAACATATTCGAAGGTAATCCGATCCCTCCGGTGGAGAGGAAAATTTCGACAGACCTTTAAAATCTCCCTTAAAGGATACCGTCGATTGATGGGCATCAGGTGATCCCTTGTTTTCTCATCCGAGGCATTTAGAGAGATGGCCAGGCGGAATCGAATCTTTTCTTTCGCCAACTCTTCCAGCTCTGGAAGAAGTCCTACCGTAGAAAGGGTTACTCGTCGGTAAGAAAAATTAAAGGCTTCAGGGTTGGTGATCAATTGGATCGCATGAATGGTATTCTGATAATTTGCTAAGGGTTCTCCCATTCCCATAAGAACAATATTGGTGATCGACTCTTCGGGCAGAAGTGTTTTTCTTACTCCAAGAATCTGATTGAGAATTTCTGATAGAGTAAGGTTACGTTTAAAACCCATTTTTCCAGTCAAACAGAATCGACAGCCCATGGCACATCCGACCTGGGTCGAAATACATAAAGTGAGCCTCTTTCGCTCCGGAATGAGAACACTCTCAATTCGACCTCCATCCTGAAGTTCAAAAAGAAATTTTTTGGTACCATCCTGACTTTCCTCTGATCGAATTAAAGAAAGATGGGAGAGGAAGGCGATCCGGTTCAATTCCTGACGGAGGCTCTTGGAGAGATTAGTCATTTCGTCGATGGTCTGAATCCCTTTCTGATAAAGCCATCTCAGGATCTGATGGGCACGATATCGTTCCTTTCCGAAAGAGGAAAGAAGGTTTTCTAATTCGTGAAGGGCCAGATTTTTTAGATCGATCTTTTCCAAGGTTCTTTCTAATATTCAAAAATCTCCAAGGCATTAAAGAAATAACCGATTTCAAAGGCAGCTGTTTCAGGTCCATCCGATCCATGGACCACATTTCGTTCGATATTGCTCGCAAACTGACGTCTTAACGTCCCTTCCTTTGCCTGGGCTGGGTCTGTCGCCCCCATCAGTTCTCTTGTTTTCTGGATGGCATTCTCTCCTTCAAGAACCATCACCACGCACGGACCGGATGACATAAAATCCGTTAGACTTTCAAAAAAGGGTTTTCCTCGATGAACGGCGTAAAACCCTTCTGCTTCCTTCTTGTCCAGGTGAATCATCTTCATCCCGACCACTTTCAGTCCATTGCGTTCGAATCGGCTGATCACTTCACCAATCAAATTCTTCTTCACCCCATCAGGTTTGACGATTGAAAGTGTCCTTTCCATTGGATCCTCCTCTGCAAAAATGAACTATCGGCTCTAAATCTATCTTTCCAAACTATTTTTTGTCAAGTCGTACTACGATGGTGAATATAAGGATGGGTTTAATTCGATTCTGATCAACCGTTGACAGAAAACGGGATGATCGACTATAAAATTTAAAAACCTTATAAGGAGAAAGTTAAATGGAACAGGAGAGGACTAAACTTTATGATGTGATTATTATTGGTGGAGGACCGGCAGGATTAACGGCCGGGTTGTATACCTCCAGAGGGAGACTTAGGAGCCTTCTGATCGAGAGCGGGGTATTTGGGGGACAGATGACCACGACCGATCTGGTTGAAAATTATCCCGGATTCCCTGAAGGAATTAGTGGCTCAGAACTGGGCCGTTTAATGGAGGAACAGGCAAGACGTTTTGGCCTGGAGGCCATTCAGGATGAGGTGATCGAGGTAAGATTAGAGGCAGATCTAAAAAAGGTTCTCACTCATGAAGGAGTTTATTCGGCTCGGGCCTTAATTATCTGCACAGGAACAGAGTATAAAAAATTAGGGGTTCCCGGAGAGGAGGAATTTAGAGGAAGAGGGGTCTCCTATTGTGCGACCTGCGACGGAGCCTTCTTCCAGGATAGTCGGGTGATCGTGGTCGGAGGAGGGGATTCTGCCCTCACGGAAGCACTCTTTTTAACAAAGTTCGTCAAGGAACTCTATATCGTTCATCGTCGAGATGCATTGAGGGCCACCAAAATCTATCAGGAAAGGGCAGAAGCCAATCCCAAAATCAAATTCATCTGGAATTCGGTGGTCCAATCCATCAATGGAGACTCCATTGTTCGTTCGGTTACGATAAAAAATGTAAAAACAGGAGACAGCCGGGACGTCGAAGCGGATGGGGTCTTTCTTTTTATCGGCCTCGCTCCAAGGACTCAGTTTTTGAAAGGATTGGTTTCTCTCGATGAAAATGGCTACATTATTACGAATGAAAATTGTGAAACTTCGGTGAAAGGAATCTTTGCGGCAGGGGATTGCAGAAAGAAGCTTCTCAGGCAGATTTCTACCTCTGTGGGAGACGGGGCTACCGCAGCCTTCGCCGCTGAAAAGTTTTTAGAAGAAAGTAAATAAGATTCCTATCAAATGGATTTCCGAAACCTAAGACTTTAGCCATGAGTAAATCATCCCGCCCTCACAGGCGGGGCATCTAAAATGGTAAAACCAAAACGACCAGCGTCTCACCCTTACAGGCTAAGGGTATTTCGCCCTGTTTTTTTATAAAAATTGGACCTTGACGTTGTAACAATTTTTTTATTCATCTTACCGAAAAGAGGCATTTCTACGGCAAACCCATTTTTCTGATTTTTTAAATAATTTAGTAAAAACAAGGTGATAAATTATATAAACTGATTTGGCATTTAAAATGCAATAATCAGAATAGCTAAAATATTCGCCGATAAAGCCAAACCAGGAGTAATCCTGGGACGGAAAGCCATGGGTCCTGCCTTCGGCAGGATCGCCAGGTTGCCGAAGCAGAACTTCTACATAAGGGTAGGAGGGGTGTAAACAAAGATTTAAATCTTTTGGAGCTCCCCAACTATCAAGAGAAGTTTTCCGGACCCGTGGTAAAAAGTTATCACGGGTTTTTTATTTGGGAGGGAATAAAATGGAAGAACAAAAAGTCTGTCAACTCTTTAGAAAACCGGAGGGGATAGGAATCGGTAAAGGACTCGGATACTGTGACATGGATGGAGGAAGTACCACCTGCGAAGGGGATATGGAATACTGTGAAAAGAAGGACGCCCTGAATCAATATCTCCGGTCAAAAAGAGATGAAAGTTAAACCATTTAATCCTTAAAGGCATTTGAAGAACTTTGAAGAGAAAAGGCCTTCCGAAGGGAAAGGCCTTTTTTTTTCTGTTTCGAGATTCAGTTTTTTATGTTATGATGGAAGAAAAGAGAGGAGGTGATCGGAAATGAGAGAAAGTGTGATGAAGGCTTTGGAGAAGATTCGGCCTGCCCTTCAAGCCGATGGTGGAGATGTTGAATTAATCGACATCGTCGACGGTGTGGTTAAAGTTAGATTAACCGGGGCCTGTGGAGGGTGTCCCATGTCTCAGATGACTTTAAAGATGGGGGTCGAAAGAATCCTAAAGCAACAGGTCCCTGAGATTAAAAGTGTTGAGACCGTATAGGAAAAAGAAGGATGAAGGAATTGTCTCTAACCCCAGAAGCTCTTAAGATACTCGAAAAGAGGTATCTTAAAAGAGACGCTCAGGGGAAGGTGATCGAATCTCCGGAGGAGATGTTCTGGCGGGTTGCCCGAAATGTGGCGGAGGCAGATCGCCTCTACATCTCCCCTTCATCTCTGGAAGAGGTCTCAGAAGCCTTCTTTAAATTGATGGCTTCGTTGGATTTCCTGCCAAACTCTCCCTGTCTTATGAACGCAGGAAGAGAGCTCCAGCAGCTGGCTGCCTGCTTTGTCCTTCCCATTGAGGACTCCCTTGATTCAATCTTCGAAACCGTTAAACACACCGCTCTCATTCACCAGAGTGGAGGTGGAACGGGATTTTCATTCAGCCGGTTAAGGCCCAAAGACGATCCTGTTGCCTCAACTGGAGGTGTGGCCAGCGGGCCTGTCTCTTTTATGAGAGTTTTTAATATGGCTACGGAGGTCATCAAACAGGGAGGGACAAGGCGGGGGGCCAATATGGGGGTGCTTCGAGTCGATCATCCGGACATCTTGGAATTTATCGCTATCAAACGGGATTCAAAGGAGATGGAGAATTTTAATCTCTCGGTGGGGATCACCCGGGCCTTTATGGAGGCTGTGGAAAAGGATGAAGATTATCCCCTTATTAATCCAAGGACAAAGAAAGAAGTACGGAGACTTAAAGCGAGGCAGGTGCTGGATGAGATTGTGAGGTCTGCGTGGGAGTGTGGAGACCCAGGCGTTCTCTTTTTAGATCGAATTAATGAGGCCAATCCCACTCCGGCATTAGGAGAGATTGAAAGTACGAATCCCTGTGGTGAAGTCCCCCTGCTTCCCTATGAGGCCTGTGTCCTTGGCTCTATCAATCTTATTCATATGATTAAGGAGAAAAATGAAAAAGTGGAGATCGACTTTGAGAAACTAAGAAATACAATCCACAAGGCTATCCATTTTTTAGACAATGTCATCGATATGAATCAATACCCATTACCCCAGATCAGAGAGATGGCGCTGGGAAATCGGAAGGTGGGATTGGGAGTGATGGGACTGGCACACCTTTTTATTCGAATGGGTATTGTTTATTCCTCCCAGAAAGCCCTGGAGGTCGCAAAAGGACTGATGAGTTTTATCCAGTATGAAGCCCGGGAGGCCTCCGCGCAACTGGCAGAAAAGAGGGGACCTTTTCCAAACTTTAAAGGTTCCATTTACGACCGTCCAGGAGGACTGAAATTAAGGAATGCCACTCTGACCACCATTGCTCCTACAGGTACCTTAAGTCTTATTGCCAATTGTTCGAGTGGAATTGAACCCCTTTTTTCGGTTTATTATACCAGGCGAGTTTTGGAAGAGATGGAGATCAAGATCATCGATCCTCTCTTTCTTGAGATAGGGGAAAAGATGGGTTTTTTAAGTGATGGTATAATAAGGGACCTCTCCGAAGGGAAAAGTCTCTCGGAGATCCCATCTATTCCCCAGGAGGTAAAAAAGCTTTTTGTGACCTCCTTCGAGATTCCTCCTTACTGGCACATCAAAATGCAGGCCGCTTTCCAGGAATATACAGATAATGCGGTGTCAAAGACCATCAATTTTCCCAGAACAGCCACCAGGGAGGAGG
>JBDOIB010000459.1:0-4980 GCA_041082155.1 Thermodesulfobacteriota bacterium | reverse complement strand
AAGATTTCCTATACCATGTATGCCGGCGCTGCACTGGGGAAAGGACCTGAACATTATGATATAGTTGCTAAGGGGCTTTCAGACATGGGTTATTTTACCGCTACCTGGACACCAGGACGTTTTCCTCTTTCTGACGTGCTTTCATTGGCTGCCTGGGTCGATGGGAAGGACCTCGCAGTCGATATCGGTAATGCCATGTATGAACGAATTCTCCATAGGGAATTTAAAGATGTGAAAATGATTGAATTAAATGGCTGCATTCAGTCTTTCTTATGGACAAAAAAACCAATTCGTTCTTTGGCCGACACTAAGGGATTAAAGGTAAGGTCTCCAGGGGGGCATCAAACTCATTATATCAAATCCTTAGGGGCTGAACCTATTTTTATGCCTTTAGGAGACGTCTATTTGGCCATTGAAACAGGAACGATTGACGGATTGGTAACCTGCCCACCACTTGTCCTTGCATACAAACTCTATGAAGTGGCAAAACATGGTGTGGTAGCTACATTCGGATGTGTTACTGAAGGTGTGGTGATGAATATGGAAAGCTGGAAGAAATTGCCCGAAGAACATAAGAAAATTGTAGAATCTTTAGGGAGGAATCCGTTTAGAACCACTGGTGGATTAACACGAGAAGTTTATAAAGTAATGATGAAGGAGATTGCTGATAAAGGAGTAACCCTTTACAATCTCCCAACCGATGAGGCAGAACGATGGTATGATGGGTTTAGAGAAGTGACCAGAAAATGGGTTTCTGATCTTGAGGCCAAGGGATTACCAGCCAAGGATGTTGTCAAAATGTACAATCAGGAATGCGAGAAAAGAGGTGTGAAAGTAGTGGCCTTTCCGAAGGAGTGGGCATAAAAGAAGGGGCGACCTGGTTCGCCCCTTCAAAATGGTCTTATTTGTGAAAATTTCCTCATCCTGGGAATAAATTCATTCAATGAGATTTAAGAGCCTGGTCCGACGAATCAATTTATATATATGTATAGGCGGAATGTCCCTCCTCATTCCATTGATGCTTCTAACCACTGTAGATGTTATAGGAAGAAAATTTTTTTCTAAGACAATTCCTGGGACATTCGAATTGTCCGAGTATATTTTGGCCGTGTTTATTCTTTTGGGGGCCGGCTATACCCAGCAGGTGAAAGGACATGTGGGAGTGGATTTTATAATTAGCCGGTTGTCTCTAAAGGCCAAAACCTTATGCAAAATTTTTACCACTGTGCTTAGCCTTTTTATTATCACCATCCTGGTCTGGCAGGGGTGGGTCGAAGGGATTAAAGAACGTACGGTCTCAGATATGTTGAGAATTCCTCAATACCCTTTTCGGCTCCTTGTGGCGATTGGTGGTTTTCTTCTGTGGCTCGAACTGATGATCGATCTCGCCGATTTTATAAAAACCCTTAAAAGGAGCAGAGAGTGAGTCCAATTGCGATTGGAATCATCGGCAGTGGGATCCTTGTTTTTTTACTCTTTCTTGGAATGCCTATTGCCTTCGTCATGATGTTTGTTGGATTTTTAGGAATCAGTTATCTGACCTCGGTGAATGCTGCCCTTCCTGTGGTTGCAAAGACACTTTATGAAACAGCCTCCCATTATCCCTATACGATTATTCCCCTTTTCATCCTAATGGGAGGATTTGCAGGAGGGGCTGGGATTACTCGGGAACTTTATGAATCTTTTGATAAGTGGTTCAGAAAGTTGCCAGGAGGCTTAGGAGTTGCCACCATTGCGGCCTGTGCCTTCTTTGCAGCATTGAGTGGATCTTCGGTGGCAGCCTCTGCGGCTATGGGTACCATTGCTATTCCCGAAATGAGGCGATTCAATTATGCTCCGAGATTGGCCGTAGGGGTGGTGGCAGCGGGAGGGACCCTCAGCTTTTTGATCCCTCCATCTCTGGGATTTGTTGTTTATGGGATGCTTACCGAACAATCCATCGGAAAGCTTCTCATTTCAGGAATTATTCCGGGAGCCCTTCTCTCCTTAGCCTTTATTGCAATTGTCTTATTCCAAGTAAAACTTAATCCACAGTTAGCTCCCGTGACACCTGGCGAAATTGGTTTAAAGGAGAAGATTCTCGCCCTTTCAGGGGTATGGGAAACCCTTCTTGTGTTTCTCATCGTGATGGGGGGGATTTATCTGGGTTTTATCAATCCTACAGAAGCGGGAGCCATCGGGGCCACTGCCCTTTTCATCATCATTCTCATAAAGAAGAAATTAACCCTTAAAACCCTTTCTGCTTCCCTACTGGAAGCCACGAGAATTTCCGTTCTCGTTCTTTTTTTGGTGGCGGGAGCCAATGTGTTTAGCTACTTCCTTGCCCTATCGACCATTCCGATGGCTGTGTCAAACTGGATGGCAGGTCTCCAGGTTTCCCGATATTTTATTCTTTCTATCATCGTCCTGATCTATCTGTTTATGGGCTGTTTCTTGGATGCTATTTCGATGATGGTTCTGACGATGCCTGTGATCTTTCCCGTGATCAAAACGCTTGGCTTTGATCCCATCTGGTTCGGGGTCATCTGCGTTATTATGATGGAGGCAGGACTGATCACACCTCCGGTGGGGCTTAATGTATATACCCTCGCAGGAGTGGTCAAGGATGTTCCCATGGAGACGATCTTTCGGGGGGCAATGCCATTTCTAATTTCGATGATTGCCATAGTCGTCATCATTACTATTTTCCCCCAGATAGCACTCTTCCTGCCCAGTATGATGGGAAGATAGATGAAGGAAATTCGAAGGACAAAATTCGAAATGAATATAAAAATTTAAAAAGGAGGAAAAAAGAAAAAAGATGGCTCTATTACCCGAAGTGAAAAAGCATTATGGAAAACAGAAATTTTTAATCAACGGGGAATGGGTGGAGTCGAGATCAACGATCATCCATTCGAACACAAACCCGGCTACCGATGAGGTCATTTCGGAATTTCCAGAGGCGACTCAGGAAGAGGCACGCACTGCAATCGAATCTGCCCAAAAGGCTTTCAAAGATTGGAGAGAGGTCCCCATGAGGGATCGGGCTCGGTTGCTTTTCAACATGCGGGCAAAGTTTGAAGAACGATTTGAGGAACTTTCTCGAATCCTTGTGCAGGATCATGGAAGAACGATTGATGAGGCAAGAGGTTCGGTTCGTCGAGTGATTGAAAATATTGAGTCAGCCTGTTCCGCGCTTTATGGATTAGCCAAAAGAAACGAACATATGGATCAGGTGGCAGAGGGAATTGATCAGTATCTTATCTGGGAACCATTAGGAGTCTTTCTTATCATTACTCCGGGGAATATCCCCATGCATGCCTGGTCTTCTTTTGTTCCTTATGGTTTGGCTGCAGGTTGCACGATGGTGATCAGCCCGAGCAGGCAATGTCCGGTCGCCTCGGAAGCGATTACAAAAGTCGCCCAGGAGGCAGGGTTTCCTCCCGGGGTTCTAAATCTTATTCATGGAGGAAGAACGATCAATAAATATATTCTTTCACAACCAGAGGTCAAGGGCGTAGGTTTTATTGGATCTAACAGAGCCGGGCATGAACTATTTGAAATATGCGGAAGACTCAAAAAAACTTCTTCCATCAACGGAAATGGGAAGAACCATGTCGTGATCATGCCTGACGCAGATCTCGATCAAGGGATTCAATGGTTACTGCGAGCTTGTTTTGGAATGTCTGGGCAGCGATGTTTGGGAGTGGATAATGTAGTGATCATTGGCCCAATTTATGAAGAGGTCAAAAGGCGATTCAAAGAGGCGGCTTCCAAGATGAAATTGGGCTATGGACTGGATACAGAAACAGAATTGGGTCCAATGACGACCCAGGCAGGAAAAGAGAAGGTTTTGCACTGGATCGAAAAATCGTTGGCCGAAGGAGCAAGAATAGTCCTGGATGGAAGAGACGTAAAGGTCAAGGATTATCCAAACGGCTATTTTCTGGGGCCCACTATCCTGGAAGAGGTCAATGTCGATATGTCAATGGCCAAGGAAGAGGCTTTTGGCCCTGTAGCCGCTTTGATCAGGGGAGAGAGTCTGGATCAAGCCATTGAATGGATTAATACGAAAACGAATTTAGGCCATACGGCCTGTA
Organism: Thermodesulfobacteriota bacterium; assembly: GCA_041082155.1. Taxonomy (GTDB): domain Bacteria; phylum Desulfobacterota; class BSN033; order BSN033; family UBA1163; genus CALIBK01. The sequence continues at coordinate 901 of JBDOIB010000459.1, read as the reverse complement.
TCATGACGCGGGACGGGAGAAATGCAAGAAAATTCATTCGAGAAGTAAATGTGGGAAACGTTGGGGTCAATGTAGGCGTGGCTCAACCCTATGCCTTTTTCCCTCTCGGATCGAGAAGGGAATCCTTTGTTGGAACAGCCAAGTCTCGAATGGCCTCGATGAAATTATTTATGGATGAGAAGACTGTGGTCGTAAGGTGGGTGTAGATGATTCGATTCATCCTGAACGGTAAAGAGGTGGAAGTGGAGGTTCCCCCTCATTGGACCCTTCTACAACTCCTCAGGGAAAAGTTGGGCCTAACTGGGACAAAGGAGGGTTGCGGAATCGGAGAGTGTGGAGCGTGCACGGTATTACTGGACGGGATGCCGGTCAACTCATGCCTTGTATTAGCTCCCAAAGTTGACGGGAGAAAGGTTGAGACGATTGAAGGAATGGGAAGCAGGGAATCCCTTCACCCTTTACAGAGATCTTTTATCGAATTTGGAGCAGTTCAATGCGGTTTCTGCACGCCAGGAATGTTGATGTCAGCCAAATCTCTTCTCGAGAAGAACCCCCACCCCACCCGGGAGGAGATTAAGGAAGCTATATCAGGGAATCTTTGCCGATGCACCGGATACCAACAGATTATCGAGGCCATTGAAGCCGTAGTGTGGAAAAAAGTTCTATGATGCCCTCTTTTGATTACAAAATTCCTAAAACCCTCGAGGAGGCGTGCAATCTCTTATGGCAGTACCGCGAAAGGGCTAAAGTGATCGCTGGAGGGACGGACTTAGTTATCTCTCTACGAAATGGGCTTCTTAGGCCCGAAATTCTTATCGATATTACCAATCTTCCTGAACTCAGAAGGATTGAGGAGAGAGAGGGTTGGGTTTATATCGGGGGTGCCGTGACTCATTCTGAG
>JBDOIB010000452.1:0-1241 GCA_041082155.1 Thermodesulfobacteriota bacterium | reverse complement strand
AGGGGAAACTTACCCCTGAAGAATGGCAAGTGATTCGATCCCATCCGGTGGTTGGGGCCGAACTTGTCATGAGGATGAAGGAGTGGGGGGAGCTTTTCACTCGAATGATAGATGGAGCTTTTGAACATCATCTTCGATATGATCTCTCCGGGTATCCCAGACTCTCTCGGAAACGAAGGATCAGTCTCTTTGGTCGAATAATAGCGCTTTCCGATTTTTATGATGCCCTGGGAAGACCAAGGGTGTACAATCGATTTCCTTATGTCTCTGAGAAGATCTTAGGTTTAATGATGGAAAGGAGTGGAAAGGACTTCGATCCCATCCTCGTGAAGGTCTTTATCAATATGATTGGGGTTTTTCCATTAGGGACCCTCGTTTTACTCAATACCAATGAAATGGGAGTGGTGGTTCAGATCCAAGAAGACCCTGAAATGATCGATCGTCCTAAGGTAAATCTGATCTATTATAGTGAGGGGGAATATCGAAAAGGAAAGGTCGTGGACTTAACGGAGAGAGATGAGAAGACAGGGGAGTTCAAACGGAGTATTGTGAAGACCCTGGATCCGAATGAATATAATATCAATGTGGCAGAGTTTCTCATTTAGTCCTTTCTTCTAAGGAGATCTTTTCCTCTCCTTCTGTTTTGCTTCTTCCCATAATGCATCCATTTCTAAGAGGGTGGATTGGTTGAGACTTTTCCCCTTTTTCTGAAGGGATCTCTCGATATATTGAAATCGACGGATAAATTTCCCGATCGTCCTCTGGAGTGCCTTCTCAGGGTCAATCCTTAACATCCTAGATAGGTTGGTCAAGACAAAGAGCAAATCTCCTAATTCCTCGCGAAGCCTTTTTTGATCCCTTAAGGAAAGGGCCTCCTGAAATTCCTTCAATTCTTCCCTTAGTTTTTTGAATACCCCTTTGAGATGAGGCCAATCAAACCCAACTCCAGAGACTGTCTTACTCACAAGGAAGGCGCGTTGAAGGGCTGGAAGGTTTTTGGGGATCCCCTCCAGCAGCGAAAATCGAGCCTTTGTTGTGTTTTTGAGGATCCTATTTTTCTTATTCATTTTAACCTCTCTATCGGGTCCGTTTCCCACCCCAAGGGATGGTTTGCCTACATTCCACCTCATTTTCTGTTAGCTAAATTTTAAAAGTGGACACTTTAAATTTTAAAAGTGGACACCCTTTAGGTCAGAATTTTTGGCTTTTTGGACACCGATTAATTTTCCTTCACACCAGAG
>JBDOIB010000297.1:0-23960 GCA_041082155.1 Thermodesulfobacteriota bacterium | reverse complement strand
CTGATAATATCTATTCTGGATTTTGGCAGAATCTTACTAAGGAGCCGGAAGGAAGTCAAGGATCTGCGAAAATCTAAGAGATGGAGTGGATATGCTGGATAGGATCAGGAAAAGCACAAAAATAGCACAGTTTGCCAATCGGAAGGTTAGTAAAAATGACTAACCTGTTGAAATCATTGGAGCCCACGGACGGATTTGAACCGCCAACCCGCTGATTACAAATCAGCAGCTCTACCGTTGAGCTACGTGGGCTAACTTGAACAATTATAGAATAAGAATGAGAATTCAGCAAATCTATTTCTTCCTTTCTTCGATGGCTTTTTCTAAGAGCCTGATGGCTTCCTGGGACGCATTGATGGATTGCGCAAGAGACTCCCTGGCCAACCGAGGGTTATGGAATCCATCGCTATTCTCTGCAGTCCACCATTCCCAATGGATATGAGCCTTATCGTGAAGAGGCCAGACCTCTTTTAAGACCTCCTCCTTCACCCCAAGATCTTTAGCCCGAAGGTAGGTTTCAAGGAGTTCCCCCAACCAGAATTCCGCTTTTCTCATTTTACCTCGAATATAGTTCTGGATGGCATCCACTTGATATTCAGCCTCTTCCTGAGACCAGGTGGAATGGCACCGAACACAGGTATCCTTCAACATATATCGTGAACTTCTCTGACCATGAAAGGTAAAGGTCTTCCCTTTTTTATCCTTCATTTTGGGCATGTGACAGTCCTTACATTCCACTCCTTTTCGTTCGTGAGGACTTCCCCAGAAGGTTTCCACCTCTGGATGCTGGAGTTTGGTCAGAGGAGCACCGGTGATGTGATGCTTAAAATCTTTAAATCCAATCGCCTCATACTTTTTCTGAATCTCAAACACATTGACCCAGGGAAAGTAGTTCGCTCGAGAATCATCCATTCCTATGGAGGCTCCTGTCTTGGGATCAAAGCCGGGGTTGCAATTATATTCCACATGACATTGAGCACAAAGAAGGACCGAATCCGCCCTATTTAAAAGACCGATTACTCGAAAAGGGGTCCCGTTTCGGTAGAATTCAAATTTTGTGAGTTGGGTCTTTTTACTCTTTTCCGGGTCGTAAGGATAGGTTCCTTCCTTTCGGTCCACGATGGCCTGAATCAAAGCATCCTTCACCACCCTGGGTTTGGCTCCGTGAGGGTCGTGACAATGGATACAGCCCATCGGTTGCTTCAGATACCTCTTCGCCATATAGATGGCTCCCGGATTTCCTCCCCTTTTGAGATCCGTGGAGGGATGGGGTTCTCCCATGTAAGGCCATTTCAGAATTGCATCTGTCGATTTGCAGGTCAAACAGACGGTATTTCCGGCTTTGGCCGTTTGTGGAAGCTCTTTCCCTGTATCCACTACCAGATCCCACACGTTTCCTACCCTGGATACCTCCTTCCAGCTTTTCAGCTGAAATCTTCCACCATAGGCTCGATCGACAATTAGATGGTCAATGAGCATAAAACCATGGGATCGAGGTTCGTTATGTTCCTTGATAAAGCTATGAGGATTGAGGAGTCGATCAAAGTTGGGAGAACGTCCTGTAGTGGTGGATTTCTCTACCTTGGCTTTTGATTTTCCGTGAGGTTGAAGGAAGGTTTCATACTGGGAAGGGTGACATTGACCGCAGAGCGAGATTTCCAAACGGGTTTCCGGTCTTTTATCCACATTCCGGAGGTGCTCTTCAAGTTTAGTATGGCATCTGGAACAGGGAAGGGAGGCATGTTTGTTGCCTTCTTTGAGCCATTTGATTTCCTCATGGCATTCCAGACAGGTAAGATCTTGTTTCACTGAAGGTTCTTTTTTAGAATAAGCCTTAGAAAAGTAACCCCCAAAAATGATCAAAAAGATACCCAAAAGGATCGTTAAATAATTTTTGAACATAGTTTTCCCCCTCGGGGCTGATTTTATTGGCCCTTTTTTGCAATAATTTGTGTGTGTGAAGGTAAAAAATTATTTGGGTCCTATGAACAATAGCACGATGGTCCACGCAAAAAGGAGGGTTAGGAAGAGATAAAATTGTCTTAATAATTTAGATTCCATCGTCTCTCCTCCAGCTCGAAATTTAAAGAGGTTTGCGTTTTTCCCCAATATGAGGTATGAAAAAATTAATCTTTAACAAAAGCATTATGAAAAATTTTTAGATAGATTTCAAGAAATATAATTCAACCTGCGAGAAAATAAAAGGAGGAAGAAGAATGGGTTTTGCATTAGCCTTGATCGTCATGGGGGTATTGATCTTTCTTGACCGGTCAGGAATGGGTTATGGGGTTAGAGAAGGATGGCCCTGGTTGGTGGTGGCCTTAGGGATAGGAGGCGTGTTGAAAAATCGAGGCAGTGTCATGGGCTGGATCACCACCCTTATCGGAATCTTTATCTTAGGTTCCAAATATTACTCCATCCATCTTTCCATCCCCAGGATGGTCAAAACCTATTTTCTTCCCATCCTTCTGGTCGCTATCGGACTGTCCTGGCTTTTAAGACATAAGAAGGATTGAAAAATAATATCTGCGGGTGGAAAGGAGAAGAAACCTTGGGGAAGAAAGACTGTTTTGGCTCTATTAGAGAGGTGATCCTTCCGGATGGACTTTCTCAGGTTCAGACCCGGGCTGAATGCCGGGACTGCCCGGACTTTCGAGAATGTCTTCGGGAAAGCAAGACACCTTCCACGGAGAGAAGGGAGGAGGATCCAGAAGAGGTGAGAAGACAGGAGATGATCGCTCAAATGATTGACCTTTCCCAGATTCTCTCCAACGAAATTGGCTCCTGTCTCTTAGAGCTCCTCAGCCGAGTCTATCAATCAAAATTAGGAGAGGTCTTCTCCAAACATCTTCTCCTCTTTTATGAGATCCCAAAGGAGACTTCCTCGTTCTCACTGGCCATTCCTCTTTCCACCCATCTTCTTAACCTCCTTCGCAAAGTAGAACCCGAGCAAGGCAGAGAGGGATTTCATCTCTATCTTATTTTAATCCAGAGGACTTTTCCAAATAATCGAAAAGCGAACATGGGACTCATGGCTTATGAGATTGCTCGACTCTTTTCTACGGACAGCCGGGTCGTTCCCCAGATTCTGGGAAGACTTACAGAGACAGAGAGCTCCCAATTTAAAAGGATGGGCACTGAGAACCGTATTGTCTGGCTTATGGGGAAAATGGGATTTTTGGAGGAGTGGGAGGCCTTAAAACGGGAAAAGGCAAAGGAAAGCCATTAGGGTTTCATTTTTTGGTTTAATCTTCTGAGGAGGATTTGGGCCTCTTCCATCATTTCTTCTATGACCTCCTTCACGCTTTTAATTTCTCGGATCAATCCGACACATTGACCGCAGGCAAAAATAGCTCCCTCGGTATCTCCTCGCTGATAGGCCTCTTTACTCATCTGACCGCTGATCACCGTCATCAGCTCTTCTAAGGAAGCCCCTCTCTCTTCCATGGAGAGGGTCATCTCGGCCGCTTTGTTTCGAATCACCCGTGCTACATTTCGGATCGAGCGCTGAATGAGCATGGTATCGGTCTCCCTGGCCTGAAGGAATCTCTCTTTAATCGCAGGATGAGCGGGACACTCCTCGGTAAGAACAAAACGGGTACCCATGACCACTCCCTCTGCCCCGAGTGCCAGGGCGGCCACAAATCCTCTTGCATCGGCAATTCCCCCTCCTGCAATCACAGGAATCTGAAGGGATTGTGAAGCAAGGGGAATGAGGATAAAAGAAGTGACATCATCCATCCCGGGATGACCCCCGCATTCAAAACCAACAATGGTAACCGCATCTGCACCAATCGATTCGGCCTTTTTGGCGAAGCGAATGGATGGAACTTTATGGATGAGTTTGATCTGATGATCCTTTAATTTCTGGACAAAAGGCTCCGGACTTCTTCCTGAGGTTTCGACAACCGGGACCCTCTCTTCCAGAAGAACTTCTAAAATCTCCTCCGTTCGGTCTCCTTTTGTCAATTCGGGAAGCATGGAGAGATTCACCCCGAAGGGTTTCTTCGTTTTTTCCCTCATGAGACGAATCTCCTTGCGAAGGGATTCCCGATCCGGAAAGGTTAGACTGGAGATAATTCCCAATCCTCCTGCCTCTGAAACCGCAGAGGCAAGCTGAGAAGTGGCCAGCCATTGGAGTCCACCCTGAATAATGGGATATTTGATTCCCAACAGTTGGGTCAATCGAGTTTCAAACATAAACATTCTCCTTTTCCACTTTGATCGATTTTTCAATGTATATTATATTTAAAGAAATTTATCAAATAGAAATTTATTTCCAGGAAACCCCTATGGGAAAGATGAGAATGATTTTTAAACCTGACCTATGGAATCGTATCTGAAGGATCGATCCTTTCTCTTTAATGCATACTCAGAATTTTCCTGTCCCGATGAATGTGATCGAAAGGGGTGCAAAGATCCCCAGCTCCATGTTTCTATCAGTTTGATTGATCTGATCGCTATCTCACGGATCTGTGGGAAAAAAGGGTCCCAACTGTTTAAAGAAAATCTTAAAATGGGGTTTGATCCCCTGCCGGGCCGGGAGCCCTGGATCGGGAGACTCTCCATAGAATTGAAGAAACCCTGCGTCTTCTTTGATGGAAAGTGGTGCTCTGTTTATCCTGCAAGGCCTATTCCCTGTGCCCTCTTTCCCGAATATCTCTGGATGATCTATCCTTCCGATCGCCTTCTTCGAAGAGAGTTTATTCGAGGTCTCCCTTGTATCCAAAGGCCAGGCCCTATTTCACCGGAAAGAAGACAGGCCCTTCAACGGCTTTCCGAGATGTGCCTCCAGGAATTTTTCCTTTCTGATCTTTATCTATTCGGGGTCTCCCCTCTGATCATCGATCTTAAGAATATTGGAGGAGAGACCCTGGATGGACTTTCAAAAGAAGAGGACGGACGCTTTCGGCTCCCCCATGAGAAAGTGGAAGAACTAATTTATGAACGATTATCCTTAGGTGGATATCTCCAAGAATGGGAAGAAAAAATAGAAAGGCTTGATCATAAGGAAGCTCTCGAGGAATTAGAAAGAATGAAGGCCTTAACCGACCCTATGCTCAAGGAGAGCCCACCCTTCTTCATAGCCTATCAATTCGAGGGGGTTCGACTTCAACCCATTCACCTTCCATAAAGAGTTTGTAATACTTTAGAGCCCTTGTAGTTTTCAAGGGAATGTGATAACAATCCATAGAACTTATTAGAATCTTTTTGGAGGTTAAAAGATGGCCCTTTATAAAATAATCTTTCTGGGCCTAACGGTAGCGGGACCCGAAGAGGAGGCCCGTCTTCGGCAAGGCTTGCAAAAGAAATTCAATCTCTCCCCCGAAAGAGCTGAAAGTTTACTTCAGAGAGTTCCTATTATTGTCAAAAAAACAGAATCCAAGGAAGAAGTCGCTCGTTATGTACGGGCCTTCGAAGAAATCGGGGCAAAAGTAAAGGTAGAAGAAGAACCTGGTCCTCTGCCTTTGACCATGGAACAATATACAGGGCCAATGATGACCTGTCCTCAATGTGGTTTTGTGCAGCCTGAAGCGAACGAATGTATCAAGTGCGGGATTGTGATCTCCAAGTTCAGGCAATTCCAAGAAGCGGCCCGTGCCTATGAAGGGCAGGTTCGAGAGATTCCGGCCGAGGAGAGAGTCCTTCCTTCGTGGGAAAGCGGTGAAGGGCTCATTGGGTCCTATCTGAAAACCACCAGAGAGGCGCTTTTCTCTCCCATACTCTTCTTCAAGAAGGTCGCAAAAGGGAAAGGGTATGGATTCCCCCTCCTTTATGGAGTGATCACCGGAATCATTGGATTTGGTTTTTCTTTTCTCTGGCAATCGCTCTTTCTTTCTCAAATGATACCCGCTCAGCTTCGGTCTTTCTTCCCTTATGAATTTTACTATGCCTTTCTTCTGATCGGGTTGCCTTTTGGATTGGCCTTCTCACTTTTCGTGGGAAGTGGAATTACCCATCTCTGCCTTATGCTGGTGGGCGGCAATAAAAATGGGTTCGAAGCCACTTTTCGGGCAATCTCGTATTCCTACTGCGCTCATCTCTTTAATCTCCTCCCTCTGATCGGAAATCTAATAGGCTCCGTCTACATGGTCATCCTTTTTATTATAGGGGTGAGGGAGGGACATGAGACCTCTACAGGAAGAGCGGCTCTGGCCGTATTGCTCCCAGCCATTGTGGTCTTCATTCTCGTGCTCCTGGCCCTCCTCCTTCCTTTTTTTCTGGGCCCCATTAGAATTTTGGGGGGGGTAGGGGTTTAAATTCTATCTTAGATCCGGAAGAGCAAAAATGCGTAAAAGGCGATTAAAAAGAAGAGAGAAATCCTTTGAGGCAAAATCCATCTCGATCTCAGCTGAAGAAATCCTCCAGGTGATGAAGGAAGAGGGAAGGCCCCTGCTCCTGAAGGAAATCCTTCGTCATTTTCGACTGGGGAAAAGGGAGAGATACGGATTAAAGAAATTAATCCAGACTCTCAAGGAGGAGGGAAAGATCATCCGAATCAGGGGAAACCGATACGGTTTGCCTGAAAAAATGGATCTGCTGATTGGTAAACTGAAATGTCATCCTGATGGATATGGATTTGTGATTCCGGAGGAGGAAGGAGAGGATATTTTTATCAGTCCCAGAAACCTTCGTGAGGCCATGCATGGAGATCGGGTGGTGGTCAGGGTGGAATCGATTCGAAGGAAGGGGAAGGAAGGAAGAATCATTCGAATCTTAGAGAGAGGAATCCGAAAAGTTGTGGGTAAATTCATGAAGGCAAAGAATTATGCCTATATCGTACCAGAGGATGAGAGGATCCTCCAGGAAATCTATATTCCAGAGGGAGAGACTAAGAGGGCCAAGCCGAACCAGATTGTGGTCGCTGAAATTACCCATTACCCTTCAGGGAGAGGGAGACCAGAGGGCCGGGTGACCCATATCCTTGGATACCCTGATGATCCAGAGATTGAACCCCAGATTATTATTCATAAATACGACCTCCCCCACCGATTTTCATCTGCCGCCTTAAAAGAGGCAAGAGTGATCCCCATCCAGCCCTCTTCTCGGGATTATGAAGGACGGGTGGATTTAAGGGGATTAATCACTTTTACTATCGACGGAGAGAATGCAAGAGATTTCGATGATGCAGTCTCCCTGGAAAGAGATGGAGAGAAGGGATTCAAACTTTATGTCTCTATCTCGGATGTCAGCCATTATGTGGAGGAAGGGAGTGCTTTGGATGAAGAGGCCTATCTCCGGGGAACAAGTGTTTATTTCCCAGATCGAGCCATTCCCATGTTTCCTCCTGAACTTTCCAACGAGATCTGTTGCCTCCATCCAGGGGTGGATCGATTGACCCTCACTGTAGAACTAAAATTCAACGAAAAGGGCCAGAGAGAGGGGGTTCGATTCTATCCCAGTGTGATTCGGAGTGATGAACGGCTAACCTACACCCTGGTTCGAAAGCTCTTGCTGGATGAGGATCCGGAGTTAAAAAAAAGGTATAGCCTTCTTCTTCCTGTCCTTGAGCAGATGGCGGAGCTCTGTCAAATCCTTCGAAAAAAAAGAATGGAGAGGGGGGCCTTGGATTTTGACCTTCCAGAACCCGAGGTGATTCTAAACCTTCAAGGGGAAGCGGAAGATATTATTCGTGCGGAGAGAAACCTGGCCCATCAGATCATCGAAGAATTTATGATTGCTGCCAATGAGGCCGTGGCTCACTTTATGCAGGAAAAAGGACTTCCTTTTATCTATCGGATTCATGAACCTCCCGATAAGGGGGCGATCGACGAGTTTCGGAGATTCATCTCGCTGCTGGGTTATCGGATGCGGAAGGATGGAGACGGAGACTACTCCTCTATGGAATTACAGAAGGTTCTCCTTGAGGCAAAGGGAAGGTTAGAGGAGAGAGTCATCAATAATCTTCTTCTCAGGTCTATGAAATGGGCGAAATATTCGGCAAAAAATTTGGGCCATTTTGGTCTCGCCTCAAAGGCCTATACTCATTTTACCTCTCCCATTAGACGCTATCCCGATCTGATTGTCCATCGCCTTCTCAAGAACGTTTTATTGAAAGGAAGAGAGGTTTATTCTGAAGAGATGCTGGCTAAAAAAGCAGAGCATCTCTCTCAGAGGGAACGTGTCGCGATGGAAGCCGAAAGGGAGATTCTGGATCGTTATCGAGTTCGATTGATGAAGGAGAAGATTGGGGAAGAGTTTGATGGTGTGATCAGTGGGGTTACCCCTTACGGTTTTTTTGTGGAATTGAAAGAGATTTTTGTGGAAGGGATGGTCCGGGTGACCAGCCTTCACGATGATTATTATCATTACCATGAGGACAAGTACTGCCTAATAGGAGAAAGAACCCATAAACGTTTCAGGGTTGGCGAGGCGGTAAGAGTGAAGGTAGAACGGGTCGATGTAGAAAGAAGGCAGATCGACTTCGGCTTTTTAAAAAAATTACCCTCTCTCCCTTAACCTTTTTACCTCCTCCAAAATCTTCGGCAATATCTCTCCTGTTTTCCCCTGTATCAAATAGTCAGAGATACCCTCTTCCGTTAATGGGGTAGGTTCTTGGTTCACTTCGATGATGAGGGTGGCAGGTACTCTTTCTACAATATAGAGCCCTGACTCCGTTCTTCGTTCCTTTTCTATCTTTCTCTGTCTCGCAATCCTGGGCAATTGGGCAAAAGGGTAGACTGTGGCTGAAGTGCCGCAGATCAACATTAAATCGCACTTCCAGGCCTCTTCGAGCGATTTTCTTGCAACATCGGAGGGAATGGGTTCCCCAAAAAATACCCCATCATCCTTAATCAGTCCTCCACAGGAACATCGGGGAGGAAGCCTATCTTCGACTCTAAGCCTCTCGAGATCAAGTTCTTCTTGACCAAACCTTCTGTTACATTCGATACATCGAAATTTATTTAATCCTCCATGATACTCAATGACCCTTCTTGAGCCTGCCTTCTGATGAAGTCCATCCACATTTTGGGTGACGACCCATTTTAAAATCCCAAGCCTCTCAAGTTCGGCTAAGACATAGTGACCCGCATTGGGCTGCGCTTTTTCTATCTCTCCGAAGATAGAAATGATTCTTTTGGAGAAAAAACTTTCAGGATCCAATCGGTCGAGCCAGTATCTCTTGGGGTCTTTAAGAAAAAGATCATAGATCTCATAGGCTCTTCTTTCGGCCTCTGGATCTCTGGTCCAGATGCCATCAGGACCTCTAAAGTCGGGGATCCCTGACTCCGTGGAGATCCCTGCCCCTGTTAATGCTATCGCGTAACGGGAGTGAAGAAGATCTTCAGCAGCCTTTTTAACAAGTCCTTCCATGGATGGGGAAGTAAAAGAGATGGAATCCGAATTAATATTATAACCCATTAATATTTTAAGTTGAGTTACCCGCTATCCCCAACCAATAAACGGCAGGCGAAAATTTAACTGTTGTTTCATCGTAGATTTTTTCATGAAGGAGATAATTAAAATGGATGGTTTAACCCCTCCTCAGAAGAATACCTACTTATCCTGAAAATTTTTTAAAAAATATGACAAATTATGTAATCTATCTTGAATTAGTTTTCAAAAGATAAAGTAAATTAACTTTAAATATCAAAAAGTTAGATATATTTTAAAAAGATGGCATTTTTTTTGCTCCAATAATTATTGACTACTCAAAATCGAGGCATCTATGGAAAAAATTAAAAATTCAAGAGGCCTAATGCTATTAGAAGTTCTTATTTCATCGGTCATTTTAACCATTCCATTGCTTGGTATAGCGAGTGTAATGACGTCACTTATTCATAACAATGCATTTCGTTTTTTGGGAGGTTAAGAAAATGAAAAATTTTATTAAATCAAAGGGGTTTTCTCTTCTCGAACTTCTCATTGCCTTAGTTATATTGTCGATCTCGATTTTAGCTTTATCAGGTCTGATGACCACCACTACAAAAAATAATGCCTTTGGAGGCCATATTACAGAAGCCACCACTCTCGCTCAAGATAAACTTGAGGAATTAAGAGCATCTCCATGGACCAATATCGTAGGAAACTCTGATACAGTCTCAGGATCGACCGGGATTAATTATAACCGGATCTGTGAAGTTACAAATTTAGCTCCCAATTTAAAACAGGTCCAAGTGACAATTCGATGGACAGACTCGAGTTCCCATTCTTTGAGGTTTTTATCTGTCCTATCCAACTCCGAAATATAATTTTTAAAAAGGAGTAATCTGATGAACCAAAAGATTTACCTTAACCCAAAAGGAGTGACGCTCATCGAACTTCTTATAGCCTTTATCATCTTTTCCATGCTCATCGCAGGCATTTATAGATTTTTTGTGGTTCAGGGCCGGGCCTATTCAGTGCAGGATCATGTGGTTGAGACCCAGCAGAATATCAGAAGCTCAATGGAAATCCTACTGAGAGACCTTCGAATGGCCGGATATGACGATGACAGTTTAGATTCCCAAATTGTGGTGAGTACTCCTCTCATTCCTGGAACAGATAACATCACCATAAATTATGAATATGATCCAGTCACCCAATATTCTGTGAGATACTGGAGGGATGTCAATTCGCGTGAACTAAAACGACAGCTTACTACAATCAGTTCTTCCGGCGTGAGCACCGAATCTCCTGAGGAAGTCCTTGTAGATAGTGTAGAAGAATTTCATTTAACTTATGGAATAGATATAAATTTAGATAATCTGCTTGATCGCTGGGTTGAAGCTAACGAAATCAATCTCGGGGATAAGATCGTGGCAATTCGGATTCGGCTTACCTCCACCCCACAACAGGTCCTCGAAGAAACCCAAAAGATGATGTCCCCCCGAAGACTCGAAACCACAGTCGCATTAAGAAATCAATGTTTAAGGTAGGGAATAAAAATATGAAAGGAAAGATTGCAAATCCTAAGAATGAAACCGGTGCGGCACTGGTGGTCGCACTCATTATGCTCATCGTCTTAACCCTGATCGGTTTAGCCGCAATGTTTACATCAACCTTTGAGGTCATCCTTTCGGGAAATAAACGAGGGGCAACTGATGCCTTCTATTCAGCTGAAAGCGGGATTCAGGTAGTAGTCGGAAATCTTGAAAATTTTGATCTCCCGGGAAAGTATGTCAATAATCAATATAATCCCTTTACAGACCCGAAAAATCCCAATCCAACTCAGGCAAATGTAACTATTACCTATTTCCCTGATCGGGCAGAAGCTCCACGGGGTTCGGGGTACGGAGCTACAGGGCAATTTGAATTTGTCCACTATCAGATTGATTCAATTGGACAGGATCAATTAGACCAAAATCCGATGAAGGCTAACTGCGAGATTCGGGAGAAAGTGGTGAGATTGATTCCCACTTTGCAGGGAGGGAATTAAAATGAGAGTTACAAAGGTTTTATTCAAAATTTTTATATTATGGTGTTTTTTATTAATCCCTGTATCCTCTCTGGCCAAAGATACAGATCTTTATATAGCAAGTGGGGAAGGAGTGGAACCAAACATTCTCATTATTTTTGATAATTCAGGGAGTATGAATGAGAATGTTCCTGGTCCCCCTTATGATCCTAATAGGCTTTATGACCCTCTCGTTGTCCCTCAGGCAAATGCCGGAAAAGTCTATTATAGGCAATATTGGGGAGGATGGCAACTATTTGCTAACTCTATCTCAGAAGTCCAGTGTTCTTATGCCAGAACAGCATTAACCAGTTACGGGCACTATGAAGGTTATACAAATTCTAAATGTAACAAAAATTATTATACTTTAAGGACAGGAAATTATCGCAATTACCTTGCCTGGATCGATACTGATCCATTGTATAGTAAACCCAAGCTTAGGGTTGCCAAAGATGTGATTAAAGAGTTTTTAAATACAATCAATGGTGTGAGAATCGGAGTAATGATCTTTAATTACTCGGAAGGGGGAAGACTTCATAGCCCCATCCGGAGTCTGGATGAACAAACAAGGTCTCAATTAATTGATGAAATTGAAAATATTGTAGCAAATACCTGGACCCCACTGGCTGAGACACTTTATGAAGCAGGCCTCTATTTTAAAGGAGCTCCCAGTTATTTCAACTCAGGAGTTCAATACACCAGCCCCATTCAATATTACTGTCAAAGAAATTATATTGTGCTTATTACGGATGGAATGTCAACTAAAGATCGAAATTCAATTTTGGCAAGCCAGATTGGTGATAGAGATGGAGATAAGAGAGAACCAATAGGAGCTTCTAATGACCCAAATTACCCGGATGAAGGATCAGATTATCTTGATGACGTGGCAAAGTATCTCTATGAGGCCGATTTACGCTCAGATCTTACGGGAACACAAAATATTACTACCTATACCATCGGTTTTACCGAGGATAATGATCTCCTTGAGAGGACAGCGATCCATGGGCATGGAAGGTACTTTTACGCTACTAATGCCCAGGAACTGGCGAGTGCCTTCCAAAATATTATTGGAGAAATTCTTGAAAAAACTTCTTCTTTTGTCGCTCCTATCGTTCCGGTGAGTCGAATGGAACGAACCTCTGCCGGAGATAGAATCTATCTTGCCCTTTTTCAACCCAATAAAAATAAGATGTGGAGTGGCAATATAAAAAAATATGGGATCGCACAATCGGGACCAAATATTGGTGAATTGTTAGACGTGAATGGACAACCTGCCCTGGATGAAAATGGTCAAATTCTTGCGACAGCTCGCTCTTACTGGACCAGTATCAGTATGGATGGGTCGGATGTGGAGAAAGGGGGAGTTGGGGAGGTTCTCATGAATAGGGATTTTTCTTCCAATCCCCGGAAGATATACACCTACCTCGGGGCAAACCCAGATCTTACACATTCCTCCAATGCCTTTAATACCACCAATATTACTCCATCCATGTTGGGATTAGGATCTGATACTACTGCCAGAGATAAACTGGTGCAATTTATTTATGGATATGATGCCTACGATGATGAGCCTCCTTATGGGAGTACTTCTGAAAAGAGAAGCTGGATCCTGGGATCCTTTCTCCATTCTCGTCCCTTTATCATTCATTATGAATCCCGCTCGGTCATCTATGCGGGAGCCAATGACGGAATGCTCCATGCCTTCGATGATAGTACCGGAGAAGAACTATGGGCCTTTATTCCTCCAAATCTTTTGCCCAAACTTCAGGCCCTCCATGCCGACGTTGTAGAATTCTTTGTTGACGGATCTCCAAAGGCTCATATTTTCTACAATAACGATGGGTCCATAAACCAGGTGATTATGATTTTCGGGCAGAGAAGAGGGGGGAATCGATATTACGCCCTTGACGTCACCGATCCTCTTCGACCTCGGTATCTCTGGGAAATCAATCCCGAGGCTACTGGTTCTCCATACTCTGAAATGGGACAAAGCTGGTCCACCCCTAATATTTCAAAGATTGCTTATGGATCAGGAGAAAAATGGGTCTTTTTTATCGGTGGGGGGTACGATATCGCTCAAGATAATGAACCGCCAGGAACCGATTCAAAAGGAAGGGCCGTTTATGTCGTAGATGTTTTAACCGGTTCGTTGATCAAACGATTCTCGTATCCCGAATATCCCAGCATGTCCTATTGTATCCCGGGTGATGTTGCAAGAGTGGATATAAATGGAGATGGAAAAGTGGATCGTCTTTATGTAGGAGACATGGGAGGACAACTTTGGAGATTTGATATCAGTGATCCAAATCCAAACAATTGGACCGCCAGAATTATTTTCCGATCCAATCCGGGAGCCGATGGAACCAGCGGGAGGAAGATATTCTATCCACCGGATGTCACTCGCGAAAAGGATGGTGGAAACTATGAAATGGTATTTTTTGGAACTGGCGATAGAGAACATCCTAAGGATGGAACAATCATCAATAGAATCTATGCCATAAAAGATAAAAACTCGACAGGGATACTCTCTGAAAACGACCTCGTGGATGTAACCTCTGATGAACTCCAAAATCCTGAGACAACTCAAACCAGAAGAAATGAAATCTTATCCCAATTAAGATCGGGCAATGGATGGTACATTAAATTGGACTCGGTGGTGGGCGAAAAGATTCTTGCCCCTCCAGTGGTCTTTGCGAAGGTGGTGTATTATACAAGTTTCTCTCCAACTTCCGAGATGGTAGAAGAAGATCCTTGTTATGTAGGGGAGGGAACCGGAAGACTTTACGCACTGGAATATCTAACCGGAAATGCTGCTTTTAACTTCGATCTCACCAACGATGAGGGAGGGGAAGTCATCAAAAAAGAGGATCGATCCAAAATTATAGGTACAGCTATTCCCTCCGGGGTAATCATCACTGTGATCAAAGGAGAGGCGGTAGCTTATATAGGAGTAGGAGGAGGAGTAGTTAGACCAAAATTAAAGAGTAAAAAAAGCCTTTTCCCTGTTAACTGGAGAATTGTCTTCTAAAGGAGGAGAAAATGATAAAATCCTTTTGTAAAAAGACCAGTTTACTTATTCTATTATTTTTTTGGATGATCCCCATGATTGGGTTTTCAAATGATGAAGTGATCAAAACAAAAGGAATCTTAATGGAAATCGATTTAAAAACCCAAACTTTAATCATTAATGAAAAAAAATTTAAATGGGATTCAAATACATTCGTCGAGGATGAGAAGGGTTACTTCATTAAAATAGATATCCTAAAACCCAATACCCCCATTTATATTGAAAGTGTCGAGGACCCTCTACAAAAACACCTTTTAATTAAAAAAATTCGTTTAATCAAAAAAGTAAAATAAGCGAGGAAATCCTTTAATTTCTTTTTATAAAATATCCATTCTCGTCCCCTGCCAAAGAATCAATAAAAAAAAAAATAAAAGTAAGTGATTCCTAAGTGTCCCCTAATCCCTTACCCACTCTTGTCTTTTTGATGGAAATAAGATAATTTTAATTCAATGTATAAGGTGGCGATTATTACTGTGAGTGATCGAGGATCCGCGGGATTGAGGGAGGACATAAGCGGCCCTCTCATTAAAGAAATCATTCAAGAACTCCCTGGAGAAGTCATTCATTATGAAATCGTCCCAGACGAGAAGGAAAAAATCATTGAGGCCTTAAAAAAAAGTACTGATCTCTTGATGGCAGATCTTATCCTGACCACAGGTGGGACAGGAGTCAGTCCAAGGGATGTGACCCCCGAAGCTACCTTTGCCGTCATTGAAAAAGAGGTCCCGGGATTTTCTGAAGCGATGCGAGCCGAAAGTTTAAAAAAGACCCCTCATGCGATGATCTCGCGGGCTGTCTGTGGGATTCGAGGAAAAAGTCTAATTGTCAATCTCCCCGGGAGTCCAAAAGGAGTGAGGGAGAATTTATCTGTCATCCTCCCCGCCCTTCCCCATGCCTTATCTAAAATAAAAGGCGATCCTTCAGAGTGTGCGCAAGAATGAAAAGTTGAAAAAAAAAAGAGGATGGGATGATGGTTTTTTCTGAAACGATCTCTTTCAGTACCCGAGGGTTCAGTGACATTATTGATATTACGGATCAGGTAGAATCCGTTGCCAAACGCTCAAGCATTGAGAATGGCCTGGTGACTGTCTTCTGTCCAGGTTCAACTGGAGCCGTAACCACCATTGAGTATGAATCCGGGGTTCTCCGAGATCTCCAGAAGGCCATCGAAAGAATCGTCCCCTCGAATATTCCCTATGAACATGACCAGCGATGGGGAGATGGTAATGGGTTCTCCCACGTTCGAGCTGCCTTAATGAAACCTTCCCTCACCATTCCCATTCAGAATGGAAAATTGAGTCTCGGAACATGGCAACAGATCGTCTTTATCGATTTTGATAATAGACGGCGCCAAAGAAATTTGGTAGTCCAAGTCCTGGGTGAATAAACCGTAGACAAGTGACAGACGTTGAAATCTCCATTCAAGGAAAGCATGAAAAGTGGTCTATTGCCTTGAACTCTGTCCTTGCAGCCTCAGGCCTCACCCTTCTTAAAATAATTGTAGGACTGACCACAGGAAGTCTTGGGATCTTAGCCGAAGCTGCCCATAGCGGTCTGGATTTAGTGGCAGGGTTAATGACTCTCTTTGCTGTCAGATTTTCGGACCGACCTGCGGATCACACCCATCACTATGGACATGGAAAGGTTGAGAACCTCTCCGCCCTTTTTGAAACCCTGCTTCTTTTAGGAACTTGTGCCTGGATCTTGTACGAAGCGATTCATCGATTGATGACCCATGAGATTCATATTGACCTAAATGTCTGGGCATTTTTGGTCATGAGCATCTCTATCGTCGTTGATTTTTCCCGATCCCGAGCCCTCTATCGAGTGGCCCATCGATTTAAAAGTCAGGCTTTAGAGGCAGATGCTCTCCATTTTCGTACGGATATCTGGAGCTCGGGTGTCGTTATCCTCGGATTAATCTGCGTGCTTATCTCCCAAAAAGCACCGAATCTCTCCTTTCTCCACCATGCTGATGCGGTTGCCGCCATTGGAGTTGTCTTCATCGTTCTCTATATCAGTGCGAAGCTTGCTATCCGAACAGTCCAGGCTCTTCTCGACGTGGCTCCTACGGGTTTACGAAAAAAGATTATTGAGGAAGTCGAAGCTCTTCCAGGAATTCGTAATTGTCACGATGTTCGCATTCGATATTCCGGAGCTCAACCCTTTGTGGATGTCCATGTCTTTGTCGATGGAGACCAAACCTTATCGGAAGCCCATCACTTGACCGAACAGGTCGAGCAGGCTATCCAAAAACTTATCCCGAGGGCAGACGTACTCGTTCACCCTGAGCCTGAACCTAAAAAGGATTAAAGAATCTCTCTTAGAAGAAGGGAGGCAATTTCAGACATTTCTTTCTCGAGATCTCTTACCGTAATCGCCTTTTCCTTACATACCTCAACACAGCTTTTACAACCTATACAAGCCTTCATTTGAATCGGGATACTCTTCCTCCCTTCTATAGAAAAGACCCCTGATGTACACACTTCTAAGCATTCCTCACAACCTTTACACTTCTCTGGGTCGACGATTACCTCAAAAGCCATATGTCCTTTCTCCATTAAATCTGAATCAGTAGGGATCCCATCTTTTATAAATTTTTTTAAGTCAGGGGTCAAGATAAAATTGTATGCAATTTAATTTTATGAAAAATTTGTGTATTTCGGCGAACATTTATCGAAAGTTTTTGATTTATTTGATTTCATTGATAAATTTTTTTATTGACAAAAAATTAAGTTTAAGCTATAAAACGTAGCATCGATTTTAACTCTTAAGTTTGTATACATTTTTGGGAGGGAAGAGAGGATCATGAAAGCCGACCCCGATAAATGTATTGCCTGTAAACGATGTTTTCCCTATTGCCCCATGGGGAGAATTCAGAGTTTTAAGAGACATGAAAAAATTCCAGGCCGTGTCTACATCGAGATTGATCAGGAGCGCTGTACCGATTGTGGGGTTTGCCTGAGAGCGAATATCTGTCCTGTAAAGGCCCTTTACCAACCTGAGACTCCCTGGCCCAGGGAAGTCCGAAGTATCCTGAGTAACCCGCTCATTGAATTCAAAGGTTCCCAAGTTCCAGGCCGAGGAACAGAGGAGATGAAGACCAATGATGTCTCGGGGCGTTATCGCCCCGGAGAGGTTGGGGTGGGAATTGAGTTAGGAAGACCTGGAATAGGAGCCTATTTCCGGGATGTGGAAGTGGTGGCTATGGCTCTGGCTCCCCTGGGATATGAGTTTGCAGAGGAAAATCCAGTCACCCATTTTATGGCTGACCGAAAAACTGGAAAGCTCCGGGATGATATCCTCAATGAGAAAGCCACCTCGGCTATTGTGGAGGGGAAATGTAAGATTGAGAATCTCCCTGCCATCCTGGAGGCCATCAAAAAAGCAGCAGAGAAAGTGGAAACGGTCTTTTCTGTAGAGGTCATTACAAAAGTCCCTCCAGAAGGAGAAATCCCGATCAAACCCATATTGGACCAATTAGGATACTGGTATTCGATCAATACCAAAAATAATTTAGGTCTCGGAGAACCGGCCTTCAAGTTCTACGAAAACGAGGGGAGGAAGAATCATGACGCATAGTCTGCATCGAAGAGGGGAATGGGATGACCTGAAGGATGATTTCGTGGTCTTGGGCTGCCCTGCTACGGGGATCAACAAAAAGGGATCTGCTCCGAAGACTCAAAAATTTTTAAGCATTTGCTATAAGCATGGCCCGATCAATCTCGGAGACATGAAAACAGGTAATATCTATAATACAACGATGGATGACATTTTAAGTCATGTCACCGATGGAACGATTGTCCAGTGTACCTTTGATAATCGCGAAAAGATTGTCGCTTTATTGAAAGAGTTAAAAGAGAATCGCCCCGGGATCTCCATCATCATCTCAGGAATAAGCGATATCGTCCAACAGTGTATGGAGGAGGCAGGCCTGGGTCGGATTCATACCATCGAATATTCCTTGGGGACCTGGGGTCGCACGGAGTTGCTCCCCGAATTCGAAATCCTTAAAACGACCACCATGTGTGGCCATGCGATGATCTCCTCGGATCTTGTAAAGAAGCTTGTCAGGGATGTCAAAAGGGGAAGAAAGACGGTGGAAGAGGCCTGTCTCGAAATGGCAAAGTGCTGTACCTGTGGAAATTATAACATGACTCGAGGGATCAAACTCTTTAAGGAATTACTTCCTTTATACATGGTCCATAGTCTGTATTAAATTCTCAACCGTGAAGGAGACACCTATGCGATATGTGATTGTGGGAGGGAGTGCTTCGGCCATCAGTGCCGTGGAGGCCATACGCTCCATCGATAAAGACTCCTCTATCGATCTATTCAGTGATGAAGCCACTCCTCTATTTTCAAGGGTTTTACTTCCCTACTACATCGCCGAAGAGCTCTCAAAACCTCTTCTCAGTTTCAGATCTGCAGACTTCTTCGACCAATACCGCGTGACCCCTCACTTAGGAGTGAAAGTCCAATCGATTTCCACCGATTCCAAGACGATTCAAACCGACGAGGGGGAGTCTTATCCCTATGATAAACTCCTTCTGGCTACCGGTGGAAACCCGATCATCCCTTCAATCCAGGGGATTGATCTTCAGGGAATCTTCCCTTTGAAGACGATGGCCGATGCGGAAAAGATCTATCACTTCAAAGCAAAGCGAGCCGTGGTGATCGGAGCTGGAAGTGTAGGGGTAGAATCCAGTATCAGTCTCAAACGGAGAGGGATGGAGGTCACCCTCCTTGAACAACTCGGGCAGGTTCTTCCAACCGTCTTCGATGAAGAAGCAGCCTCCCTGGTTCAAAAGAGAATTGAATCACTGGGCATTACTACCATTCTCGGGGAGAAAGCCCTTCGGTTTGAAGGGAATGGTCAGGTGAAGAGGGTCATCACCCAGTCGGGAGAAATCGAATGTGATATGGTCGTCATTGCAGTCGGGATTAAACCCGCCATTGAACTGACCCAAGGGGCCGGGATAGAAATTGGCTCTCTGGGAGGAATCAAGGTGAATGCCGAGATGATGACCAGTGTGTCTGACATCTACGCCGCAGGGGATGTGGTGGAATCCTATGATATTACAAGGGATTCTTCATGGATTAATGCGATCTGGCCCTGTGCAGTGGAGCAAGGTCGAATTGCTGGTTTCAATATGGCTGGAAAAAAGGTATTCTATGAAGGGTCTTTTAGAAGAAATTCTATAGGAAATTTTATCGGCATTCCGGCCATCTCGATGGGACTCACTCGTGCTGAAACCTGCTCTACCTGTGAAGGAGGAGAAGTCTTTCAGGAGATTAAAAAAAGAACAAAAGATACTTATAAAAAGTTGATCATAAAGAATGGCCGTCTGGTCGGAGTGATTTTAGTGGGTCAGACTCAGAAGGCAGGCCTTTATCAAATCCTTTTAAGGAAGAAAATCGATGTGACGGATTATATCCCACTCCTGATGAGTCCCCGGGTTAATTTTATGGACCTTTTGCCATTGATCCGGAGATTTGCCGATCGGTTTACAGAGACCGAATACAAAGAGATTATGGATACAGGACTTTAAATGAAGTGGAAGGTTTGAGAAAAAATTGGATGGAGGGAGAATCACGTGAAAATTTTAATGGTGGATAAAAATAAATGTACAGGATGCCATCAATGTGAACTCTGGTGTGCAACCGAAATCGCCTCGGTCTCTAAAGAACTCTATCAAGCCATTCATGAGAGTCCATCACCGGTTCCGAGGGTCTTCGTGGAAGGAAAGGATTTTGCCCTTCAATGTCGACACTGTGAGGAGGCGCCCTGTATTGAAGCCTGTCCAAATGGAACAATGCGAAGAGATCCTGAAACAGGTCTGGTTTATGTGTATGAACCTACATGTATTGCTTGCTGGATGTGTGTCATGGCCTGTCCCTTTGGAGTGATCACCCCCTCTTCCACCTTTAAGGTGGCGATCAAATGTGATCGCTGTCGAAATATGGGGTACCCGATCTGTGCAGAGGTCTGTCCAACCCAAGCCATCCGACTGGAAGAAAGAAAGGATTATAGGACAAAGGCTTTTTGAACACCTTGTAAGACAATAACATATTTGGGTCTTATCCCTTTAGGATAGAAAGGAGCAGCCTATGGAGTTTATTCAGAAAAAGACAATAGATCAGGCAGTGGAATATTTCTTGCCTAAAGCCTCAGAGCTGGAATTCTCTTTGACATGGGATCGTTATGAAACTCAACTTCCTGAATGTGGCTTTTGTGAAACAGGGTTGAGCTGCCGGGATTGCCTTCAGGGTCCTTGCATCAGTCACCCTTTTAGAGATTCCAACAAAATGGGCGTCTGCGGAAAAGACCGAGACACCCTTGCCATTCAATCCCTTCTCCGATTGGTGCTGAAAGGAACGATGGTCTATCTGGATCGTCTCAGTGAATTTGCAAAGGAAATGGAAGCCAAATCGTTAAGACCCAAAGATAAAGCCCGTACCGATCAGGTTCTAAAAATAGTCCAATCCCTTTTTACGGATGGGGGTACGGCTAAAAAAGAACTCCCGCGAAATTTGGTTCGCCAATGGGAAGAAATAAAAATTCTTCCTGATGGAATGGTCAGAGACCTCTTTAAGGCCTCTCAAAAATTAGAGGGTGGGTTTATGGACATGGAGGAGACCCTTCTCTGGATTTTTAGATTATCTCTGCTTTCTCTTACCTCTCAGAGGCTTTACGGAGAGCTAAAAAGATCCACATTTGGAGATTCGACCCCCACCCGGATCGAAGTGAACTTAGGGGTTTTAAACACAGAAAAACCAAATCTCCTTCTTTATGGTTACCTCTCCCCTCTTCTCAAACAGAAGATGACTCAGGAGGCCCAAAAAGCGTCGATTGAAGTTTTATCGGTAGGGATCGTTCCTCTCATTCCTAATCTCTCTATCCCTGTCGTCACCAATTACGGTTCCCAGGAGATTCCTTTGATGACCGGAGCGGTCGATCTTATCGTTGCCGGTCACCAGGGAGTCAATCCCTCTTTGAAGGAAATCGCGAGGCAGTACGAAGTCCCTATTCTCCCCCTCGATGGAGTAAGAAAGAATGTCCCTTCCTTCGTGAAGGAGATTGTGGAACAAACTAAAAAATCCTACGAATTTAGAAAACGTGTCTCCCGAGACATTCCTCCAATCAAAGAATCTTCAATGGTGGGATTTACAAGAAAGATGATCGACTGGAAGAGGATTCTCAAAGCCCTGGATCAAAAACAGATCCGGGGAGTGGCCCTTTTTGGTGGAAGTGGGAATGTCAAGTTTTCTCAAGACCATGAGATCACGACTTTTGCCAAAGAGTTTTTGAAAAATGACCTTCTCTGCTTATCGAAAGGTGAGAGTAGTATTGCCCTGGCAAAATATGGTTTTCTTAATCCCAGCTCCAGAGAGAATTTCTGTGGAAAGGGATTGACGCAGTTTTTGAAAGAACTGGGGGAGGATCTTCCCTCCGTGATAGATATGGATGAAGGCGAATTCATCGATTTTATTCTCGAAAGACCCCGAGGAGAAAAGAAAGAAATTCCCATCGTGGCCTGTTTCCCAGAAGCCAATCGGAGTTCGGAAGTCATAGAGGCATTAGGAATGACTGCTTTAGGGATCAATACCTATTTCTGGCCCGCCCTCCCTATTACAGGGAGTCAGAAGGCCATGGAAACCTTTCATACCTTTTGCCAGAAAAAGCTGGGAGCAAACTTTCATATTCCTATGGAGAAGAAGATGGAAGCCCGGGCTAAAGCGGTGATGGTTTTAAAAGCACTACTGGGGCAAGAATATTACGGAATCAGTGGGAAACCCTGGAGATAAGGTTTCTATCCAAGTTTCCATATAAATCGGAGAAAACTAAATGAATGGATATTTAAGCGGAAGACATTTTCTTCAAATCCCGGGGCCAACAAATGTTCCTGAACGGGTTCTTCGAGCCATCGTCCGACCCACAATTGACCATCGAGGCCCTGAATTTGCAAGACTCACTCAGGAAATTCTCGAAGGGCTAAAGAGGGTTTTTAAAACCTCTGGACAAGTGGTCATCTTCCCCTCTTCCGGAACAGGGGCATGGGAAGCAGCTCTTGTTAACACGCTTTCTCCAGGGGATAAAATTCTGATGTTCGAAACAGGTCATTTTGCAACCCTATGGAAGGAGATGGCTTCCAATCTTGGACTTCACGTCGATTTCATCCCCGGGGATTGGAGGCACGGGGTGGATCCATCCGTAATTGAAGCCAAATTGTCTGAAGATCAGGATCATCAAATCAAAGCAGTGGCAGTGGTCCATAATGAAACCTCCACAGGGGTAACGAGCAATATTTTAGAAATTAGAAAGGCAATGGATAAGGTCAATCACCCCGCTCTCTTTTTAGTCGATACCATCTCTTCTTTGGCTTCTATAGAGTATCAACATGATGAATGGGGGGTTGATGTCACCATTAGTTGTTCTCAAAAAGGGCTGATGCTTCCCCCTGGCCTTGGTTTTAATGCGATCAGTGAAAAAGCTCTGAGGTTTTATAAATCTTCAAATTTCCCAAAGTCCTATTGGGATTGGGAACCGATGCTGAGGGACAATCGTGCAGGATTCTTTCCTTACACTCCCGCAACCAATCTTCTTTTTGGTCTTCGGGAATCTCTTCTCATGCTTTTTGAAGAAGGTCTGGAAAATGTATTTTCACGCCACAATCGCTTAGCCGAGGCAACTCGTCGAGCAATAAAAGCTTGGGGCCTAGAAATCCTTTGCTTAAATCCGGCGGAGTATAGCTCCACGCTTACCGCTGTCCTTATGCCGGAGGGGTATAATGCTGATGAATTTCGGCACCTTGTTTTAAAGAGATTCAATATGTCCCTCGGGACCGGACTTGGAAAAATTAAAGGAAAAGTATTTCGGATTGGTCATCTGGGAGATTTTAACGAGCTCATGCTTGCCGGAACCCTAAGTGGTATCGAAATGGGACTTGCTCTTGCCAAAATTCCATTTAAGAAAGGAGGTGTATTGGAAGCCCTCGATTATCTTTCGCGTCCATAAAGGAGATTTAGGCTTTATAATACCCATTTGAAGGAAAGGAGGAAGGTTATGAAAAGAAGAGGGTTGTGGATTGGGTTAGGCATGATCATTTTAACCGTTTCTTTTATTGGTTTGGCCTGGTCTCAGGTGCCCAAACCCAAAGACTATCCCACTCGAACGATCGAAGTGGTGGTGCAGTACGGAGCTGGAGGGGGAAGTGATATCTTTGTAAGAAGCTTGATGATGCCTGCAAGAAGATACCTGAAGGTTCCCATCAATGTGACCAACATTACGGGTGGAGCAGGTGTCAAAGCCTCTACTTATGTTCTTTCTCAACCCGCAGATGGCTATACGATCTATAACTTTAGCCCTGAGCAAATCATTAACACAATCTTCGGGAGAGAAAATTACAAGGAGTTTGCTCCTCTTTGTAACGTTCAGCAAGATCATAGTATGTTTTATGTGAGAGCTGAGAGTCCTTTCAAAACGATTCAGGATGTCATCAAATATGCCAAAGA
>JBDOIB010000429.1:0-14416 GCA_041082155.1 Thermodesulfobacteriota bacterium | reverse complement strand
GTCTGTCAGGGGCGTAGGAACACAGATGAGGATGCAATCCGGTCTCTCTAATTGAGAGAAATCGTCCGTCACTTCTAAGAGATCCTTTTTTCGAAATTGAGAAATTCGTTCCGAAGGGATGGATCTTATATAGCTTATCCCTTTTTTGAGAAGGGCAGTCTTTTGAGAGTCAATATCAAACCCTAAGACTTTGAATCCCTCTTCACAGAATCTCAAGACCAGGGGAAGACCCACGTATCCCAATCCGATGATTCCGACGAGGGCTTCTTTTTGGTGGATCTTTTTGATTAGAGGCTCTAGAAGGTTTGGATCCTTCATTCTATGGACTCCTCCTTTGGAGGAAATTCTTTCTTTCATCCCTTATAAAATGCTCGGATTCGATCAAATACCCAAAATTGTTGCTCTTCGGTCAGTTCCGGGAAGATAGGCAGGGCCAGGACCTCTTGAGCGGCTTTTTCTGAGACAGGAAAATCCCCTGGCCGGTGATTTAAAAAAGAGTAACATTGCTGAAGATGAAGGGGAAGGGGATAATAGATATCGGTTCCAATTCCTTCTTCCATTAAGAACTTTCGTAATAAATCCCTTTTGGGAACCCGAATCACATACTGGTTAAAGATATGCCGATTCTGGTGTCGAATTTTTGGAAGCCCAATCTCAACTCCTGATTGGATCAGTTCCTGAAAGAGTTCTTGATATCGTTCTGCCTTCCTTTGCCTGGCCCGGGTCCATTGATCAAGATATTTAAATTTCACCAGAAGGATAGCAGCTTGAATCGTATCCAGGCGACTGTTGATCCCGATCCATTTATGGTAATATTTAGGTTGACTTCCGTGAGTCCTTAAGAGTCTAATCTTTTCTGCAAGTCCATGATCATTGGTCACAACCATTCCCCCATCTCCAAAGGCTCCCAAATTCTTGGTCGGATAGAACGAGAAGCATCCAAGATGACCCATACTGCCCGCTCTTCTTCTCGGAGCCTCCTCGTTTGGGCAATACTCGGCACCGATGGCCTGAGCTGCATCTTCAATGACCCAAAGGTTATGTCTTTTTGAGATTTGGAGGATAGCCTCCATCTCCGCACACTGGCCGAAGAGATGAACCGGAAGAATGGCTTTTGTCTTTGAGGTAATCTTTTCCTCAATCTTTTCCGGGTCAATATTATAGGTTTCTGGCTCTATATCGACAAAGATAGGGATGGCCCCCAAACGAGAAACGGAGCCAGCCGTGGCAAAGAAGGTAAAAGGTGGAAGAATCACTTCGTCTCTGGGTCCCACTCCTATGGCCATAAGAGAAAGGAGAAGGGCATCTGAACCAGAGGCCACTCCCACTCCGTATCGAGTCTCGCAGTAGGAGGCTATAGTCTGCTCAAGGGTGAGGACTTGGGGACCAAGGATGAATTGTCCTGTCTCATAGACCTCTTCGATGGCTGATTGGATCTCCTCTTTTATTGAACTCAATTGTTGACCGAGATCGAAAAAAGGGACTTTGACCTTCATTTTATAACCGTTTTTAGGAGAGTTAATTAAGATAAAAAAGAGGGATAGTCAAGCTAAAAAAATAACGATATAATAAGGAAGATGAAAGAACGAATCAATCTCGATCATATCTTTATCCTTCTCGTGAGACCGAGGTTTCCAGAGAATATCGGTTCCGTGGCAAGGGCGATGAAGAATATGGGATTGAGCCGATTGATCATCGTGGATGGGGTCTCTCCCATTCATCGAAATGCCTATAAATTGGCTTCAGGAGCCTATGAGATTCTGGAGAGGGCTGAAGAATTTCCAACTCTAAAAGAAGCTATCGCTGAAATCGAGTGCATCGTAGGAACCACTTCCCGGATGGGAAAGGAAAGGGCCCCTCTTTGGACCCCTAAAGAATTGGCAAAAAAATTGGTTTCCCTTTCCCAAAAGAATCGAATTGGAATCGTCTTTGGATCCGAGAAGGAAGGCCTCACCAATGAAGAACTCGCCCTTTGCCACCTCTATGTGAGGATTCCAAGTTCAGAGACTTTCCCTTCGCTAAACCTCGCCCAGGCGGTGATGATCCTGTGTTATGAAATGTTTCAAACCCACCTTTCTCGACCAACGGTTTCCCCTCAACTTGCTTCTTCAAAAGAAATCGAGAGGATGTTTGAACATATGGAGAGGACCCTTATTGAGATTGGATTCCTGGAGGCTAAACATCCAAAGAGAATCATGCGGACCCTTCGACGCATCTTTGGAAGAAGTCAATTGGAAGAACGAGATGTCCGAATTCTTCAAGGGATCTGGAGTAAAGTGGATTGGGTTCTAAAACAGAAGAGGGGCGAGGAGTGATCGCCCCTCACAGATTTTACTTCTTTTCAAGGAATGGCTTAAGAAGATCGATCGGAACAGGAAAGATGGTGGTCGAATTCTTCTCGGTTGCGACCTCTGTCAGGGTCTGAAGAAATCTTAACTGGAGCGCCACCGGTGTTGTCGCAATCACCTGAGCAGCCTGAGCAAGCTTCTCCGCCGCCTGAAACTCTCCCTCCGCATGAATGATTTTAGCTCTTTTTTCTCGCTCGGCCTCAGCCTGACGGGCAATCGCCCTTCTCATCTCATCCGGAAGATCGACCGCCTTGGTCTCCACCAATGTCACTTTGATCCCCCAGGGGTCCGTATGTTTATCCAAAATTTCTTGAAGGCGCATATTGAGCTTTTCCCTGTGGGCAAGGAGCTCATCAAGTTCCATCTGTCCAACGACACTTCGAAGGGTAGTCTGAGCAAGCTGAGAGGTCGCATAAAGATAATTTTCGACTTCCACGACTGCCTTATTCGGATCAACTACGCGGAAATAGACCACTGCATTCACTTTGATGGAAACATTATCCCTTGTGATTACATCCTGAGGAGGAATATCCATGGTCACCAATCTCAAACTCACCCGGATCATCTTGTCCACCCCGGGGATAATAAAAAAGATCCCAGGGCCTTTTGCTCCAATGAGCCTCCCCAGTCGGAAAATGACCCCTCGTTCATATTCCCTCAGCACCTTAATGGCTGAGGCCGCCAAGATAATTAAAAAAATGATTAGAAAGAATAAACCAGATGGTAATCCTGTCAACCCCATAATCTTCCTCCTTTTTGTTATACTTTTTTCACATGAAGGTTTAAGTTTTTCACACTAATTACTCGAATTTTTTGATCTTTTTCAATTTTCTCGTCACTTATCGCATTCCAGTATTCGCCATGGACCAAAACCTTTCCTTCAGGGTCAATATCGGTCACTGCCACCCCAATTTCATCCACCAGTCCCTCCATCCCTGTCGTCGGTTTCTTCAACCGGGCCTTGATGGCCATCGTGACAGCAAAGATGAAGAAAGCAGCGCTGACCAGAACAGCCGGGATGATGACGCTCAAAGAGATCCTCATATATTCGGCTGGACTCTCGATCAGCATCAGGGATCCAAGGAAAAGTGAGATCACACCTCCCACGGAAAGGAGCCCATGACTGACCACTTTAATTTCAGCAATAAACAGAATGATTGCAAAGAGGATAAGGGCCAATCCCGCAAAATTGATGGGAAGCATCTGGAGGGAATAGAAGGCAAGGATCAGAAAGATTCCTCCAACCACTCCCGGAAGGATCGAGCCAGGATTGGAGAGTTCAAAAAAGATGCCATATATTCCTAACATGAGGAGGATATAAGCAATCGTTGGGTTGGAGATGATATCTAAAAACTTATATCTCCAGCTCATTTGCATGGAACGGGGTTTTAACCCTTTTGTTGCAAGGGTTCGACTCACCCCATCAAATTTGATCACCTTTCCATCAATCCGATCGAGAAGATCGTAGACATCAGGACTTATAAAATCCACCACATTCAGTTTGACCGCTTCCTCCTCCGTGATGGAAACACTCTTCCTCACCGCCTTCTCAGCCCACTCCACATTTCTTCCTCTTGTTTTTGCAATCGTCTTAATATAAGAGACCGTATCGTTGACGATCTTTTCAGACATTGTTTTACTCTCTTTTCCTTCTCCTAAAGTGACCGGGTGGGCCGCTCCGATGTGGGTACTCGGGGCCATGACGGCGATATGAGCAGAGAGGGTGATAAAGACTCCGGCTGAGGCCGCTCTTGCTCCCCGGGGGCCCACATAGACAATGACAGGAATATTGGCGGTAAGAATCCTTTTAACAATGATCCTCATGGACTCCATTAAGCCACCAGGCGTGTCGAGTTGAATAATGATCCCCTGTGCCCCTTTTTCCTGAGCTTGGTCAATCGATTCGATGATAAATTTTGCAGTAGCAGGATTGATGATTCCGTCTACCTCGATAAGATAAATCGGGGGTTTTTCCTGTGGAAGGGCTGATCCCTTCAGGAATAAAATAAGGAGAAGGAGAATAAAGAGGAGGATTCGTCTCATCTCATGAAAAATCCTTTTTATCAAAATATCTTAAAAAGTATGGATTGTCAAATAATATGGATCATAATTCGATTTTCATCAAATCTTCACCGATCAGGAGAGGACCGTTATAAATTTTTCGACATTGGGAAAGAATATCCTCATGATCACAGGGAGGGTAGAAATGGGTCAACAGAAGTTTCTTACAATTCGCTTCCTTCGCAATCCTCCCAGCCCAAAAAGGAGTGAGATGCCCTTCGACCTTCTTTCCATCAGGGAAAGAACATTCAAGGACAAGAAGGTCCGTATTCTTAGCTAATTCTACAATATTTTGACAATAATCGGTATCTCCCGAGATGGCCACCGATTTGCCATTTTCAAATTCAATTCGATACCCAATACTTCCCGGCAGATGAGCCATTGATCTGGAGACGATTTTAAGGTTTCTAAAGCTGATCTCCTCCTGCGATAGTTCCCTGATGGAGAGTTTATAGGTCTGGGGCTTGATCCAAGGCTCATACAGAGCTTCTAAGCCTTTAAAAAAATCCTTAAACCCAGGACCTCCTATACAGGTAAGATTCTTTTCTCTTGGGAACTCTCCATATTTGCAGGCAAACAGAATAGGAATGAGGTCTGCCGTGTGATCAGGATGAAGATGAGTATAGAGAATCAGATCTGGATCCCGATAGGTGAGCCCCACCTCTAACATTTTTCTTAATAGACCGGGGCCGCTGTCAATTAAAATGTGAAGGTCCTTAGAGAGGATCATCACGCCGGGTGATGCCCTTCTTAATGAAGGAATCCCCGTTCCAGAACCCAATAGAATGAGAGTAGCCATGAATAAAACCAATTCAAGAGTAACACAAAATGATGAATTTTTCATGAAGAAATACGAGATTGCACTCTTTATGATTGACAATCCCCTTTTTTTCCACTATTTGATTTAAATGATGAGGGAGAATTCATTGATCGAAATTGATGGATCCTATGGAGAAGGGGGAGGCCAGATTTTAAGAACCTCTCTGGCCCTTTCTGCCATTTTAACAAAGCCTTTTGTCATTCATCATATTCGATCAAAACGGAAAAATCCAGGGCTTCAGGCTCAACATTTGAAGGCTATTGAAGCCGTAGCCGAGATGACTGAGGCTCATACAGAAGGAGTCAGATTGGGGTCTCAGGAGGTAACCTTTTATCCTAAAAAAATTATTCCTAAAGACTACCGGTTCGAGATCCCGACAGCAGGTTCTCTCACCCTTCTTCTTCAGGCCATCCTCCCCCCTCTTTGCTTGGCTCAAACCCCTTCAAAAATCGCTTTAGTAGGGGGAACTCACGTTCCTTGGAGTCCGCCTTTCCATTATTTTTCTGAAGTATTGATTCCTACCCTAAAGAAGATTGGAGTTTCGATGGAGACGGCCCTTGAAAAGTGGGGGTTTTATCCCAAAGGGGGAGGAGTGATGAGGGTGGATATTTTTCAAACCGGTCCACTAAAACCCATCTCTCTGAAAAGACGGGGAACCCTAAAAAAGATTCGAGGACTTTCAGCCACTGCTCATCTCCCTCGGCATGTGGCAGAGCGTCAGAAAGAAGAGGCTATCCAAAGGATACGGAGAGAAATGAATATGGATCCTGAGATCGATGTTCTATGGAATGTCCCTTCCAATGGCCCTGGTTCATTCTTTTTCTTATTAGCAGAGTTCGAGGAGGTTGTAGCTGGATTCTCCGCCCTGGGAGAGAAAGGAAAACCTGCTGAAAGGGTGGCTGATGAGGCCGTGGATTGCTTGATGGAGTATATGGATTCAGAGGGTTGCCTCGATTCTCACCTTGCAGATCAATTAGTCCTTTGGATGGCCCTTGCTAAAGGAAGGTCCTCGTTGACCACAATGCGAATGACAGAGCACCTTCGGACTAATTTGTGGGTGATCGAACATTTTTTAGAGGTTAAAATTTTAAAAGATGAGAGAAGAGGAGAAATCGAAATTCTCAATGAATCAAAGGAATTGACTTCCATTTGAGAGAGTATTAAAATTTTTCAAAAAGGAGGACTCAATTAATCGCGTTTTTGGAAATACGATCGGTTTAAAATCGAGCCAGCTTAGAAAGATTGAGCGGCTCTATCGGAAAAAGATCCCCCCTCAATGGATTGTAACGTCAGAGATCGCCCGATTTCTTATTGACATCAGCTCTGAAATTCGAAGACAGATTGGTATTCTTATTGGTCGAAGAGGAACCATTGAAATGGTCATCGTGGGGGATCAAAAAGGGATTATCATTCCTGACCTCCAGAGGTATCGAACGGGAGTCCCAAGGCTTCGGGGCCTCCGTCTTGTTCATACCCATCTTCAAGGAGAACCCCTCACCGAAGAGGACCTTACCGATCTTACCCTTCTTAGGCTCGATATGATGGTGGCCCTTCCGATTTCTAAGGATGGACACTCAGAAAGATTCTATTCCGCCCATCTCCTACCTGAGAATCCTGAAAAACAGGTTTTAAAGATCGAAACCTTCCCCTCCTTCAGGAAATTAGAGAACGATTTTTTAAAATTTATTGAGTCCTTGGAAGACGAGTTTCAAAAAACTCATAAAGCCGTCTCCCCACCAGGTTCAAAAGACAGAGCCCTCCTCATCTCTGTGAGTAAAGAGAGTAAGGACCATATTGAAGCCTCTCTGGAAGAACTCAAGGAATTAGCAGAATCTTCAGGAGTCCATGTCCTCGATACGATCATTCAGCGACCTCAGACCTTTTCTCATACCACCCTGATCGGGGAGGGAAAACTTAAAGAAGTCCTTATTAAATGTCTGCAACTGGGAGCCAATCTTCTGATCTTTGATCAAAACCTTACACCGGGACAGATTGCAACGATTTCAGACCTCACCGATCTTAGGGTAATTGACCGAACCCAACTCATCCTTGATATCTTTGCCCAGCGAGCACACACCCAGGAAGGGAAACTTCAGGTAGAATTGGCTCAGCTGAGATATCTTCTCCCAAGATTAGCCAAGAAAACACTTGCCCTTTCGAGATTGACAGGGGGAATTGGAGGCAGAGGCCCCGGAGAGACCAAATTGGAGATCGATCGTCGTAGGGTGAGGGATCGGATTCACCTTCTGGAGAAGCAGTTGGAACAGTTAAGTTTAAGGAGGCAACAGCGAAGGGCGCGTCGAAAAAAGACAGGAATTCCTATTCTCTCCATTATTGGATATACCAATGCAGGAAAGTCCACCCTCTTTAATCTCCTCACCCATAGCCATTTTCAGGTCGAAGACAAACTCTTTGCCACTTTGGACCCTGCCGCCAGAAGGTTGCGATGGGGAGATGCTTCTTTCCTCGAAACCCATTCCATTATCCTTACCGATACGGTTGGGTTTATTAAGGATCTTCCAAAAGACTTAATGGGGGCCTTTCGGCCTACCTTTGAAGAATTGAAAGAATCTGATCTTTTGATCCATCTGGTGGATGTCAGTCATCCTCGTTTTCAGACTCATATTCAGACGATCGAAAAGGTTCTTGTGGAATTGGAATTGGATAGGATTCCAAGATTATTGGTGTTCAACAAAGAAGATCGTGCGAACCCCGAGGAGGTCAGGGAGATTTGCCAAAGGTATGGAGGGGTCTCCATCTCAGCTCTTCGTCCGGAAAGCCTTGGAAACTTTTTTGTGGCCTTGGAAAAAAAGTTGAAGGAGATTTCCTCATGGAAGAAATTTTCAAATGGAGAATGGAGAGAGGATTCGGAAGATTTGACAAACGAAGATTCCTTTGATATACAGATTGAAATTTAAATTTAATAAAGAGAGAGAAGGTTATGGAGAACGATCGTCATTCCATTCCAGAATACCTTACGTTTGATGATGTATTGCTGGTTCCAGGATATTCCGAGGTCTTGCCTAAAGATGTCGATGTGAGCACTCAATTAACCCGGGGTATCCGACTGAATATCCCTCTGGTGAGCGCAGCCATGGATACGGTGACAGAGGCCAGAACGGCCATTGCCTTGGCCCAAGAGGGAGGAATTGGAATCATTCACCGAAATCTCTCGATCGCTGATCAAGCCCTTGAGGTCGATAAAGTGAAAAAATCTGAGAGCGGGATGATCCTCAATCCCATTACGGTGCATCCAGATCAAAAAATTTACGAGGCCTTGGAGCTGATGAAACGATATCGCATCTCAGGGGTTCCGGTGACAAAAGATGGAAAGCTCGTCGGGATTCTGACCAACCGGGATTTAAGGTTTGAAAAGAGACTGGACGAGAAGATCTCCACCGTGATGACCAAGGAGAATTTGATCACTGCCCCTGTCGGGATTTCTTTGGAGGAATCCAAAGAGATCCTCCATAAGCATCGAATAGAAAAATTGTTGGTCGTCGATGAGCACAACAACCTCAAAGGACTTATTACGATTAAGGATATCGAAAAGATGAGGAAATACCCCAACTCCTGCAAAGACTCCTTAGGACGTCTCCGGGTGGGAGCTGCCATTGGACCCGGGAAAGATCGCGAGGAAAGGGTAGAGGCTCTCATCAGGGCAGGAGTCGATGTATTGGTCGTGGATACAGCTCATGGTCATTCAAAGGATGTGATAGAAACGGTTCTTGATATAAAGGAGAATTATCCAGATATCCAGGTCATTGCCGGAAATGTAGCCACCCGCGAGGGAGTTTTGGCTCTTATTAAGGCAGGGGCAGATGGAGTAAAAGTGGGAGTAGGTCCAGGGTCCATCTGCACCACCAGAATCATTGCAGGGGTAGGGGTCCCCCAACTTTCAGCGATTATGGAAACGGCAGAGGTTTCAAAAAAGTATGGAGTTCCCATTATTGCCGATGGGGGAATAAAATTTTCCGGAGATATTACCAAAGCAATCGCTGCTGGGGCCAGCTCCGTAATGATTGGCAATCTTTTTGCAGGGACGGATGAGACTCCTGGAGAGATCGTTCTATATCAGGGGCGAAGTTACAAAGTCTATCGAGGAATGGGATCTATTGAGGCTATGAAAGAAGGCAGTAAAGACCGCTATTTTCAAGAAGGGGTGGAGAGCGAAGCAAAACTTGTCCCCGAAGGGATAGAAGGAAGGGTCCCCTATCGAGGAGCTTTGTCCTTCTGTGTCCAACAACTGGTGGGAGGGTTAAAGGCGGGGATGGGTTATGTGGGAGCCAGAAATATTCAGGAATTGCAAGAGAAGGCGCGATTTATCCGAATTACTTCCTCAGGGCTTAAAGAAAGTCATGTCCATGATGTGATTATCACCAAAGAGGCTCCCAACTATCGATTAGAGTAAGAAAAAATAGAAGTGATGAGAGAGGACGCTCAGAATTGAAAAAGGCTATTCTTATTTTAGTAATTACCTTGGTGGTTCTCTTTTACTATTTGGGGTTCTTCTCAAAACGGGAGACCCTCCCTCTCTCTTCAGATTTTTTTTCCACAAGAACCTATACCGAAAGAGAAGCGGCCCTCGACCTTAAAGACATAGGATTTCTAAAAAAGAGGACCTCCGAATCAAAAAGCTTCACCCTCACCCAGAAAGAACTTGAAGCCCTCTATCAAACCCAGCTGGATAAGGGGATAAAGAATCTTCCTACGGTCTCTCTCTTTTTGCTTCGGAAGGCTCAAGAAGCAAGAGAAAGAGGGGAGATAGAAAAGGCGCAGGAATTAGTCACCTATGCCATGAAGATCTCTCCGGTGCTTTCTCAGCCCCATCTGGAGATGGCAAAGATTTATTGGAAGAAGAACCCACTCCATCTTCATCAGGTATTCTCAGAGATTTTGAGGGGAGAGATTAAAAAATTTCAGGATTATCCAAGCCTTCTTCGATTGAGTTACCACGGGCTCTATATTCTATCCAATGCGATTCTTATGAGTTTTATTCTCTTCGGGATTGTGATTCTGATCAAGTATCTTCCACTCTATATTTATGATCTTCGAAAGAATTTAACCCAAGAATTCCAGAGTCTTCTGATCAATGGCCTTAAGGTTTTTGTTCTTTTCCTCCCCATATTTCTCCGGTTTGATCTTCTCTGGTCTCTCTTTTTTTGGTCTACTCTCCTTTGGGGATATGTCCCTCAACGAGAAAAAAAGTTTATTGTATTGTTTCTGATCATCACGACCTATTTCCCTTTTTTTCTCAGATCCTCCACCTCCTTTTTAAACAGTTCGAACTCGGAGATCCTCTTAGAGATGAATGAGGCAAACCATGGAAACTGGACCAAGGCGACCGAAGAGAAGTTAAGAGCATGGGTTCGGAGTCACCCCAATGACTCTGAAGTCCTTTTCACCCTTGGATTGATTGCAAAGAAACAGGGCCAGTATCCACAAGCCGAAGAGTATTATCGAAAGGCCATTGAATATGACCCACGATTCAGCCAAGCCTTTTCCAATCTAGGCAATGTCTATCTGGCCCAAAAACAGATTCCTTTAGCCATTTCGGCCTATCAACAAGCGATTCAGATAAACCCCCACAAGGGAGCCTATTATTACAATCTTTCTCGGGCCTACTCTCAAGAAACCTTTCTCTCGGGGAAGATTGACCGAACCTTTCAGAAGGCGAGAGAGCTTGATCCAGGACTCATCGATTTCCATTCGATGGTCGTCGATTCGCCCCATATGAATCGATTTGTGATCGATGAATCGTTAAGTACTCATACCCTCTGGCAAAGGTGTCTCAATCAGTTCATGGGAAAGGAAGGATTTCTTTATCTCCTCTTTAAGGCTTGGTTTGAGAGGGTTCCATCGGTTATTCCTTTTTTAGCTCCCATTTTATTTTTGACTTTCCTGATTGGATTCACCCGGTACGCTCGGACCAAACGGTTCATGACTCGTTGTCCGATGTGTGGGAGTCCAACCTATCGTTTCTATTTAGAGACACAGAAGCAAGAGTTTATCTGCTTCAATTGTTATCGCCTTTTTGTCCAGAAAGAGAAACTTCATCCCAAGATCATGGAGAAGAAATCCCTTCAGGCCAAGGCCTTTCAAAAGGAGGAGCAGGTGACGAGCACTTTTCTCTCCTATCTCTTTACTGGATTTGGGTATCTCTGGAGGGGGCAATCATTGAAAGGACTGATCCTTCTTTTTCTATTTTTCATATTTATTTTACGCTTTCTCTTCTGGTACGGCTTGATTCCGGATATGAGACTTCAATCCTTTCACTCGGTTCTCCTCGTTTTCCTATGGGGAGGACTCTTTCTTCTATTTTATCTCCTTTATATGTGGGATTTTAGAAGACAGAAACCGTTGTTTGAAATTGAAGTTCAAAAGGATTAATCGATGGCCTTACAAGGAACGTTAAAAGATTTCAGTATCACCGAGATTATTCAGCTCATCGGGCAGCAGCTCAAAACAGGCGTCCTGAAGGTTCAAAGAGGAAAGAATTTAGTCGAGATCTCTTTCGTGGACGGAATGATTGTTCATGTTTACTCCAATTATCGAGGGAAAAAGGACCTGATCGGGGAGATCTTGGTCAAAGCCCAGCTCATTACGGAAGAACAACTGGAAAGGGTTCTCCGAATTCAGAAGGAGACTCTGAAATACTTGGGAGAAATCCTAGTCGAACTTGGGTTACTTACCAAAGAGGATATCCAGAAAGTCATCTCCACCCAGATCTATGAAACCATTTATGATCTTTTCTGGTGGGAGGATGGGACCTTTAGCTTCGATCTTAAACTGGTAGAGAGTTACAAAAAGATTCCCTTTGCCCTCAGCACAGAACATGTCTTACTCAATATTCTCCGAATGGTCGATGAATGGGCAGAGATTGAGAAGAAGATTTCTTCCCCCCACTTGGTCTTCCGAAAGTCTCAACCCCCTGAGGGGAAAACCCTAGATCTTCTTTCTCCACAAAGCCTAAGGGAGAAACTGACCTCGGAGCAAGAACTGATCTATCAACTGATCGATGGAACTCGAACCGTTCAGGAAATCATTGATCGAAGTCTTCTTGGGAAATTCAATGCCAGCGAAATCTTAGTGAACCTCATGGAGATGGGATTGATTGAACCGGTTGGGATTCAAACCCCAAGCCTCATGAAGAAGGTGAGATCGATCAATTTTCGGGAAGCACTGGCCTTTACTTATTATGGAGCTTTTTTGGCATTCCTTTTTATCCTTTTAATCTATTTTAAACCTCCTTTTCTTCGTCTCTTTTGGGATTCAAAGATCGAACGGGTCAACATCGAAGCCCCTTCGTTCTACGTTCATCGGGCTCAAATGGATCGGATTCAGAACGCTCTGGAGGTCTATTATCTTGAGAAAGGAACTTATCCACAGAGCCTGCAGGAGTTAGTGTCTGCCCGCTTGCTGGAGCAAAGAGACCTCTATTATCAAAAAGGAATGCTCTATCACTATGAAGTCAAAGAAGGGAAGTATCTCTTAAAACACTGACCGATTGATAGGCTTGTCTCTCCTTTTTCTCATTCCATGGGATCATTTGAGATTGGATAGAGTGGTAGAAAATGAAACAGAGCCATTTCATTCATCTTCATCTTCACAGTCAATATAGCCTCTTGGATGGGGCCATTCGTTTTGATGAAGTCTGTGAGTGGGCTAAGAAGTATCAAATGGAGGCCCTTGCTTTAACCGACCACGGGAATCTCTTCGGGGCCATTGAGTTTTATCAGACGGCCATCAAACACGGAATTAAGCCTATTCTGGGCTGTGAGGTCTATATTGCTCCGAAAAGCCGTTTTGAAAAAAAAGGAGGGGAAGGAGGGGAAGGATCGTTCCATCTCACCTTGCTGGTTAAGAATCGAACGGGTTATTTCAATCTTCTCAAATTGGTGAGCTTGGCCCACCTCGAAGGATTCTATTACAAGCCCAGAGTGGATAAAGAACTGCTGATGCGTTATCACGAAGGATTGATTGCCCTCAGCGGATGTCTCAAGGGAGAAGTGGCTTTCTATGTGGGCCGGGGAGAGATGAAACGGGCCTTAGATGCGGCTCAGGAATATCAAAGAATTTTTGACCAAGGTCGATTCTATATCGAGATTCAGCGAACGGGTGTAGAGCATCAGAGGGAGATCAATGAAGGTCTCTTGGAGATTGGTAGAAAATTAAATATTCGATGGGTGGCCACCAACGATTGTCATTACCTCCGTCGTGAGGATGCAAAGGCTCACGAAGTGTTGCTCTGTATCCAGACCGGAAAGACCCTTCAAGACCCAGATCGAATGAGATTTCAGACCGATGAGTTCTATTTTAAGTCTCCTGAGGAGATGAGCGAGCTTTTTTCGGATCTCCCTGAAGCCCTTTCCTGTAGCTGTGAGATTGCTGAGCAGTGTAACCTTGAATTGAGATTTGAAGAAAAACATATTCCTAAGATTTCGATCCCTTCAGGGGAATCTCCCGAAAGTTATTTAGAAAAATTGGCACGAGAGGGATTGGAACGAAGATTTTCGACTTCCCTGAAAAAGATCCCTGCAGAACGACGTCCCCTTTATCGGGATCGCCTGGAGGAAGAGCTCAAGATCATTCAATCCATGGGATTTTCCGGATATTTTTTGATCGTCGCGGATTTCATTCGGTTCGCCAAAGAAAACAAAATTCCAGTGGGCCCAGGAAGGGGCTCGGTGGCAGGCAGTCTGGTGGCCTATGCCTTACAGATTACCGACTTAGATCCAATCGAGTATGATCTCATTTTTGAGCGATTCTTAAATCCCGGCCGAAAGAGCAGTATGCCTGATGTGGATGTTGATTTTTGTATGGATCGACGAAATGAGGTCCTTCAATATGTGATGGAGAAATATGGAAAAGAGAATGTGGCCCAGATCATTACTTTTGGAAAGATGCAGGCGAGGGCCGTCATCCGAGATGTGGGTCGAGTGCTGGGAATGCCCTATGCCGAGGTCGATCGGATAGCCAAATTAATTCCCGGAGTCCCTCTCAACATCACGTTGGATCAAGCCTTAGAACGAGAGCCTAAATTGAAAGAGATGGTTGAGAACGATTCAAAAGTAGCCTCCCTTTTCCAGATCGCCAAATCCTTAGAGGGGTTAGTCCGGCATGCCTCCACCCATGCGGCTGGAGTGGTCATCTCCAATAGACCTCTTACCGAATATCTTCCCCTCTA
>JBDOIB010000387.1:0-5128 GCA_041082155.1 Thermodesulfobacteriota bacterium | reverse complement strand
GTGGGACTCATTCGAGATAATTTTCTAATGCTCATGAGTGATGAAGACTGGGATTCTCTCTTGAAGACGAACCTGACCAGTCTTTTTTATTGCTGTAGGGCTGTGATCCGCAAAATGATTCCAGTCGATGGTCGGACAATGTTTGGGAGCAGCAGGGGGAATAGAAGCCATTGCCTCTATCCTTTCCATCCTTTATCAACTTGTCCCTCCCACTCTAAACTTCGGGCAGGGAGATGGAGACTGTGACCTTGATTATGTTCCAAAAGCGGCCCGAGAGAAAGAGGTTCGGGTGGTTCTCTTCAATTCTTTTGCCTTTGGTGGAAATTGCACTTCCCTGGTCTTTGGAAAGGTGGAACAATAGGATGTCTTTATTTTTTTGACAATTGGGTTTAATTTTTTTATATATTGAAAAAAATATTTCTAAAGGAGGATAAGAAGCATGAAAAAAATATTTTATCTAATGTGTGTTTCATTGGTCTTAATGGGAGTGATTTGGGATAAGGCGGAGGCCACCTTCCCGGAGAGGGCGATTGAGATCATTGTGCCCTTTGGAGTGGGTGGAGGAAGCGATACAGCCGCACGGGCTGTCGCCGAAGGATTAAAACCACTGCTTCCTGTTCCTCTTGTCATCACCAATATGCCAGGAGGTGGAGCCACCAAGGGAATGCTTCATGTGGCCCAGCAGCCTGCAGATGGTTATACCATTCTCGCTGTAACCACCTCTCACCTCATTGATGCGGTAAAACCTAAAACCCGTGCCCATATTTTGAGAGATTTTGATCCTATCATGAGGATCCAATGGGATACGACCACCGTTTTTGTTTCGGGTGAATCGAAATTTAAGACCCTTTCAGACCTGATTGAATATGGAAAGAAGAGTCCCAGAATGCTTAAGTTTGCCGGAACCTCTCCCGGAGGGTGGTCTGAGATTCAAACCGTAGCCTTCTTTAAAAAAGTTGGAGTAGAAGTCACCTTTGTTCCTTTTGAATCAGGAGCTGAAATCAAAGCGGCCATCCTTGGAGGCCACATCCATGGAGCCTTAGAGGAGCTCGCCGAAACTTTACCTCTCGTAAAAGCGGGCAAATTAAGGGCCCTTGCTGTGTTAATGGAAAAGAGACATCCAGCTCTTCCGGATGTACCCTGTACGCCAGAATTGGGGATTGATTATACTCATGGATTGATGAGGGCCTGGGCAGTGAAAAAAGGGACTCCTCCGGATCGGATTAAATATCTTCATGACGTCATTAAGAAGGCCCTTGAATCCCCCGTCTATAAGAAATTTGAACAGGATAACCATCTTTATGCAAGGCCTGGTTACCTCGGTCCCGAAGAGACCAGGAAATATTGGGAAGATCAGGTGAAATTCTTTACTGAAGTATTGAGAGATCTGGGTTATGTAAAATAACCCGGGGTTAAAAATATAACAAAAGATGAGAAGAAATCGTTTGTTCGCAAACGGGGCTGTGTTTGTTTTCTTTCTATTCATGCTGATCAACGCCTTCGGTTTGCATGAGATTAGGCGTTTTGGTGAAGTAGGAAGTGGGTTTTGGCCTCTGCTCGTTCTCTCTTCCGCAACCATTCTTAGTTTTGTTTCATTGATTAAGGAGGGGAGATTAAAAAATGTGGAAGAGGAAGAAGGTCTGGAAAAAAAAGAGGGATATTCTCGAGAGAACCGAGTAAAGGTTATATTGAGTGTCCTATGCCTCCTCTTTTATATCACCGTGATGCCTTTTATCGGGTTTATTCTCTCTACCCTTCTTTTTATTTTTCCCCTTATCTTTGTTCTTGGGGAGAGGAGAAAGTGGGTCCTCATGCTTTCTCCTCTCCTGGTCACAGGGTTAATTGTTTTAGTTTTTGGTAAGTTGATTGGTATGCCCCTTCCCAAAGGAATGGGTGTGTTCGCTGCCTTCAGTCGACTTTTTTATTGAGCTATCTTTATGATTGAGCACTATCTGACCGCATTCTCAACCATTTTCCTTCCCCAGAACCTCTTAGCCATCTGTCTGGGGGGCCTCTGGGGACTGATGGCGGGGGCACTTCCCGGGATCAGCACCTCTATGGGGGTTGTTCTCCTTCTTCCCTTTACTTATGCGATGTCCCCCATCACCGCCTTTACCATCCTGGTGAGTGCCTACTGTGGAGGAATCACGGGAGGCTCGATCACCTCCATTCTCTTCGGAATTCCCGGAGAGCCTTCTTCTGTTCCCACCGTGATCGAAGGACATTCTCTTGCTAAACAGGGAAGGGCGGCCTATGCCCTATGGGTATTTCTTTTATGCTCTATTGGAGGGGGGCTTTTCAGTGTCTTCGTCATGATGGTTGCCACTCCAGTGATAGCAAACTTTGCCCTCCGATTCGGACCCCCGGAGTATTTCGCCCTCACCATTCTCGGTTTAAGTGTGGTCTCCGGACTTTCGGGAGGTTCCATTTTAAAAGGCATTATTTCTGCTCTTTTTGGATTATTTTTAGCCATGATCGGAACGGATGGAATTACGGGGGTTGAAAGATTCACTTTTGGAACAAGTATCCTTCTCGGAGGAGTAAGTTTTGTGACAGCTATGGTAGGACTTCTGGCTGTTTCAGAGATATTTATCGAGGCTGAAGAACCCTTTAAAGAGTATAAAGAAGCATCGGGCTATAGGGGGATGAGTAAAGAATTCCCGAAACTTTCGGAGTTCAAAAAGAATCTGACCAATCTTATCCGTTCTCCTATCATCGGTACCATTGTTGGGGCTCTGCCTGGTGCAGGGGCGACCATTGCGGCCTTTCTTGCTTATGGGGAGGCTGCAAGGACCTCTAAAAATCCGGAGAAATTTGGAAAAGGGGCAGTGGATGGGTTGATGGCTGCGGAGTGCGCCAATAATGCCTCTACAGGAGGTTCGATGACCATCCTTCTTTCCTTAGGAATTCCGGGAAGCAATACCACCGCAA
This sequence comes from Thermodesulfobacteriota bacterium, assembly GCA_041082155.1. Taxonomy (GTDB): domain Bacteria; phylum Desulfobacterota; class BSN033; order BSN033; family UBA1163; genus CALIBK01. Next base: position 2,197 of record JBDOIB010000387.1, on the reverse strand, counting down.
TGTTGATCGCCGCTTTTATGATCCATGGACTTCAACCCGGTCCTCTTCTTCTCAGTCAGAAACCTGACATCATTTATGGGATCTTTGTAGCCATGCTCATGGCCAATCTCTTTCTTCTTGGATTGACGATTATTGGGATTCGGGTCTTTCTCCAGTTGACCCGGCTTCCCTATTCGGTCTTTTCAGCCGCAATTCTTATTCTTTGTGTCATCGGGGCGTTCGGTTTAAACAATAATGTCGATGATCTTTATGTAATGTTCGCCTTTGGTCTCATCGGTTATTTTATGAGAAAACAGGGCTTTCCCATCGCACCCGCTGTACTGGGTCTTGTGCTGGGTGACCTTGCTGAGCTCTCTCTCAGAAGATCCCTCCTCCTTTCTTTAGGGAATCCTTTGATTCTAATTTCCCGTCCGATCAGCCTTATCCTCCTTTGCGGAGCTGTGTTTTCAATCCTTTATCCAATCTTTAAGAAACCAAAAGCCCTGAAAGGGGTCTGAGGTGATGGAGAATCCCACACGAGCCTTAGCCCGATTCTCTTCCAATCTTCGCTTTGAAGATTTAGATTTCAATCTGATTGAGGGTTTTAAGAAGTATCTTCTCGATGGGATCGGTTGTGGAATCTTTGGAACGAAACAGCCCTGGGCTCGAGTCGTTAGTCAGATGATCAAAGAGCAGAGAGGAAGAAGAGAGTCCACCCTCTGGCTGGAGCGATTTAAGGGTCCGGCCTCCAATGTTGCTCTTGGATTGGGAGTGATGATCCATAGTTTTGATTTCGATGATTATCATAATGCAAAAATTCATCCAGGAGCTGTGGTCATTCCCGCCGTGATCTCCATGGGAGAAAGGTTAAACTCCCCTGGAAAGAAGATCATTCAGGCGATGGTGGCAGGATATGAGACCATGGTAAGAGTGGCTCTTGCTACAGGGCCTAATTCATCCAGATTAAGAGGATGGCATCTTACCGGAACGACCGGGACCTTTGGAGCGGCAGCAGCCTCCGGCAATCTTCTCGGGCTGGATGAGGAGAGGATGACAAGTGCCCTGGGTCTTGCCGGCAGTCAATCCGCAGGACTTTGGGCCTTCAATGTGGATGGGGCCATGAGTAAGCGATTTCATCCGGGAAGATCAAGCCAGAGCGGAATTATTGCGAGTCTCCTCGCCTCAAAAGGATTTAAAGGGCCTTCTCAGATTCTTGAGGCTGAAGATGGAGGGTTTTTCAAAGCCACCTCGGATGAGGCTAATCCTCATTTAATCCTTGAAGGTTTGGGAGAGAAGTTTTTTAGCATCGAAACGAATATTAAACCTTATGCCTGTTGCGCAAGCATTCATTCCTCCATTGATGGGATCCTCAGCTTAAAGAAAACTCATGGATTTATTCCTTCGGAGATTGATAAGATTCGGGTGGGAACGGCCCATGGGGTCATCGTCCAGTGTGGATTTCCATACAAACCCGTAAGTGTGCTTCAGGCACAGATGAGCCTTCAATACTGTTTGGCTGTCTCTTTGATGGAGGAGAAGGCCTTCATTGAACAATTCTCAGAGGAGAAGATTTCTGATCCAGAAATCTTAAACCTTGCCAACCGTGTAGAAGTTTATTTAGATCCCGAGATCGATAAACTTTATCCTGAGAGATTTGCAAGCCGAGTCGAAGTTCATTTAAAAGATAAGAAAAGATTCGAAATAAGAGTCGATTCACCATCGGGCTCTTTTGAAAAACCCATGAGTTTTGAAGAAGTTGCCCAGAAGTTCAGAAGTTTAACTCAAGGCTTGATCACTCAAGAGAAAACCGGGGCCATTATTGAAAAGATTAAAAGGATAGAGGAGGTTAAGGAAATCAAAGAAGTTACCCAACTTTTAAGCTAAGGGGGAAAATCTCAATGAGGCGAAAGACGGCGCTTCCGTGTACGATCATGAGAGGAGGGACAAGCAAGGGAATTTTTCTGATGGAGCGGGATCTCCCTAAAGATCCCAAATTACGAGACCGCATCATCTTAGCTATTTTCGGAAGTCCAGATATTCGCCAGATCGATGGCCTGGGTGGAGCGGATTCCTTAACCAGCAAACTCGCGATCATTTCTAAGGCAGAGGATCCCGAGATCGATATTTATTATACCTTCGGAGCCGTGGGCATTGATAAACCTTTTGTGGACTATTCCGCCAATTGTGGAAATATCAGCTCTGCGGTTGGTCCTTATGC
>JBDOIB010000362.1:0-1583 GCA_041082155.1 Thermodesulfobacteriota bacterium | reverse complement strand
AGGTGGCTGGATTGAAGGTTCCGGCACCCACTTCAATATCGTAGGGTTGCTGAATGACACATCCCTGATCCGCCCAGAATCTCTCCAGGGCAAAAATCAATTCCTGAAAGTCCATCCCTTCTTTCCTCCTTCTTTTTTTAAACGGGTTGGGTTTATCACGATAGAATCTAAATGTCAAATCCGAAAGAATTTCAGCTCAACCCATCTCCTTTAAACTCTTTAAAGTCTTTAATGATTTCAACTCTTTCCCCAGCTGGCGTTCTATAAATCTTGGAAGGAATTCTCGACTCTCCAAGAGGGCCTGGGGTGTAAACCTAAGCCTTTCAAGCTTCTTAAAATCGGCATGAGAAATTTCATCGAGCAAACGAGCGGTCCCTAAAGAGAGGCAAAAAATATCATTATAACCTTTAGAACAGGAACTACAGATTAAGCTTCCTTTTTCAATAGAAAAAAACAGGCCGGGTTCTTTCTCTAACTCCTTCCATCCCTTCTGACACAGACCGCATCGGGTGAGATGAGGGCGATATCCAAATAGGGATAGAATTCTTAGCTCAAACATTCGCAGCCACTCTTCTTTAGGTTCTTCTGACTCAAGGTTCAAAAGAAAAGATAAAAGGAGCTCAAAGGCTTCTTTGTTGGGCTCCCGCTCTCCTGTCATTTCATTGATCAATTCAAGATAGTAATTCCCATAATAGATTTTCTTCAAGCTCTCTCGAATTCGAGGAAATCCCTGAAGAACATCAGCCCCCTCCACGCGCACCAAACCCATTCCTTCACGCTCAAAAAAGATTAACCGAAGATAGGTAAAAAGGCTGAGGGTATTCTGAAACCGCTTCTTACTTCGCCTCGCTCCCTTGGCCATCCCTTTGAGTTTTCCAAAATCTCGCGTAAAGAAAGTGAGAATTCGATCAGATTCTCCGTAAGGGAGGGATCGGATGACGATGGCTTCGGTTCTAAAAAGAGGCATTGCTTACTTCTTTTGAATTCCCTTTCCTCCGGTTGCAGAAGAGGGAGAGGTTTTGATCACTTCAACTCCTGGCGGGATTTTAAATTGGAAGAACGAGTCGGGAAGGCCTTGATTCGTTCGAATCTCCGTAAGACGGGTTCGGGTTACGTTTCCCAAACCATCAATCACATCGACCTGTACGATATAATAAGTTTTCTGATCCACCCGTAAGGAGATCCTGGATACGGCTGGATGAGTTTCTCGAGGGGCTAACTCCAAAACATAAGTGTTCTCTTTTTCGGGGGCAACTTCCTGAGGGTGGAGGAGTTTAAAGTCTCGCCTCAAATCCCCAACTCCTGCCAGAAAACCAAACTCTTTGATCATCTCCTCTGCAGGATAGACAAAGACCTGCTTTTCTTCGGGTTGATAGAGCCATAGGGTCTTTCCGTCCGAGATCAGTTTTTGATCGGGTATTTTATAATCCCACCGCATCATTCCTCTCTTTTTAAAATAGACTTTTCCCTCTGACTGCTGAGGTTGTCTCATCACCTTTCCAATATACTCTTGAATAAAACCTGCTTCCAGATCATGGGTTTTTTCATATCGATTCTGGATTTCCGTGAGCACCGCTTGAGAC
>JBDOIB010000352.1:0-14683 GCA_041082155.1 Thermodesulfobacteriota bacterium | reverse complement strand
CGGTGGGATTGTTAGGGTTACAAACAATGATGACTTTGGTCCTTGGGGTTACAGCACGAAGCATAGCCGGGACATCGTACTGGAGATCCGGAGTCATATCGATGGCGACCACCTTTCCTCCTACCGCCCTGGCCCGTATGCCATAGAGGGAAAAAGTGGGGTTGGGGAGGAGCACCTCATCTCCAGGAGTCACAAAGAGCCTCATGACCATATCAATGATTTCTGAAGAACCATGGCTGAGATAAACATTATCCGGACTCAGATCGTAAAGCTTTGCGATTTTGGCTCGAAGACGGGGACCATTGTCGGGATAGCGATTTCCCATTTTGGCTGCCTCGGTGATGGCCCGAATCACCTTCTCAGAGGGGGGGATGGGATTCTCGTTGACCATCATCCTTTTGAGTTCCGGTCTGGACCATGCCAGAAGAATATCCTCGGTTCCATAAGGGGTGACCTGATCAATCCAGGGGACCAAAAATCTTTTCAAATCGATCATCTCTTCCTCCTTCTATAAATTGCTGATTAGCTATCTATACAGGTAACAAGGTCTTCTCTTTTTGTCAAGTCTTTTTAGAATCTATCCTTTGAGGTCGGATCGGTATCTTCCGGATTCAACTTCAAAGACATATTTATCCCCTCGATGAATCGCGTGAAGAACCTCCACCGGGATATTCTTTGAATCATAAATCACACTTTCAAGAAAAATGGCAGGAGAGCGAGGAGGGACCTCCAGGAATCTCGCATCCTCATCAGACAGGGCAATCGCACGAAACGTTTGGATGGATCGATGGAGTTCTACCTGGAACTTTCGGGTCAACAGATGATAAAGAGAACCGGTCAAACGCATCTTTAGTATCTCTTTAAATTCCTCATAAGGAAGATAGCTCCGTTCGAGAACCAATGGAACCCCATCTCCTAAACGAAGTCTTTCAGTTAAAATTACCTTTTTCTCCCGGCCCAACATCAACTTTTCGGCTACTTCCGGAGGAGCTTTCACCACAGACTTTCCTATTAATTTGCTTTGGGGCTTCAAACCCATCCGGATCATATCATCAGTGAAGCTGGAGATATGTTGAAGGGTATATTTGACGGGCTGCTGGGAGTGAGCAATGACAAAGGATCCAACTCCATTCTTCTTCTGGATCAATCCCTTTCCCACAAGATCCGAAATAGCCTGCCGGACCGTGTTTCGATTGACCTTAAACAGTCCAGCCAGTTTCGATTCAGAAGGAAGTTTGTCATGGATTCCATATCGGCCCTTCTGAATCATCTCCTGAAGCCAGTGACTGATCTGAATATACTTTGGAACTCCTTTTTCCAAAGTGAAGGTTTCGGGCATCATGCCTCCTTTAGGCCGTCACACTCATCCCCTTCAATCCCGATTTTCCGGTGATTAATCTCATGACGACAAGCATGGCCACCACCAGAACGATAATGATCGTGCACATGGCATTGGCACTGGCCGTCCGGCCATCGATGTCCAGAAAGATGATCTCAATAGCCGCCAGTTTCACTTTAGCCGATACCAAAAAGATCACCGCACTGATAGTCGTCATGGCTCTCATAAAGAAGAAGGTAATATTGGAAAAGAAGGCCGTCTTCGTCAGGGGAAAGACGACCTGGGTGAACGTCCTAATGGGGTCAGCTCCTAAACTGATGGCCGCCTCCTCAATCGATCGATCAATCTGTTTCAGGTTAGCGATACTGGAAAGAGTACCTAAAGTAAAATTACAGATGATGATGTTGATGATAATGATCCAGAAGGTTCCATAAATGAAGAAGTAAGGTTTATTGAAGGCCAGGATATATCCCAACCCCATGACCGTCCCAGGAATGGCTGCAGGCAATACGCTCAGCGTATAAAGAACTTCTACCCCTTTGGGTCTCTTCTTTTCCACGATATAGCCCGCCAGAAGCGTCAAAGACGCTCCTCCGAGAGCAACCAGGACCGATACCCAAAGGCTATTCCAGATGGGGGCATACTTATAGGCAATCAGGGATTTCCATTGTCCCTCCAGCACAGAGGACCAGAATTTGGTCCACAGAGGGGCATTTCCTCCCAGAGAGGGGAAATCGAAATGTTGAAGGGTCAACGTAAAATCATAGGGCCAGGTCTTCACAAAGGAACCTGCAAAGACGGTAATAAATACGATCAAAATGAAAAGGGTGGGGATCCAACAGTAGATCGTAAAAGCCCATTTTTTAAAGGGCCGGGAAGGCTGAAGGAAGGGGCGAGCCTGCCCACTGATCAAGGCATAGCTTTTTTTGGTGAGGTAATAATTGAGCAAAAAAGCCCCTACCGAAGGAATCAGAAGAATGACACTGATGGTGGCTCCAAGGTCAAACCGCTGCATCCCGATCACTTGTTGATAGATCTCTGTGGCCAGCACGCTGTAGTTTCCTCCAATAACCACCGGAACACCAAAATCGGTAATGGTGAGATTAAATACCAACGCGGCTGCACTTGCAATTCCGTACTTGGCTGAGGGAAGGGTGACTTTAAAGAAAGTTCTCAGAGCCGAAGCCCCGAGGCTTTGGGCGGCCTCATCCAATCGAGTATCCACCGCCGAGAGGGTCGTATAAAGAATAAAAAGGGCATTGGGAAAACAGTAAAGACACTCGGCCACAATGATCCCGGTGGCCCCGTAAATATTCCAGTCCGTGTTAAGGAGGTAGCGTGTAATTAATCCATTCCGTCCAAAGAGAAGAATAAGGGCCAGACCCTGAATAATCGAAGGGGCGATGAGAGGAAAGGTAGAAACCGTGTAGAAAATATTCTTTCCTGGAATCGTTGTCCGGGTGAGCCCATAGGCAAAGAAGAAGGCAAAAACGGTGGTGATCACAGTGGTCACAATGGAGACATAAAGACTGTTGGTCAGGGATCGAAACATCCTCGGGTTTGAAAAATAGGATTGATAATTCTTGAGGGTGAAGGCTCCCTCTTTTAGGAAACTCAATTTACAAATATCATAGACCGGGTAAAGCATAAAAAAGGCGAGAATGGCAAGAAGGATTCCCATCGTCATCCCTACAAGCCATCGCTCACTACTCACAGGAGCAGAAATGGTGAGTCCCTGAACCTCTTTATTTGGCTTCACCGAGACCCCTCTTGAGCGGAAAAGACCATAAAGGCTTCGGGAGGAAAATAGAGTTGGACTTCCTCCCCTTGCTTAAATGCTCGTCGGGAGAACTCCTTTTCAATGACATCAGAGATGACTTCCTCTCCTTCCAGATGGATGGTCAATCTGACTGCAGCTCCCAAAAAAGTGATCACATCAATCCGTCCTGTAACGAGATTTGACCTCTCCACTTCGTCCGGGAGTTCTCCTGTTCTAAATACTTCTATTTTTTCGGGCCGGATGGCTAAAAAGACCTCCCCTTCGGGGAGGGATTCAGACCGGGCAATCTTAAAATCTCTTTTCTCCGTATGAACTCGATCTCCGTTGCGAACTCCTCGAAAGAAATTCGACGTTCCAACAAAATCAGCCACAAAACTTGAATTGGGAGACTGGTAAATCTCGACGGGTTTGCCCACCTGCCGAAACTGTCCTGCCTCCATGACCACCACCCGATCAGCAATCGAGAGGGCTTCTTCTTGGTCATGGGTCACATAGATCATGGTTTTTTTGAGCTCCTGCTGAAGCCTTTTGATCTCGGCTCTGAGCCGAACCCGAATCTTTGCATCGAGGGCACTCAGGGGCTCATCTAAGAGAAGCACCTGAGGGTCAGGTGCCAGGGCTCGAACCAGAGCCACCCGTTGTTGCTGTCCCCCGCTGAGTTGGGCAGGATAGAGTTTTCTCCATGGACGAAGCCCCACCAGATCCAGCATCTGATCCACTCTTTCCTCTATCTCCTTCTTCGGTCTTTTTCTCACTTTAAGGCCAAAGGCAATGTTCTCTTCGACGGTCATGTTGGGGAAAAGCGCATAGGATTGAAAAACGATTCCAAATTCTCTCTTCTGAGGAATCAGATCATTGATGATCTTTCCATCAAAGATGATGTTTCCTTCGGTCACCGTTTCAAACCCGGTGATCATTCGTAACACGGTGGTCTTTCCGCAACCGCTGGGACCTAAAAAGCAGATAAACTCCCCTTCCTCAATCTCCAGATTCACATGGTCTACGGCCGTCAGTGTTCCAAATCGTTTGGTTAAATTCTCTAAGCGGAGATTTCTTCCCATTTTTTCTTCCTTAAACCTCAGTTTCTCCTTCCCTTCGTCGAAAAAATAAAATGAGAAGGTGTTTAGCTATCTAAATAGCTCTTAATCGAATTTAGAAAAAATGTCAATAAAAAAGGGCACCCCCATTCCTGTGGAGGTGCCCTTTGGCGATGCTTCTCTGATCATCTCAGGAAGAGGCTCTCCCATTTCTTAAGAATGGCATCCCGATTCTTCGCCTGCCATGCAAAATCCATGGGATAGAGTTTAATCTCAGAAAGTTTCGGGAGGTCCGGTCGGGTGGGAATGCCTGGAAGAGTGACCCCATATTTAAATTTGGCATACTCCTTCATGGCATTCTCACTGATGGCCCAATCCAAGAATTTCTTGGCCGCATTGGGATTTTTTGCTCCCTTCATCAGAGCATTGGCTTCCACCTCATAGCCCGCTCCTTCAATAGGGAAGACAAACTCCACAGGGAATCCCAGTTTCTTCTGCTCGGCCACTACAAAATCAAAAGAACATCCAACGGCAAACTCTCCCTGAGCCGTCATTTTGGCAGGCCTTGATCCGCTTTTAATATATTGACCGATATTTTTATCTAATTTCTTTAAGAACTCCCAGCCATCCTCCTTCCCTTCCTTAGCTCCATACATCTGAAGGATGCTCGACACTTGCAGGAACCCTGTCCCGGAAGCCACAGGATTTGGCATCGCAATGAGTCCTTTAAATTTCGGATTCAGCAGGTCGTTCCAGCCTTTGGGCATGGGAAGGTCTTTTTCTTTCATCACCTTCGTGTTCACACAGAAGGCAGCAATATACATGTCGATCCCTACATAATAATATTCAGGATGAACAAATCGTTTTTCTAACTTTTCTACCCCTTTGGGTTTATAGGGTTCGAGCATTTTTAAGGGAATAAATTGCTCCATATTCGTTACGGCCCATCCCCAGATACAATCGGCCTGAGGATTGTCCTTTTCGGCTAACATCCTGGCTCCTAATTCACCGGTGGAGAGTCGAATAATATCAATTTCAAGATCCGGTAAATCTTTTCGGGCCACCTCCAGATACTTCACAATCTCATCGGTCTCAAGAGAGGTATAAACGGTAACTTTCTCCTTGGCCATCCCCACACTTGCAAAGAATAAACCTGTCATTAAACATATTCCCAAAGCCAGCCATCTTCTTTTCATCCCTTTACCCTCCTTTTGAATTTTAACTTAACGATTTCCTCCACATTCCTTTTGTTTTATTTATTATCTCTATTGCCTCCCACCTCCCTTCATTTTAAAATCACAACCTCTTTATATCTAAGTCTCCTGTTTTTGTCAACCTCTGCTTTCCTCCTCTTCCCAACACATAAATTTCAGTTCTCTGACAGAGTAGATGACAAGGTCTGCAACCTTCTCTAACTCCTCCTTCGGAGTCACTCCACCCTCAAGGACTCCGATGGTTAAGGCAACCCCTGCTTGCTTCCCCATCATCATATCCGTTACCGAATCTCCGATCATAACAGTTTCGTGGGGTTCCACAACAAGTGTTCGACAAATGGAATAGATGGTTTCGGGATGGGGTTTGGGTTGACTCACCTCCCCTGAACAGAGAACCATGTCAAACAGATCTTCCAATTCGAGATAGCGAAGGATGGCCTCTGTATCCTTTCGCTCATCAGAGGTCGCCAATGCGGTTAAAAACCCATTCTTTTTTAAATGATAAAGAAAGGGTTGAATTCCATGGATAGGAACGACCTTTTTTCGCCAATCCTCATCGGAATCGGCTTCCTCAAAAGCCTGGGTGACCAGGAGTTTTGCCTCATCCCATGGATAACCATGTTGGTAAAGGGCCATTGTCCCGATGATGATCTCATCGGAGCGGGGCGAAACCGGGCAAGGCCCCCTGGGATCCACTCTTCCAGAGATTGGATCAATCCCCCAGGCCTTCAATAAAAAATGCTTTAATGGACCATTCCTCCCTAATCTTTTCAAAACAAAATCCACCCTTTTTCGTATCAAGGGAACCCAAGTAGCCGTAAAATCGATCAGCGTCCCATCTTTATCAAAGATGATAAGCCGGCAGGGGATCTTCCGATTTTGGTATTCAATCCCTTTCATCTTGACCCCTCTCCTTTATTCAAAAACATATCATACCCATGGTTCCTGTCAATATCCCTTCCAAAAATGGAAACGATATGTTAAATCTATCTTCCAATCCATTTAAACAGTTTTTTGTGCGCTATGCCTAAACGGAGGAAAAGATGATCGGAAAAAGATTTCAGGCTGAAAAGTTAGATGACTCATCCCTCGAGAGACTGAAAAGGCTTTCCGTCTTGGCCCGAGGGGATATCCTAAAAATGACCACATTAGCCGGCTCTGGCCATCCTGGAGGCTCAATGTCCTCGATCGATTTTTATTTGGTCCTTTATTCCTATGCAGGGGTGGATCCCCAATCTCCTTATCACCCAGATCGGGACCGAATCGTGATCAGCCATGGACATACTTCACCAGGGGCTTATGCCGCACTGGGAAGAATAGGGTTTTTCCCTATTGAGTCAGCGATTGTCAACTTTAGAAAAGCAGGCTCCGCGTTTGAAGGGCATGTGGAGAAGGGGGTTCCGGGGATCGAATGGAATACGGGAAATTTAGGTCAGGGGCTTTCTGCTGGCTGTGGTTTTGCCCTCGCCTCAAAACTGCTTGGAAGAGGATTTCATGTCTTTGTGGCCATGGGATGTGGGGAACAGCAGAAGGGACAGATCTCTGAGGCCCGAAGATTTGCTGTGAAATACGGCCTCAATAACCTTACCGTGATCATTGATTACAACTGTCGTCAGATCAGCGGGATCACCTGTGAGATCATGCCACAAAATATCGCGAAAAATTATGAATCCGATGGGTGGGAGGTGCTCCACATTGATGGCCATCAATTCCAGGAAATATATGAAGCCTTGCGGAAGGCCACCCTTTCCGATCGTCCTGTCATGATCCTTGCCCGGACGACTATGGGGAAAGGGGTTTCTTTTATGGAAGGGAAGGAAGAGTATCATGGAAGGGCTCTGACCTTAGAAGAGTTTCAAAGGGCGATGAAGGAATTGGGTTTGGAGGATGATCTCTCCTATTATCGTCAGATGCGTGAAAAAGGGGAATTCTTTTTACCCCCTCAAAACTATCCGATAGAAATTCCCACGATTGAAACAGGATCCCCAAGAACTTATGGAAAAGAGCAAAAATTGGACAATCGGTCCGCATTTGGAAATGCCCTGGTGGATCTGGGTTCTGTGAATCTTCGCAAAGATGGAACTCTTCCTCTGGTGGTTTTTGACTGTGATCTGGCTCCCTCCACAAAAACCAATGCCTTTGCCAAACAGTTCCCCACATACTTCTTTCAAGGAGGAATTCAGGAACATAATACGGCCACGATCGCCGGAGCTATCTCTACAGTCCATTTCATCTCCTTTTTTGCTGATTTTGGAGTATTCGGAGTAGATGAGACCTACAATCAGCATCGACTCAACGATATAAATGGAACCAACCTTAAACTCATCTGCACTCATAATGGGCTCGATGTTGGGGAGGATGGAAATACTCATCAGTGTATTGATTATATCGGAGTGATGCGGAACCTCTTTGGTTACAAGATCATTCTGCCAGCCGACCCCAATCAAACAGATCGGGTCATTCGATATGTAGCCAAGACGCCGGGGAACTTCTTGGTCGCGATGGGTCGTTCCCCAACCCCCATCATCCTTTCAGAAGATGGAACCCCCTACTTCGGTTCCTCCTATGAGTTTCGATATGGAAAGGCAGATTTGGTCCGCCAAGGAAAAGACGGGGCCATTTTAACGACGGGTGGAATGCTTTATCGCGCCATTCAAGCCTGGGAAAAATTGAAGGAACAGGGAGTGGAAGTTCAAGTTCTCCATCTCTCCTGCCTGAGTGATCTGGATAGAGAAGCTATTCTCAATGCGTGCCGGACAGGGGTGGTGGTGACCTATGAAGATCATCATGCGGAGACCGGCCTGGGAAGTCTCATTGGAAATTTTATTGCAGAGCAGGGCCTTCCCATCCGTTTCTATAAGATGGGAATCACCTCCTATGGAAGTTCTGGGAAACCGGATGAGCTTTACCAGATGCAGGGGTTAGATGTGGAAAGTCTTGTTGAGACGGTCCTCTACGAAGTAAGAAGAATTTAGAATACCTTCTATGGCGATAGACCTCTTAATTTTCGATATGGATGGCGTTTTGATCGACGTCTCAGACTCTTATCGTCAAACTATTCTCAAGACCATCGAGCTTTATCTCAAACTGGGTTTAGGATTCAAAAATGGAAAAAAGTTTATCACGAAAGAAGAGGTCACCCTCTTTAAACTGGTGGGAGGATTCAATAACGATTGGGATTTAACCTCAGGAATCCTTCTTTATCTTATTTCTCTCTCCGGCCTTCCTCCCTGCAAAAGAAAGAAACCATTCCATCATATCCAAGACGTCGTTTCTTTTCTGCAAGAGGAAACTAAAGAGTTTCCCAAAGATATTGGGCAGCTCCTTTATGAATTTAAAAATGACCTCCATCCTTTTTTAGAAAAAGTAAAATATTATAAAGGAGGGTTAAAAGGAATTCGTCTGGCCTTGAAGCACTCCTGGGAAGGATGGCTCTACCATCAAGGAGATTTAAATCAGGAGAACCTCGTCCAGAGACTCTTCCAGGAGGTTTATCTTGGAGAAAAATTTACATTCTATTATCACCTTCCTCTTTTGTTTTACCGTGGAAAAGGACTCTACCTAAAAGAGAAACTCCTTTTTCCGAGAAGGATTCTCTCCTCTCTTCACCAAAAGGTTCTCCTGGGAATTGCAAGCGGAAGGCCCAGAGGAGAGGCGGAGCTTGCCCTTAAAAGGTTTCGGATCGATTCCTATTTTGATCAGGTGGTGACGCTGGACGATTGCAGAGAGGAAGAGGAAAGAGCCTATCTCTCAACAGGAAAAAGAAAATCCTTTTCAAAACCTCATCCTTACCCCCTCTTCCGCGTGATTGAAGGGACAGGCCTTTCATCTCCCAGATGTGCTTATGTAGGGGATTCCGTGGATGATGTGAGGGCCGCTCAAGAAGCCAAAAAGAAACTCAAGATGCTTGCCATCGGATATATTGGTTCTTCATCCCAAAAAAGGTTATCCAGAGAATCACTTCTCCAGGCTGGGGCCGATGTCGTCATCCACAAACCAGAACAACTTTTGAGATGGATGAATAAGAATGGAGGATGAGGGAGGAATGTCAGACCTAAGAAGATTGTATTGACATTCTTTTATTTTTCCTTTATAAGCTGTCTACATAGGTAAATAGCTTAAAGGATAAACGATTATGTTTGAAATCCCTCTGTTATGGATGGCGATCATTGTGGTGGGATTGGCTCTCTTTTTTGATTATTCCAATGGCTTTCATGATTCAGCCAATGTGGTGGCCACCATCATCTCAACGGGAGCCATGTCTCCTCGCCATGCCCTTGGTTTGGCCGCCTTGGCCCATTTCATCGGCCCTTTCCTTTTTGGAACGGCGGTGGCTGAAACCATTGGGAAAAATATCATCGATGTCTCATCTTTTGATCCTAATACGACCATCCTGTCGATCACTCTTCTGATGGCAGCTTTAATAGGAGCCATTGCCTGGAATCTTATTACCTGGTTTTTTGGACTTCCCTCCAGCTCCTCCCATGCCCTGGTCGGAGGGATGGTAGGAGCGGTACTGGTGGGCTATGGGCCAGAAAAAATCCTGTGGAAAGGTCTTCTTTATGTCGTTGCGGTGTTGATTTTCTCTCCCATATTGGGTCTCCTTTTTGGTGCCCTCTTCTTTAAACTAACAGTTTATCTGGCTCGAGAAGCGACTCCTAAGATAAAGGACCTTTTCAATCGGATTCAGATCCTCTCATCCATTGCCCTCTCCCTCAGCCACGGGACCAATGATGCTCAGAAATCGATGGGGCTGATCACTCTCTCCCTCGTAGTGTTGGGATTTTTACCGACATTTCATATTCCCACTTGGGTGGTGGCCAGTTGTGCTTTAGCCATCGCCTTGGGTACCGCCAGTGGAGGATGGAGAATTATTAAAACCTTAGGAACAAAGATCTATCGATTAAGATCCATCCATGCCTTCTGTGCTCAAACTTCGTCTGCCGCGGTCATCTTAGGGGCGGCTCTGATGGGTGGCCCGGTCTCTACCACTCATGTCGTCTCTTCGAGTATCATGGGCGTTGGAGCAGGTCACAGGATTTCGGCAGTCCGATGGGGGGTGGCGAAAAATATCATTGTGGCATGGTTGATCACGATTCCAGCCTCTGCTTTAATGGCTGGATTAAGTTTCTTCATAATTCGCCTGATCCACCCTGGGGAATAATATTCCCTCCTTTCGAGTTCTCTTTAAAGAGAGAAGCCAAGGAGGGGGAAGGGAGAAAAAATGCCGTGGGGATTCTTTAAAAAGAGAAAGCCATTTTCCAGCGGGGAGAGTCGTTTCTTTGAAATGCTTTCCCAGCAATCCGCAAAATCGGTGGAAGGACTGGAAGCTCTTTCCCAGTATGTGGAAGATGGATCACGGGAGAGTGCGAATATGGTCCGCAGGATCGAGCGAGAAGCCGATGAATTGAGACGGATCCTGATCGAAGAGCTGGATAGTACCTTTATCACGCCCATCGATCGAGAAGACATCTATGCCCTCTCGCGAGCCATTGATGATGTTCTGGACTATGCCAATACGACTGTGGATGAAATGGAGATCTATCAGGTCAAAGGGGATGAACATATCAAAGAAATGGTGAACATTCTCCGAAAGGCAGCAAGAGAGTTAAATGATGCGGTCAAGATCTTAAAGGATTATCCCAAAATTGCATCCGAGCATGCGGTCAAGGCCAAATCCTACGAAAACCAGATGGAAAAGGCCTATCATCATGCGCTGGCCGACCTCTTTAAGGGAAACGATACGATTTATATGTTGAAGATGCGCGAGATTTATCGGCATCTCAGCAATGCTGCGGATCGGGGGGACGAAGCCGCCAACATCATCTCCAGTATCGTTATGAAACACACTTAATCCGTTATTTCTCTATGCTCTATGCCCTATGCCCTACAAGTTCTCCTCGAAGCGAATGGGGTAATCCCTGAGTAATCCTTACTTGGACCAACTTCCCAACCAGCTCCGAGTCTCCTCGAAAATTTACGATTTTATTCGTTCGAGTCCTTCCCATGATGTCCTGAGGGGACTGTCTACTTCTTCCCTCAACCAGAACCTCTTCCATTCTCCCCACATAGGCTTGGTTCTTTCTTAAGGTAATCTCTTTTTGAAGGGATTGAAGGAGTACGAGGCGCCTCTGTTTTATTTCTTCATTGACCTGATCATCAAACGTTTCGGCCCGGGTTCCTTTTCTCGGAGAATATTTAAAGGAATAAAGATCGTCAAACTGGACCTTCTGAATCAGGGTAAGAGTGTCTTCAAAGTCTTTTTCCTCTTCGCCGGGGAAACCCACAATGACATCTGAGGTAATAGCGATCGATGGACAGACTTCGCGGAGGCGTTCTATCTTTTCAAGATAGGAGGCTCGGCTGTAACCTCGATGCATGGCTTTCAGAATCCTATCCGACCCTGACTGAAAGGGAAGATGAATATGCTCACAGAGTTTTTCAAGCCTGCCGTAGGTCTGGATTAACTCGTCCGAGAGATCCATCGGGTGGGAGGTTGTGAACCGGATCCGCTCAAGGCCTTCGATCTGATTGACTCTCTTAAGAAGTTCAGGAAACCCTATCTCTCCATCCCTTCCTTTCCCATAGGAATTCACATTTTGACCGAGAAGACAGACCTCTTTCACCCCTCGCTCGACCAAATGGTTTATTTCTTCTATAATCTCCTGGCTGGGTCGACTCCTTTCTCTTCCCCTCACATAAGGAACGATGCAAAAGGAACAGAAATGGTTACAACCCTGCATGATGGTGACAAAGGATTTAACTTTTGGAAAGTTCTTTTGAGGAAGGATGGTCTTCAGATACTCCTCTCCTCGATCCATTGACGTTTCACACACCCTTTCTCCATCCCTCTCCACCCGTTCGATGAGCTGGGGAAGCAGATGAATGGCCTGGGTGCCGATGACCATATCTACGTAAGGAATGTTTTGAAGGAGTCTTCCTCCCTCTTGCTGCGCCACACATCCTGCCACAGCGAGAATCGTTCCCCTTTTCTCCTTTAATTTCTTATATCTCCCCAGGGCGCTATAGACCTTCTGTTGGGGCTTCTCTCGAACACTGCAGGTATTGATAATGATAAGATTAGCCTTCTCTGGATTTCGGGTGGGAAGATAATGGTATCTCTCGAGGAGCCACTGCATCTGCTCCGAGTCGTGCTCATTCATCTGACACCCATAGGTCTCAATATAGACGAACTTTTCTCCCATCTCGGTGGAAAGGACAGATAGACCTTCTTTGCTCCGGAATGGAGGAACAGGGTTTTTAACTTCTCACTTTGAATCGAGACTCAAGGATCTTCATCTTTTCTACAATTCCCCCATATTCCAGTTCTCCATAAGGCAACATGGCTGCTCCTGAAAATCCCTGCTGTCTCATCTCGGTTGCTTTCTGAGAAACCCTGTCTCTCACCCAATCCCAATAAGGATGATCAAAGGCATCTGCAGGTTCGGTCAGTTTCCCCTCGTGAACACAAAAGGCATGACAGGCGACGATCGGTGGGCCATCAAAGAATGAGATGGCCGAGTTAATCTTTACAGGCATCAGAGGTCCGGTATGACTTCCCCTCATGAATCCAGCCACATAATGACCAATATTAAAGGGAGCCAAAACCTCTCCGGTAGCCGGAAAAGCCCCCTGAACCCGGACCAGCATCACTGGATCATCTTTCCCTGTATATTTCCCTGCAATATTATGAAGGCGTGTGGTGCTGACGGCTGCGGCAATCTCTCCGGTGTTTCTGGAATAAATCGCTTCAATCACAAAACGCTGATTATCTCTCAGAAGGGCAGCGATGTCATAGAGTTCCTCCGGGGCATTCAGTTCAATGACCCGATCACCCTCCGTATAATTGACATCCATAATGACAAATCGAAACCCCTTATTCATGGAGGGGCTTAAGATAAGCCCTGCATTATACATCGGATCTGCAAAGGCCAAATAAAGAGGAAGGTTATAGGCCCCTGGATCGGTTTTATCTGCCGCAAAAAATAGAAAGGGCTCATTGGGTCTCTCTTCAAACTCCATCTCGGCAACGGCAGGACCCATTCCCTTCACATTTCCAGAAAAGGAGTCCTTCAGAAGGTCCTGTCCCGCTCCATAAAGACCCTGAGCTTTAGCCACCTTTGTCCCAGCCACGAAGGCATCCCATGCCAGTCCGTGGACCTTCTCATTTCCCTTTCCCAGGGTATGAGAGAAGAGAATGGCAATATCATCCCCTGTATGACTGACATAAAAATCGTTCACGATTCCCTTTCCTTTTTCGGCCACATAATTCCGAACAGCTTCGACCAACCGCTCACTGGGACGGATGTGTCCTCCAATGCTCCCGATATCCGCTTTAATTACACTGAGTGTCGTTTTCATGGTCTTCTCCTTTATAAATGGGATTTTGCTTTTATATCTTCCATTGTTTTAACTTCGAAAGCGAACCATAATTGGTTAAGTCGAGGTGAAGGGGGGTAATTGAAATATAGGCATTTTGAACAGCCTCGACATCCGTATTCTTCTTTTTGCTGAAGATAAGCTCTCCCCCTCCAATCCAATAGTATTTCTTCCCTCTCGGATCCACCTTCTCCACCACCGCATTTCCGTTATGAATCCATCTCCCCTGCTCTGTAATTTTATAGGATTTAATCTCCTCCTCCTTCAGATTCGGAACATTGATATTGAGGAGGGTATCTTTTGGAAGTCCATATTTAAGAATGGCTCGGGCCACTCGCACCGCAAACCGGGCGGCTGTCTGAAATTTAAAATGACTTCTCGAAACCAGAGAAATCGCAAAGGAGGGAATCCCTAAAAGGGTTCCCTCAAAAGCCGCTGAGACGGTCCCCGAGTAGGTCACATCATCTCCCAAATTTCCTCCCTTGTTAATCCCTGAGGCAATCAGCTTAGGCCTCTCAGGAAGAATGGCATTTACTCCCAGATGGATACAGTCGGCGGGCGTTCCATCCACCGCATAAACATTCTTTTTTATCTTTTCAACTCGGAGGGGGCGATGCAGGGTAAGGGAATGGGCAATAGCACTCTCCTCCCGGTCCGGAGCCACAATGTAAACCTCGCCAACCTCTTGGAGGGCTTTTGCCAAGGCCTGAATTCCTTCCGAATGAATTCCATCATCATTCGTAACCAGGATCGTGGGACGTTTCTGCATTGTTGAATAAAAAAATAGTTGGTCGGGGCGAGAGGATTTGAACCTCCGACACCTGACACCCCATGCCAGTGCGCTACCAGGCTGCGCCACGCCCCGAATTTTCTATTATTTATAAATATATTCAATTTCCATAAAAAAGTCCAGATCATTTTCTTTCTTCCATTC
>JBDOIB010000312.1:0-3016 GCA_041082155.1 Thermodesulfobacteriota bacterium | reverse complement strand
AAAAAAAAGGAAAAATCGAGATATAAATAGCATTCTTCGGTAGCCCCGCCTTTTTAGGTGGGGCTACTATTAAGTAATGAGTGGTCGATGAAAAAATTGATAAAGATCATTAACCGCCTCGTCACTATTATCGCTATTTTAATGTCTATTTATCATCTCTATGCTGCCGCCTTTGGGGCACCAGAAGCGATGATGCATCGTTCCATTCATCTTCTTTTTACCCTTCTTTTGATTTTCCTGGTAGGAGTGGTCAGTAAACCGAGTCAAGATAGAAAGAGATGGTTTCTCGATGGATTTCTCCTTTTTTTGACCTTAGCCAGCCTTGGACACATCTTTCTTAATTATGAATACGTCGTGACTCGATATTCTTATGTTCAATCTTTAACCCGTTGGGATTTTGTGATGGGGATCCTACTCACGCTCATCCTTTTAGAAGCCTCAAGAAGGGTGATCGGATGGGCTTTACCCGTAACTGCAATTTGTTTTCTCTTTTATGGAATATTTGGCCATAAATTTCCGGGTTTGATGCGACATACTGGTTTTAGTCTTGAAACGATTGTGGATCAACTTTATCTCACTACGGAGGGGATCTTTGGAATTCCCTTGGGAGTCTCTGCGACCTATGTCATCCTTTTTGTCATCTTTGGTGCCTTCTTAGAAGAATCCGGGACAGGACAATTCTTTATGGAGTTTGCAAATTCAGTAGTAGGAGGAACGCGGGGAGGACCGGGGAAAATCTCTTGCGTTTCCTCTGCACTTTTTGGAACCATTTCTGGAAGTGCGGTGGCTAATGTTATGGTCGATGGATGGTTAACCATTCCTTTAATGAAAAGAACAGGCTTTAAGAAGGATTTTGCAGCAGCCGTAGAGGCGACTGCATCCACTGGGGGTCAGATTATGCCTCCGGTGATGGGAGCAGCAGCATTTGTTATTGCTGAATATACCGGGATCCCTTACATCAAAATATGCCTTCATGCAGCTATCCCGGCCCTTCTCTACTATTTCGCCCTTTTTATGGCCATCCATTTCGAGGCGGGGCGAACAGGTCTTCGAGGGATTCCCAAGGAAGAGAGACCTCCATTTCGCTCCGTGATGTTGGTGAAAGGGCATCTCTTCTTTCCTCTGATAGTGATCGTCTATTTCATGATGGTAGGCTATACCCCCATGTATGCTTGCATCTATGCTACCCTTTCGGTCGTTCTGGTTGCTTTACTCAGAAAGGAAACTCGCATGGGAATCGTAAAGATTCTAAAGGCCCTTGAATTTGGAGCAAAGAATATGCTTCCTGTAGCGGCGGCCTGTGCTTGTGCAGGGATTATCATCGGAGTGATCAATCTTACCGGATTGGGATTGAAATTTACAAGTCTTATTCTTTTCATTGCGGGCAACTCCCTCGCACCTGCCTTGGTCTTTACTATGCTTGCAGGAATTATCCTGGGAATGGGACTCCCTACCACAGCGGCCTATATTGTACAGGCCGCCTTACTTATTCCCGCTTTGATTAAATTGGGGGTTCCGACCATTGCCGCTCACCTCTTTGTATTCTATTTTGCCATCATCTCCGCCATTACTCCTCCAGTTGCTATGGCTGTTTATGCTGCAGCAGGAATCAGTGGATCGAATCTCTGGAGGACAGGTTTGCAAGCGGTTAGAATTGGTGCCACAGGTTTTATCATTCCCTATATGTTTGTTTATGGTCCCTCTCTTTTGATGATTGGCTCCATTTGGACTGTTCTGACCACTCTTCTTTCTGCCTCCCTTGGAGTCATTGCCCTCTCTGCTGGCCTGATGGGTTGGCTTTTTAAGGAAACCTCTTTAATAGAGAGAGGAATGCTCATAGTGGGGGCCCTTCTTCTGATTAACCCCGGTCTTTTGACCGATGGGGTGGGTTTCGCCCTATTCCTGGCTGCCATAGTCATCCAGAAACTAAAAAAATGAGGAGGTAAAAGATGCCATTTTCTCCGCAAATTACTCCCTTTGAAGGCAAATCCCCTCAGTTCGATGAGACCGTATTTATCGATCCTACCGCAAGACTGATCGGAGAGGTAGTGATTCAACCCTATGCGAGTATTTGGCCTCTCACGGTTCTCAGGGCTGATAGCAATCGGATTTTTATTGGAGAACGATCGGCTCTGCTGGATAAGGTGTTGATCGAGGCCCCCAAAGAGTATCCGGTCACGATTGAAAAAAATGTACTGATTAGCCATGGGGCTATCTTACATGGATGTACGGTCAGAGAAGGAGCCATTATTGGAATCGGGGCCATCGTGTTAGATGGCGCGGAGGTCGGAAGATATTCTATTGTTGGAAGTGGATGTGTGGTTACACCTGGAATGAAGATTCCCGAGGCTTCCCTGGTCTTAGGGATCCCTGGAAAGGTTGTGAGGAGTCTTGGTGAAGAGGAGCGAAAAAGGTCAGAAGAACAGATCGCGGAAGCTTACGAGAAATCGAGAAAGTATTTAAAGATTTTTTCATAGGATAGGAGAGAATTATGTTTTTCGAATTCAATGAACAACAGAAAGCCTTTCGAGAAAAAGTTCGAAAGGTCTACGAGAAGGAAGTAAGACCCATTATAGATGAATATGAAAAAAAGGAATCCTTTCCGATCTTTCTTTTTCGAAAATTTGGGGAAGAGCGTCTGCTGTGCCTCAGATGCCCAAAAGAATATGGTGGTCCAGGGCTGGATAAAATCTCCGAATGTATCTCCATGGAGGAGCTGAATCGTATCTGTGCAGGAGTTGGGGCAGGGGTGATGGTTCATGGGGGGTTAGCTACGGATCCTATTCTTCGATTCGGATCTGAGGAACTTAAGCAAACCTATCTCCCCCCAGCGGTTCGGGGAGAAAAGATCGGCGCCTTTGCCCTGACAGAGCCGAATGCCGGGTCAGATGCCTCAAGCCTGCGTACCCTCGCCATAAAAGTGGAGGGGGGGTATCGTCTGAATGGCTCGAAGACTTTCATTACGAACGGGACCATTTGTGATTTTGTAACGGTAGCAGCCTATACTCATCCTGAA
>JBDOIB010000304.1:0-4570 GCA_041082155.1 Thermodesulfobacteriota bacterium | reverse complement strand
TTCAGGATGTCATCAAATATGCCAAAGAAAATCCTGGAAAGCTTCAGTTTACCGGGACCACTGCAGCAAGTCCTGATGAGGTAATCATCATGCTTTTCGCCAAAAAGGCAGGAATTAAAATAAAATATATTCCTTTCGATGCTGCTCCTGAAACCCATGCGGCTGTCCTTGGAGGTCATATCGATGTTCTTCATGAAGAACCCGGAGTCATTATGTCTCTCATCGAGGCAAAAAAATTGAGACCCCTGATTGTCTTTACCGAAAAGAGATTGGATAAGTTTCCAGATGTACCTACAGGCCGTGAACTGGGATACGATATCACCATGGGTCGCTGGAGAGGACTCTGTGTAAAGAAAGGAACCCCTCAGGAGATCATCAACTACCTTGCCGATATCTTTAAGAAATGTGCTAATGACCCATCTTACAAAGCCATTGAAAAGGCAAATCTTTTAGACCTCCGCCCGGGCTGGATGGGGCCTGAAGAGTATGGAAAATTCTGGGATGAGGAGTATGCAAGATATAAGGAGATTTTTGAAGAACTGGGCTATCTCAAAAAGAAATAAGTTCAAGAAAGAGTACCATGTTTAAAGGCGAAATCATCACAAGCGCCATCATCTTTGTCGGCTCCCTCTTCCTTTATTTGGA
Source organism: Thermodesulfobacteriota bacterium (assembly GCA_041082155.1). Classification (GTDB taxonomy): domain Bacteria; phylum Desulfobacterota; class BSN033; order BSN033; family UBA1163; genus CALIBK01. The sequence continues at coordinate 3,925 of JBDOIB010000304.1, read as the reverse complement.
GACCCTTAAGTTTGAAGGACATGAGGTATATGCGAAACTTGGGCCTTCTTATTGGCCCAAGTTTCTCCTTATCTTGTTAATGGGGCTCAGTGTCATGGTCGCCATTGATGCCTTTCGACAGAGAAGAAAGGAAGGAGGGGTAAAAGAAGAGATTCAACCACTCCGTAAAGGAAAGTTTCTCATGGCCATGGGATTCATCGTCGCCTATTTTATTCTTATTAATATCTTTGGCTTTATTCTCCTCACCCCCTTCTTTCTGGTCGCTTTTATGTATCTCTTGGGTGTGAGAAAAAAGGTCTGGATGGTGATTATCTCCATTGGGATCACTTTTATAATCATCTATGTGTTTACAAAAGCCATGTATGTTCCACTTCCACGGGGCAAAGGAATATTTCTCAATTTTAGCCATCTCTTTTATTAGCCATCTCTTTTAAAGGATAGAAGATATGTGGGACCTCTGGATGTCTGCAATCCAAAATGTCATAAATCCGATGACCCTTCTTTGTATCTGGGGAGGAGTTCTCCTTGGAGTGATTCTGGGCTCGGTTCCGGGACTGAATTCCACGATGGGCACAGCCCTTCTGATCCCCTTCACCTTTGCGATGAGCCCAATCAATGGCCTTGCTTTGCTTACCTCGGTCTATTGTGGAGGAACCTATGGAGGGTCTATCTCAGCCATTTTATTTAACGTCCCGGGTGCTCCTGAGGCATCAGCCACTGTGTTCGATGGATACGAGATGGCAAAAAAAGGACAGGCAGCCCAGGCCTTGGGCTATGCCGTGATGTGTTCCTGTTTGGGAGGCCTTTTTAGTGTCATTGTGATGATTCTGGTTTCTCCTCTGCTGGCAAGTGTGGCTCTTACTTTCTCTCAGCCAGAATATTTCGCTCTCGCCATCACGGCGCTCACCCTGATTGCCTCCCTCGGGGGGAGTGGAATGAAGAAAGCGGCGATCTCAGGAGTTTTTGGACTTTTGATGGCCACGGTTGGGATTGACCCTATGACCGGTGATCCAAGATTCACTTTTGGTGGGAAAGCCCTTATGGGCGGAATCAACTTTATTCCTGCAATCATCGGTGCCTTTGCAGTCAGCGAGGTTCTCTCAAGGGCAGAATCCGGGATGAAGAAGAGCGAGGTTCTGTCTACCAAAATCTCGACGATCCTACCTCGGATCAAAGAGATCATTAGAATGAAATGGCTTATCCTACGCTCTGCCCTGATTGGAACCTGGATTGGAATTCTTCCTGGCGTCGGCGCCACCACAGCTGCTTTTGTGGGTTATGCAGAAGCGGTTCGCTGGTCAAAACATCCCGAAAAGTTTGGAACAGGCATTCCCGAAGGCATTGCCGCTCCTGAAACAGCCAACAATGCCGCGACCGGAGGAGCTATGGTTCCCCTTCTCACCCTCGGGATTCCCGGAAGCGCAACGACAGCGGTGATTATTGGAGGGTTTCTTGTCCATGGCCTACAACCCGGTCCCATGCTTTTCATAAATCAACCTAAGCTCATGTACTCTATCTTTCTGGCCATGCTCTTGGCCAACTTTCTAATGCTTTTTGCGGGATTGGGGGTAGCAAAGGTCTTCTCCAATTTTAGAAGAATCCGATATTCTATCCTCGGTCCCTGTATTTTCATCTTCGCAGCGATTGGATCCTATGGAATCCGAAACGATCCGGTCGATCTCTGGATCATGTTCTTCTTTGGAGTGATTGGCTACTTTATGAAAAAGTACAACTATCCCATCGCTCCAATGATTATCGGACTCGTTCTGGGAAACCTCACCGAAATCTCTCTCAGGCGAGGATTAAGGATGCTCGACTATGATTTGTCCGCCTTCCTATTCAGACCCATCGCAGGAATTATTCTTGCCATTGCCGTCATTTCCATTCTTTATAGTATCATTCGAAGGAAACCCAAGGTTTTGAAAGAAGAGTAAGAGAGAAAGGATTTGAAAAAAAGAAAAAATAGTGACATTCCTGCAAGAGAAAGAGTTTATGAACGTCTCAAATCCCTGATCCTTTCTGGACGACTTCACCCCGGAGAGAAGCTCACAGAAGAGCATTGGGCCCAAACCTTCGGAGTGAGTCGCACCCCTGTAAGAGAGGCCTTCCATCGATTAGAGGCCGAGGGGTTGATTAAACCTCGAAAAAAAAGGGGGTTCACTGTTGCCAGAGATTCAAGGGAAGAGGTGGAAGAACTCTTTGAGTTGAGATCCATTTTGGAGGGTTATGCCCTTAGGCTCATCTCTCAAAATCTCTCTGAAGAGATCTTCTCTCAATTAAATGAATTTATCAAAAGAGCGGAAGAAGCCCTTAAAAAGAAAAGAATCGAAGAAGTCTTCGAATGGAATACCCGTTTTCACGATACCCTTCATAATCAGGTTTCTCATAAAACTCGACTCTATCGGTTGATCGAAAATATGAGAAAATATGTATTGAGGCATCGAAAAGATACCCTCCGCTATCCCGATGGTGGGAGAAGATCGATCGAAGGACACAAAAAGATTATGATGGCCTTAACTCTTAAAGACCCCAACCTCTGTGAGCGGGTGATGCGGGAACATATCCAGGAGGCGAAAGAGGATGCCCTCCAGTCCCTTTTTGGAGAGACTTCAAAAGAAAATCCTCTACTTCAACATTAAATAGAGAGCCACCAGAATAATAAAGAGGGCGAAGAGTTTTCGAAGAAGAAAGGGATGGGTCTTGAAGGAGACATAAGCTCCCCATTTTGCAAGAAGCACTGTCCCAATCGCCAGAGAGAGTCCCCGTTGAAGGTCAACAAATCCAATACTCCATTTGGGGAGGTCGGGATGACCTATCCCGTTCACAATATAGCCTGTCACCGAAAAGAGAGCCGTGATCACGATGGCTGCGCTTGAGGTTCCGATGGCCACCCTTAAAGGCATCTTTAATAGCTGATACATCATTGGAATCGTGACTACCCCTCCCCCAATCCCTGCGAGAGCAGAAACCATCCCCGCAACCAATCCTACTCCCATCAAACCTATCTGACTTGGAGATTTCGTAAGTTCGAGCTTTCTTTCAGCTTTTGCTCGACTTTCGGTGAGCATCCGGAGGCCTGCTCCTATCACAATTATGGCGAAAGCAATTCGAAGATGCCTTCCGCTCAGGGAAGCGGCCACCCGGGCCACTCCAAAGGCCGTGAGAGCACTTGAAAATCCAATCAAAGCCACAGCCCGCCAATCCACATTTCCCTTTTTTTGATGCTGGTATGCGCTGGAGGTCCCACTGAAGAGGACAACGAGCAGGCTCGTACCAATGGCCATATGTGTTAAGACGGCGGGGGAGAACCCCAGATGTTCATAACTCAGGATGAGGACGGGAACCATTACAAATCCCCCTCCCACCCCAAAGAGCCCGGCAAGGAATCCAACCCCACATCCTACCATTAAAAAAATTAGAAATTCGATAAAGTTCATCCTTCACTCTATAGCCCATTCTTATTCGTATCTCAAGGCATCGATAGGGTTAAGAAGAGAGGCTTTACGTGCTGGATAGAACCCAAAGAAGACTCCCACGGAACCAGAAAAAAGGAAGGCTAATAGAATGGCCTTTAATGAAAAGAGAATCGGCCATTGAGTAAAATGGACCAGAATCAGTGTCCCCACCACGCCGAGGGCAATCCCCAGCATCCCTCCCATGAGACTGAGCATGAGAGACTCGATAAGAAATTGGAGAAGAATATCTTTTCCCTTTGCCCCAACAGCCATTCGAATTCCAATCTCCCGGGTTCGTTCTGTCACCGAGACCAGCATGATGTTCATAATCCCGATTCCTCCAACAATCAAGGAAATCGAGGCAATGGCCCCCAAAAGAAGAGACATCACTTTGGCTGACTCCTCTGCCCTTGAAGCCACTTCTGTCAGGTTCCGGACCGTAAAATCGTTATCCTGTCCCTGGGCAATAC
>JBDOIB010000286.1:0-8837 GCA_041082155.1 Thermodesulfobacteriota bacterium | reverse complement strand
TGGTGAAATTTGAGGGGTCATTTATGAAAGGGTTCTTAGACCAGGTTTTTAAGTTTGCCCGTTTTCTTTACATCCTTGCTGGCATAACACTGACCTTTATGATGTTACTTACGGTTTCCGATGTCATTTTAAGATTCATGAGGAGACCCATTGTTGGAACCTATGAACTGGTTGCTTTTTCAGGAGCAGTAGTCATTGGGTTTGCCCTTCCTTACACTTCATGGTTAAGGGGCCATATCTTTGTTGATTTTTTAATCTCGAGGTTTTCTAAAATCATTAGAAATATTTTTAATATTTTCACTCGATTGCTTGCCATTTGCCTTTTTCTGTTGATTGGCTGGAATTTATTCTTGTATGGAAGGGACCTTTATCGATCAGGAGAAGTATCCCTAACCTTACAGATGCCTTTCTATCCTGTGGCCTATGGAGTTGGAGTCTGTTGTTTCATCCAGTCCCTGGTTCTCTTTTGTGATATATTGAAGGTCATTGGGGGAAAGTATGAATGAAGTGTCCATAGGAATTATCGGGTTAGCAGTTGTCTTAGTCTTATTTCTTACTGGAATCGAATTGGGGTTTGCCATGGCGCTGGTCGGGTTTTTAGGGTTCAGTTATATTGTATCCCTCCCTGCCGCGTTGAATCTTCTGGCAAAGGATGTTTTTGATGTTTTCGCTACCTACGGTTTTACAGTCATTCCTCTTTTTATTCTCATGGGACAGATAGCATTTAATGCAGGAATTGCAAGAAGATTATATAACACCTCCTATAAATTTGTTGGCCATATTCCCGGTGGATTGGCTATGGCCACGGTTGGTGGAGCAGCCGCCTTCGGAGCCATCACAGGATCCTCTCCGGCTACGGCTGCTACCTTTGCCAGTGTTGCGGTTCCTGAAATGGATCGATATGGATATGATAAGAAACTCTCAGCCGGAATTGTGGCTTCGGTTGGAACTCTCGGCAGCCTCATCCCACCAAGTGTCACCCTGATCGTTTATGGAATTATTACTGAACAATCGATAGGAAGACTTTTTTTGGCAGCTGTTTTCCCAGGTTTACTCATTACTTTCTTTTTATTTTCTATTGTTTATGGATGGTGTAAATTAAATCCTACCCTGGGACCGAAAGGGGAAAAATCAAATTGGAGGGAGAGATTCGTTTCCCTGAAAGACGTGATTTGGCCCATCATCATTTTTATTATTGTAATCGGAGGGCTTACTTGGGGATTTTTTACACCCACGGAAGCTGGAAGTATCGGAACATTTGCAGTTCTTCTAATCTCGATATTTAAGAAAGATATTAATTTCAACGGATTTCTTAAATCGGTTGCCGAGGCTCTACGGACCGCATGTATGGTATTGGTGCTCATCGCAGGATCAACTATTTTTGGTCATTTTCTTGTGGTCACAAAGATTCCGATGCTTGCAGCGGATTGGATTGTAGGACTTCCGTATCCTCACTTTTTAATTATGATTTTTATTTTAATTATTTATGAAATCGGGGGATCTTTTATTGATGACCTTGCCTTTATGGTTCTGGCCACCCCCATTTTTTTCCCTGTCATCCTTAAGCTGGGTTACGACCCCATATGGTTTGGAGTCATTCTCCATATTTTTGTGATGATTGGGTGTCTAATTCCTCCTGTAGCCATTAATGTTTTTGTAGTCAAAAATATCACTAAAATCCCTTTTGGGGTTATTTATCGAGGGGTCCTTCCATTTCTCATTGCATTAGTTCTATGTGCAGCCATCCTGTTCATATTCCCCCAGATCGCCCTTTTTTTACCCTCCATCTTAATGCGATAGGAACTAACTTTTTCCTTAACCCCTCTTATGTACTTTATTCCCGATACCCAACCCTTGACAAAAAGAGAAAATCATAAAAAAATTTAATTAAAGTCTAATATTGAAAGGAAAGAAAGATGAAAATGCAAGAAATCAGACAAAAAGCTAAAGCACTGGGGTTAAAAGACACATTTGGACTATCGAAAGCTGCTTTAATTAAAAAGATTCAGAGGGCAGAGGGAAATTTTGATTGTTTTGGTACTGCAACTGATTATTGTGATCAATTCCAGTGTTGTTTCAGGGACGACTGCTTAACTCCTCGAAAATCCTAAAAATTTAGATATGAATAAAAGTTATCGAAGTTACGTCTAATAGATTAGAAGAAATAGAAATGAAGGGGTGAGAAAAATGAGAATCAAAGTGTTATCCATCATTTTATTTGTATTGGTTCTCCTTTCTTCAGTTGGTATTGCCTCAGCATGGGATCGACACCATCACTACCGACCCCATTCCCATTTCAGTTTTCGAGTTATTGTTCCTCCACTTGTTCTATTACCTCCACCTCCTCCAATTGTTTTTCGGGGATATTATTATGAAGGCCCCAGAGACTACTGGGATGATTGTGAGTACAGAGAATGGGTTCCCGGGCATTGGGAAGAGAGATGGACTCCATACGGTTGGGAAAGGGTTTGGGTTCCCGGCTATTGGCGATACAGATGCAGATGAGGGAAAGGATCCCTCATATGAGGAAGGGGCATTGCCTCTATGAATTCTTGCTGAAAATCAGTCTCGAGAGTTAACTCTAAATATTTGATTTTTTTAGCTATCTCATTTGCTTCCGCTCTCTTTTCTTTATTGATCAGGGTGATTCGAGCACCTTCCCCAGCAGCATTTCCAGCTGCAAAAACATTCTTTAAATCACAATCAGGGAACATTCCAAGAATCATCGCCTTTTCTGGATTTATATAGCTTCCGAAAGCCCCAGCAAGAATTACTTTATCCAACTTTTCAATTCTTAATTTTTTCATCATTAATTTAGCTCCAGCGTAAAGGGCAGCCTTTGCTAACTGAACATTTCGGATATCTTTTTGGGTAATGACAATATCCTTCTCGATAGAAGTTTCTTCTTTCCAGGCAATGATAAATTCAGGTCTTCCGTTAATCATTCTTAATCGAGGAGATTTGATATCCTTTCTAAAACGGCCACTCGAATCAATGATTCCTGCTCTAAAAAGTTCTGCCACTCCGTCAATAATACCGGATCCACAAATTCCCATAGGCCTTGAGTTTCCGATCACCTCGTATCTAACATCAAAGTTTTTTGAGGAAATTTCGATTCGTTCAATTGCTCCTTCGGCCGCTCTCATTCCAAATTGGATATGAGCTCCTTCAAGGGCTGGTCCGGTGGCACAGGAAGCAGAAAGAAGCTCCCTTTGATTCCCCATCACAAGTTCCCCGTTGGTCCCCACATCGATAATCAAGACCATATCATGCTGATTATAAGGCTCCAGAGCAAGCAAAACCCCCACGTTGTCAGCCCCTACGAATCCTGCTTCAATGGGGAGGATGTGGACATTGGCCGAAGGACGAATATTGAGCATTAGCTCTCGGACCTTGATATCCATTGATTGATGGATCGCAGGAGGGAAGGGGGAAACTCCAAGGGGTTGTGGGTCAATTCCTAAAAAAAGATGATGCATCACTGTATTTCCAACTACTGTTAATTCGTAAATCTCCTCTGATGAAATATTTGATCCTTCGGTGATGACCTGGATCAATTGATTCAATCCATTGATCACTGCCCGATGTAAGATTTGAAGACCATCTGGATGATCCATTGTAAATGTGATCCTGGACATCACATCTTCTCCATAAATCACTTGGGGGTTCATTATCGATTGGGTAGCAATAAGCTCTCCGGTGGTTAAATCACAGAGATAACCTGCCATCGTCGTGGTTCCAATATCAATAGCGAGCCCGAAAGCCCTAACATTGTGTTTGGGTCTTACATCTAAGATCTCACGATCCATCCATACAAAAACCGTCACTTCCCAGTTTCCTTCTCGCAAAACCTTTGGAAGTTTAGAAAGGGCAGGGTGATCGATATGGAGAGGTGGAAGGGAATACCCATCGGACAGAGCTTTTTGGAGCCTTTCAAAATCTCCTGAAAGATCATGAAAGGAGGGAGGACTCATTCGAACAAAGTATGTTTTTATGGCGGGATTAAATTCGACCTTCTTTTCGGAAATCCATTTTCTAACTATTTGAATTGGCTTAAAACTTTCTTCAGGAATAAATATCGTAGCATCCCGGAGAATCTTTGTGATACAGGCAAGGCGAAATCCACCTCTTCTTTCTGATTCGCTTATAAATTTAGCCTCTTCCGCTGTGAAAGGAGAAAATTCCCCTTCCAGGATCTTTATCTTGCATTTTCCGCAGGTCTGTCTCCCTCCGCAGAGAGATTCAATCCCAACTCCCAATTCCCTCGATGCCTCAAGAATTGTTTTCCCTTCTTGAATCTCTCCTCTTTTTCCTGAAGGTTGAAAAATCACTTTTATGGTTTTCATTTTGGATTTCCTTCCCTGGTTTTAATCCTACCCTTAAATTTTAAAAATTAAATTTTCGATTATCAATGAAGGGAATTATATTAAGATTTTTTTCTCACGGTAGGCCTTGAGGTATTCGAGGCAGTATGGATCTTGATTAAGGAGGGTTTTTGCTGCATAAATTGAAGACATAATGGATGGATCCCTTACATCCACCAATAACGTATCAAGCCCTGCATACAGAGCCATAATCAGAAATGTCCTGTTGATTAACCTTCTCCCTGGCAAACCCATACTCACATTGCTCACTCCACAGATCACATGAGATTGTGGGAAATGAGATTTAACCGTCCTTATGGTTTCCAGAGTCACCAAGGCTGCATCGGATTCTACCGCTACCGACAAGACAAGAATATCAAAATAGATATGATCCGGTGGAAGCCCTCCCTCTACCAGCTTCCGATATAGTCTCTCAGCAATCTCTAATCTTTCATCCATGGTTTTAGGAATACCTCGATCATCCATCAGAAGGACAACGACTTTATACTTCCTCTCCACAACCACTGGAAACAGAGCGTTCCACTTTATCTCTTCTCCCGAAATGGAATTGATAATCGGAGATTTAGAATTTTGATATACCTTGAGAGCCACCTTTATGGCGTCAGGGTTGGCGCTATCGAGCATTAGCGGAACGGGAACTTCTTCTTGAACCACTTGGACCAACCAGGGAAGATCCTCCAGTTCATTTCCCCCTGCTACTCCCGCATTGACATCCAGCATCTGGGCTCCATGCTCATATTGAATCCTTGCCAATTCTTTAAAAAATTGGGCGTCTCGGTTCAATATGGCTTCCCCCACCTTCGGAATTGATCCGTTGATAGACTCACCGATGATCAACATCCCTGCTTTGCCTTTCTCTCAATTATTCCTTCTTTAGATAGCTCACCAGAGTTTAACCTTTAATTATTTATATAACCTTCTCTTGCTGCTTCTACGATCGCCTTAAGGTTTTCAATCGGTGTTTGGAGGGGAATGGCACATTCTGGAGCGAGAATATCCACCCCTGCTTCTATGCTATAACGTGCCTGTTTATAAACATCTTCTGGTGTTCCTCCAAAAAGTACCCCCTTATTGGCTATATTTCCAATTAAAGCCATTTCGTGATTAACTACCTTAACGGCCATTTTTGCATCTACTTGCCATTCAAAATGGTATCCATCGAATCCAGCTTCAATAAAGAGCCTTAACCGGTCAGAGCAATTTCCACAGAGATGTAAGATGGTGGGTCCTCCTATCCTTTGATTCATTTCCTGGTGGATAGGAAGCAAATATTCTTGATAAGTCTTTGGGCTTACGAGGTCGCCGGTAGCGTGGTCAGCAATGACGACCACATCAGCCCCGGCCTGAAGCTGGGCTTTAGCAAATAGAATTGAGACCTCTTTAAGCCGATCAAGGAATTGGCGAACTTTATCCGGCTCCGTGAGAGTCCACAAAAGGAATTCTTGAACCCCAGCCAAATGATAAGAGAGGGTCCATGGTCCCATTACTTTTCCAATAATGGCTACATGATCCCCATAATTTTTTCTTAAAATTTCCAGCGCCTTAAGAACCACTTTCATCGAAGGCTTTTCCAATATATTTTCCGGAATCACGATATCTTTTACTTCCTTTGCGGGATGGGTCTTTGCATCGGGCATCATATCAGGACTTCCCCAATCCACTACACAACCTAAAGCTTCTGCCTCTTGTTGAACACTGAATTCAGGCATTATGGAATCAAAACCAATGATTTCATAACCCGCGGCAGCCAATTCAGCCATTTTCTGTGGATCGAGATGTGCTTCAGGGAAAAAGATCCCTACTTTTTTCATTAATTCAACGGAGATAATGGAAGTGGGATTGGCTACAGCAATTTGATCTCCCTTTCTTCCTCCAAATAGCCCGGAAAGAACACGGCGTTTTGGTGTATGAATATGATTTTTCATCATCCCTCAACCCAGAAGCCGATTAGCGAGTTCTACTGCTTTCACTGCATCTTCTGCATACCCATCGGCTCCAATTTTGTCAGCAAATTTTTGTGTAACTGGGGCTCCTCCAACAATTACTTTGGGTCGAGATGGGTAAGCCTCTCTTATTCCTTTTATAATATTCTCCATTTCAAGCATGGTGGTGGTCAGAAGGGCTGAAAGGCCCACAAGGTCAGGGTCAATCCGTGAGATAGCCTCAAGAAATCTTTCCTTAGGGACATCTATCCCTAAATCTGTGACTTCGTATCCAGCTGCTGTCATCATGATCACCACCAAATTTTTCCCTATGTCATGAATATCCCCTTTAACGGTCCCGATGATGAATTTTCCCTTAGGTTTGGTTTTGGTTTTGATGAGTTCGGGTTTAAGCACTTCAATTGCCCGATGCATATTTCTTGCCGCAAGAAGGACTTCCGGGACCCAGATCTGTTGAGCCTTAAATTCTTGGCCAATCCTCTCCATTGCTGCGATCAGACCTTCATTCAGGATAATCAATGGGGAAACTTGTTTTTCAATATATTGCCTGGTAAGATGCTCTATGGTTAAAAGATTTGTATCTTTTAAAGCCTTGTAAAAAAGATCTACCTCTTCGTTAATCATTCTTACCCCTTTTTAAATTAAATTTCGGGATGTTAAAATACCATTGGCAATCTTCCCCACTCCTTCACCATCTCAGTAATTCGAAGGAGTCTATCAAATTTAGCATCGGGAGGCGTGGTATCACTCACACCAAGAATAAATCGATCACCAGGGGCAATCTCTCGAAAAAGATTTTTCATAAACTTCTCAAATTCCTCATCCGACATACTTTCCTCTAAAAGAGCCACAGAAGGAATTCCCCCAAAGATAGTGACTTTTCCTTTAAAGGCTTTTTTCACTTCACTGATGGTGACCTTTGTCATAGGTTGAGGACAGATGGCTTCTGCAATGTCCATTCCACTTTCAGGAATGAGATCGAGCAGCCCTTTATTCTCACCGTCGCAATGACAGAGAAGAAGTTTCCCTTTAGGATGAAGCAGGTCCGCGAGCCTCTGAAGATAGGGCATGATATGATCTCGAAAAAAAGGGGGGTAAGTGATCATCTCGTCATAATTTGCACCAGAGAAGATGACCTCAGCTGGGGAGTCAGCAAGAACCCGAAAGACCTGGTCGAAATAAGGCTCCATATCTTCACAAAGAGCTTGCATCTCTTTAGGGTGGTCATACATTTCGAGATAAAAAGTTGTGGCATCAAGAAACTCTTTCATAATGTGGTGCATCGGGCTGGCCGATAGATTAGCAAATGCAGCAGCGAACCCCTTGTCTCCAACTTTACTTTGATATTCATTATAATTTTCGTAATCGGAGTGAACTTTTATATTTTTAAAAATGTATCCCACAATCTTATAGTCTTTGGGTTCCTTAATTACATGCTCAGTGATCCAAGTAATGGAAGCCCCAGCCCTTTTCATCTCTTTGGTATAAATGTACGTGCAGGATACAGAGCCAATGGGAGTATGATAGGTCACATGGGTAGAGTCTCCCTCTTTCTTAACCTCTCGATCCACATTGACCAGTTCGGGCCGATAGGCCATCCCCCAAAGGCGATAGAGTCCAAGACCTCGATCAATATTATCTTCCGGGGATCGAACGTTTAAAAATTCGGGGACAATTTTATGATATCCTCCCCCGATAAAATCAGCAATTTCGTCCAAAGAGGCACTTGGTTTAAAAGGTTTAGGTAAAGTCCCCCGCATCGAATTTGAATTATACCAGAGATCAATCCTTGGAGCCCATGGAAGTTGGTCCGCCCATTCCCCTCGAGCTGCTTTTAACATTCTTTCTTTATGGGTCATCATAAAAATCTCCTTCCTAAATTTTCACCAACCAATAAGTTTAGATGGAAGCCATAAGGTGATTTGAGGAAAGATCGCTACTAAAAGAATTCCCAATAATTGGAGGCCTAAATATGGAATGATTCCATGAAACATCTCTCTCATGGTCACCTCAGGGGGAACGATGGATTTCAAATAGAAAATAGCAGGTGCCATAGGAGGGGATAAATAGGATGTTTGGATCATCATAATAAAAAGAATTCCAAACCAGATAGGATCAAAGCCCAATTTAGTGATGATTGGAGAAAAGATAGGAATAAAAATGAGCAATATACTCGCCCAATCTAATACAAACCCAGATAGAAAAGCAATGAGAAGGAATAGGACAAGGATACCTGTACGACCAAAGGGTAAGCCCATTAAGATTTTCTCTGTAACCTCGCCTCCCCCCATTCCCAAGAACACACCGCTGAACATATAACCGCCTGCTAAAATCATCATCATCATGCTTGATATTTTAAGAGTTTGAAGTATCGTCTCCTTTAAAGCCTTCATAGTGAGTTGTCCATAGGCGGCCGTTAATATCATTTCTCCAAAAGCACCAAGCGCAGCGGCGTCCGTGGGGGCGGCTAAACCCAAAATGATAATTCCCAGTACTGAAAAGATAAGAA
>JBDOIB010000285.1:0-3346 GCA_041082155.1 Thermodesulfobacteriota bacterium | reverse complement strand
ATCGGGCCATTAGCGGAGAGGTAATCCGACCTCGTTCTCCCTTCCAATCATCCGGTGCACTGGTAAGCGTATAAATCACTTTTAAAGGAAGACGTCGGGAAAGTTTCTCCAGCTCCTCTCGGAAGGTCATTTCTTCCCAAGTCTTATTGCTATAGAAGAGGAAAAGAGGGCGCTTTTCCTTCCTATCGGCAAGTGTTCTGAGAATACTCACCACAGGAGTAATCCCTACCCCTCCTGCAATAAACACATAGCCCGGAGCTTTGTGCCGATCAATCGTAAACGACCCATAAGGTCCATCGAGATAGGCTTTTGTTCCCGAAGGAATGTTTCCGATGGTAGATGTAAAATCACCCAGCTCTTTAATCGATATTTCAATCCGTTCCTTCTTCATCGAACTCGACGAAAAGGAGAAAGGATGCTCTCTTATAGCAAAGGGAGAGGTCCCAATCTTTAACCATGCAAACTGACCCGGTTTAAAGGACATCCCAGCGTGTCCATCAGGACGAAGCACCAGAGTCCAGGTATTCCCCCTCTCTTTTTTCACCTCTTCCACAATGTAGGGTCGTTTGAGCATCCACAAAGGTTTAAGGATACGAATGTAGATCAGAGAAAAGATCCAGGCTGACACGAGAGCAATCCAAAAACCCCTTTTCAAAGGTCCCTGAACATAATATCCCACCCCTTCGATATGAAGTAATGAGAGTGCGACCATTCCTATGGAGAGGAAACCATGGGTGAGACGCCAGGATTCATACCGAAGGCCCAATTCCTTCCGTTTAATAGAAGTAAAAATGATGACCGCAAGAGCCAAAAGGCTCAATGTCCCTGCAGTTATCCACCACGGGGCAAAAGCGGGATTAAGAAAAAGAAGAGTTTCAGGAGTGGAAATAATTAAAAAAAGAGGATGAAGGATGATGAGGGCAAACCCTATTAAGGAGATCTGCCTGTGAAAATGATAGACCACATCTATCCCATAAGGAGAAGTAATATGCTTGAATCGGCCCGTAAGAAGAAATTGAAGTCCCATCATGGAGAGTCCTATAAAACCAATCCCCACCGAAAATTCTCTCCAGAACCCCCGGCCTGGTGGAATGGGTCCGATGAGTAGAACCAGCAGAGGGGCTATAATGATAATAAGGTAGATCCCTACCCAAAGGGCTCCATGAAGCATCGGTCTCATCAGTCCCTTCCTTCTCTCCCTTAAAACAGTATTCCCTCTGGAGAAGCTTTACCATTTAACACCAAAATCTCCTCAGGAGTCAATAATGTTTCCCGAGGTATGCCTAGCACGAAAGCAACTTCTCTAAGAATATGAGCCCAGCTACATTGATTGACGAAAAGCATTCCCGGAACATTTAACGTACCTCCTTGATTTTTGAACCCAAGGGCTACGGTTCGACCAAAACCTGTATGAAGAGGTTGTAGCACTCCTAATAGAACCTCCGGCCGAGTGTGCGTGACAAAGATCCGATGAGGGGCAAAATCTGGATAAAGCTCTTTCTGGAGATAGTACGGTATCGAATGGCTCACTTCTCGCTCGGTTCGAGGAAGCCTGAATCTTCCAGGCTCACCCATATAGATGGTGGAATGGGGAATATCTCTCTCCCTTAACCGCTCAGAGGCTTTTAACACTTCTTCCAGCTGATAAGCCCCCAGTGCCGTCAGAATAATTCTTTGCCGACCTAAATCATAGGAGGCCCACTCCAGACGAATCGCTCCATTTTGAAAAAGAAAAATTGCCTCCTCCTCAGTCAAAAGATCCGGAATCACCTCCATCTTAGGAACCACCAATGTCCAGATCTGACCTCGGGTCTGATATAGATAATGCATGACCACAGATGCTGTATTATAATCCGGAATGAAAAGGACTCGGGACACATCTGAGGGCTCTCCTAACATGGCCTCAGCCATGGAGGGATCCTGATGGGATCGCTCATTTTTGGCATTTTCCCAGGTATGGGAGGTAAGGATCAATGGAATAGATAGCCAGCCCTGGGTTCGTCCCACCTCGTTACAATGGTCCACAAAAATGACTTCTTGACGGATCACCCCGTGCATCTTCGTTCCAAAAGCCTCATAGGTATGAATGAGATTGATCCCCCCTTTGTTGGCCAGAGCCGCAGAAGCAACAGCCTCCTCGTTTAAGGCGGTAATAACCGCCCCATGGATATCTTCAGGAATTTCAGGCTCCGGATCAGTGACTCGAAATTTTAAGTACTCCAGGGTCTGAATCAATCGATTCGACCGCATTTCATCCGGATTTCCAACCCTCGGGCGAAGATGAGGATTGGCTTTAACGATGGCAAGAAACATCGAATCCACGGCAAACATGGGAGAGGTTCTTGTCCAGGTAGAACGATCCTTACGGTTTACTGGAACAGGCCTGATCACAGGTGAAGGAACAACGTTTAATGTTACCTCTCTTTTAGTCAAGGGATGATCTTTTTCTCGAGGTCGACCCGAAGCATGATGAGAGTGAAACCTTTTAATTGACTCTTTCAGCTCCCCTATCGGGACCCAGAGACGTCGGGCACTCTCATTGAATCTTTGAACTGCTAAAGGGTCAGTATAAGGATTCGACATAAGGGGAAGATTGTGGGCAAGATTGGTTCCCTCTCCATAGAAGCCTGCTCCTTTGGGGGCCAACGCAATACCATAGGGAAGTGGAACAGGGTATGAAATCTCTTTCTTCCCCAGCGCTTTCGTCACCATTTCCAAACGGCACTCCATTTCAAAAATGGCCCAAACAAAAGCAGCCGGATCTCTTCCATCAAAGACAATGGGATCAAACCCGTTTAACTTCAAATGCTCCACAAACCAGTCCGCACCGCCCTGTTGAGACAGGGTTGTCCTCTGATCAATACGACGGCCATTTTTAATCATGATGGGGGTCACAATACCACAATCCTCTGCCCGCCACCATCTGGGAACCCAATCACTTCCCCGTTGTTCTTCAAAGGCCCCATCGCTTAAAAAAACGACCAGCCTCTCGCCTGGAAGCGGCATATGGACATACTGAAGTTCCGTAAACCCAAGGTACCCACCCTCTGCTAAACCACCCGCCGTGTGAACATTAACGTGGCTCCCGAGAGGAGAATCCTGCTTTCCATCTGTCCTCAATTTGTAGGAATAGAAATCTCTTATGTAACGACCAAGACCCTCATCCGTTAACGAATAGCGCTCAGCGTGAGCTTGTGTCATGTTATCAAGCAGGAGGTTGACCGTATCGATGGCCGCAACACAGTGCCCCTGTCCCATAATCCAGGATCTTGTTTGGGCCGTGATCACATTGATGGCCATATATCCAGCATAAGCAGGAACCATATTGAGAGACCCACCCGTATGG
>JBDOIB010000270.1:0-2323 GCA_041082155.1 Thermodesulfobacteriota bacterium | reverse complement strand
AAAAGAGTGGCAATTACGATAGATTTAGACAAAATACTTTTAAACAACATTTTATCCACTCGAGGCGAGACTTAATTAATTCTATTTAGTTCTATTTTATTCCAATTTTAGCAAATTAAATGCCAAGTTTAATTATTAGGGAAATTTCTGTAGTTTATTGAATTTAAAAACAAAAAAACCCCTAAAAGGGGTTATTTTTTACATCTGTGTTTTGACAAATTGTCCTAAGTGGTATGTTTTTGATTACAATTCTTTACATTTTATATTCACCAAAATCTTCTGGCTTCATCTTTTCAATAATCTCTTTTAATTCATCTTTCTCCTCTAAAAATCTCTGGGCAATCACCCCTAAACTCTTGGTGGCTTCCAAGACAGGACCGGTGATAAAAATAGGAGACCTTGTCCGCACTGCAAGGGCTATGGCATCACTGGGACGACTATCCACTACGACTTCTTCCCCATCTAAATTTAAATAGAGGTTGGCATAAAATGTGTTGTCTTTTATATCATAAATCACCACTCTTTTAAGAATGACTTTAAACGTATCTAAGATCTGCTTCAAAAGATCATGGGTCATGGGTCGAAGGGTGACGACATCTTCAAGCCCTCTTGAAATGGCTTCTGCTTCAAAGACTCCAATCCATATCGGCAGGGCCTTCTCTCCTGCAAGGTCTACCAGAATAACCACAGGGTTGGAGGCCTTTGGATCGATTACCACCCCCATCACCTTCACTTCCAGCAATCCCCTTTCCATGATCTCCCTTCCAGTGAATGAATTACATATCCATCCTTATTTTAACCCGTAAAAAAAGGATGTCAACACCAGGACGCATTCCCATTGAAGTGAGAGAGTTGGATCTCAAGGATGATTCAAAAAAGGAAGGGGAGTCCCTTTTCGATAAACAAGAGCCTGACAGGTGGCAATCAATCTTTCTCCGTTCTCGGTCACCCGAATATCATAGAGTGCAGTCCGTTGAGTCCGATGGCATTCCCTGGCCTCAGCGATCAATAGGCTTCCAGGAGATGGAGATGAAAGATAGGTAATATTCATGTTCAGGGCAACAGCTAAGGTGCCGTGAGAATTAGAGGCTGTTTCAAAGGCCTCATCGATGATGGCAAAGACAGCTCCCCCATGAGCCATCCCAAAGAGATTCTCCATATCTGAAGTAAACTTCATTTCGACCCTGGAGTATCCATCATCCAGTTCCACCAGCCTCATCCCGAACTTCTTTGCAAAAGGTTCCTGATCGACCTGTTTAAAAAAGGCTTCCTTTATTGTCTTTTCCATCTTCTAAACTCACGAGAAATGTTGAAAACGTTGAGCTTCCGGAGAGAGCCATTCCCGCCTAATGGGGCGTCTTCGTTCCATAGGAAGAATAAGGGTGACCGTGGTTCCTTTTCTGGGGGAACTTTCAATATGAACCTTTCCTCCATGACCTTCTACCACCCTTTTTACAAAGGTCAATCCCAATCCTACTCGATCAGGACGGGTTGAGAAAAAGGGGTCGAAAAGATGACGTAAATGCTTCTTAAGAATTCCCTCTCCCTGATCTCGAATAGAAATCACGGCATTTCCTTCACTGCTGGTAACGGTGACCTGAATTGGTTTGGCTTTCTTGGTCGATTTACTGGAAATCGCATCAATGCTGTTCTCTATGAGATGGGAAAGAGCTCTCGTTACCAATCCCCGATCCACTAAAAAAGTCTCCTCTCCTTTAAGGCATTTTGTCTCTAACTGGATGGAGATTCCTTTGGATCTCGCTTCGTTGGATAAACTTTGGATAGCTCCCTCAATCACCTCAAGGATCCCCTCTTTCTTGAGCACCGGTTTCTGGATTAAAATAACCTCTTCCAAACGTTGGATCATCCGTTCCAATCTCTGGGTCTCATCAATAATTCGACTTAGATAGATTTTATTTTTGCTGGAAGAAAGATCACGGTGAAGCCGTTTGGCATATCCTCCCAGAGACACAATCGGATTCCGGATCTGATGGGCAATCTCTTCGATCATCAAACCGAGGCTTGCCCAATGATCCATTAAAAGTTTTTCTCGCTCGGCCATCTTTAATCGCTGAATCTCGTGGAAGGAAAACGTTAAGAATGAGTCTCCTCCTTCCTTAAATGAAGCGGTAGTAAGGTGAACAAAAATCTTCTTCCCATCTTTCTGTTTTAAAAGAATCTCTCCATCAAAACCATTTTGATAGAGAGTAAGATAAATAATATTAGGAAGAAAGTAGGTAAGGTCTTCTTCGAGGAAGAAGAGCCGAATCCGCTGGCCTTCCATTTCTTTCCATGAGTAACCGAAGAGACGTTCTGTAAAATG
>JBDOIB010000262.1:0-2027 GCA_041082155.1 Thermodesulfobacteriota bacterium | reverse complement strand
ATTGGAATTGAGATTCATGCGGAAACCCCTGAGGAGATAGCGATTAGTATCATTGCCGAATTGATTAAAGTCAGGCGAAATAAGGGAGACTAAAAAAAAGATGGCTGAATTAAGAAGGGAACCGATCACCCGAATGTGGGTTGTAGTGACGACCGATCATCCCAAAAGCCCTTCAGACTATCTTCCTTTTAAGCCTCCCTATAAGGTATTCGATGCGAAAGGTCCCTGTCCTTTCTGTCCTGGGAACGAAGCCATGACTCCTAAAGAACTTTACATGATCCCTCAAGAAAAAGGAGGGTGGTCGGTTCGAGTCGTTCCTAATAAATTTCCCTTTTTCCACATCGAAGGGGACTTTGATCGAAGACCTGAAGGGATGTATGATGTAATGGAGGCCATCGGAGCCCATGAGATTGTCATCGAGTCCCCTGATCACCATCAAACCCTTTCGGGAATGGATCCTGAACAGATCGGGAAGATCCTTCTTTCTTACCGGGAGAGGATTCTGGATCTTAAAAAGGACCTCCGGTTTATGCAATTTCTTATTTTGAAGAACTATCCCGGAATATTTAATCAACATCCCCATTCACATCTTATGGCCATGCCTGTGATTCCTCGCAGGATTGATGAGGAGATCTGGGGGGTGATGGATTATTATCAACGAAAAGAACGCTGTATCTTCTGTGATATGATCAAACAGGAACTTTCCGATAAGAAAAGAATCGTTTTAGAAACGGTTCACTTCTTGGTTTTTTCTCCCTTTGCCTCTCGTTATCCTTTTGAAACCTGGATTGTTCCAAAGCTTCATTCTCCCGATTTCTACCTATTAAATGAGGAAGAGATCGGGGATCTCTCGCTCGCTATTCAATCCTTATTTGTTCGAGTCTCCAAATTATTATCGGATCCACCATATAGTCTGGCTTTTCATACCTCTCCGGTTCAAACGAGATTCCACCGACCGGAATATCATTGGCATATCGAAGTACGCCTTCGAATCGGATTGAGGGAAGGGTTCGAATGGGGAACGGGGTTTTTTGTCAACCCTACCCCTCCGGAGGAAGCCGCCCGTTATTTGCGTGAGGTGGAGAAAGATGGATAAAGGCTCCTATGAGAGATCCGGAGGGGCTTTGAGATAAGAGGATGACCTCATGAGGACCAAAAAATCAAAAAAGAAAATATTAATCATTGATGATGAAAGGGATATTGTAAAGGCGCTTGCCATTCGACTTCAGTCTAAAGGTTATCAAACCGTTGTGGCTTTTGATGGTGCCCAGGGCGTGTTTATGGCTCATAAGGAGAAACCCCATCTCATCCTACTGGATATCCGGATGCCCGCTGGAGATGGTTTCAGCGTTGCGGAAAAATTGAAAGAATCAAAGAGTACCTGTGATATTCCAATTATCTTTTTAACGGGAAGCCCTGAACTCAATGCGGAGGAGAAAGCCATTGCCTTAGGGGCTCGATTCTATATCAAAAAACCTTATGATCCTGAGGAATTGCTCGATGCCATCCAAAGGGCACTTCAGACGAAACCCACTAAGGCTTAAAAGATGATCAAAGAGGATTTCGTTATTCAATCAGAAGTCAGGAGAATATTGATTCGTTCGAATATCGATTATACGAAGATCGACTTGGGGACCGTCAAAGGAGTGGTTTATTTTAGAGGAATCTTTCGCCCCTATCTTCCGCCTCAATTGAGAGGTGAGGAGTCCGTAAAACTTTATATCGAAAAGGCCCTAGTCTCCCTTGAAAAGAAGATTCGAAGTATTCCAGGGGTATCGGATGTGATCTTTCAATTCAATAACTGGAAGAAAGAGAAGGGACGGTGGTTTCCCATTCAATCGCTTAAAATGAACCAGGTTCATAAAGAGATAAAGTCAGCCGGAAAAAGAGAAGATGAGAGAAAAACCATTGAAGATCAAGTGGATTCCGAGGTACCAAAGAATTTTGAATCAGATTAAAGAGGAGGTTAAGGTTCATCCTCAATATGCTGACCTTCACCATCAGTTGGGGATTCTGTTCATGGTGAA
>JBDOIB010000225.1:0-9634 GCA_041082155.1 Thermodesulfobacteriota bacterium | reverse complement strand
GGGTGGTTGTGGAGAATCTTAAGAAAGGATTGACATCCTCCCCTGCTTAAGGAATGAATTCCATCGGAGAAAAAGTAAACAAGATGCGCTTGGTCGTAGGGATTTCAGGAGCCACAGGCTCCATTTATGGAATTCGTCTTCTGGAGGTTCTAAAAAAGAAAGAGATTGAAACCCATCTCATTCTTTCTTCCACTGCAAAGGAGATTATTCCTGAGGAAACCCCTTATTCGGTTGAGAAAGTCAAGGCCTTGGCGTCCAATGTTTATGAGAATGAAGATCTCCACGCCCCTATCTCCAGTGGTTCCTTCCTCACTGATGGAATGATTATCCTTCCTTGCTCCATGAAGACGCTTTCTGGAATTGCCCATTCTTATAATGAGAACCTGATGCTTCGCGCCGCAGATGTGACGCTAAAAGAGCGACGAAGATTGATTCTTGCCGTTCGAGAAACGCCTCTTCATCAAGGCCATTTGGAATTGATGCTTCAGGCTACTCGATTGGGGGCCATCTTACTTCCCCCGATGCCTGCCTTTTATTTCCAACCCAAGAGTATCGATGATCTTATTCATCATACCATCGGGAAAATACTCGATCTGCTTGGAATTGAGCATTCTCTCTATAAACGATGGGAGGGGCGAAAAAAATAATTTCTTGCTCCTTTTCATCCTCCGTCCTATACTATAATTTATGCTCTTCTTAATGAAATGGAAAACCTATCGGATCTCTCTCGCTATCATTTTTCTCTTCATTTTCTCTCCAATGATTCCTCATTCTCCCCCTTCCTCTTCTCAGGAGAAACAACATCCAAAGATTGACCTGAGAGGATATGATGGCTCCCTTCTTTCAATGGAAAGTAAATCTCCTTATAGCCCGAAAAAGACATGTGGAGCTTGCCATGACTATGAGCGGATCACCAGGGGCTATCACTTCCAGCAGGGAAGAACGAATGGGAGCGGGAAGATTTCGGTGAGCGATTCGTACGACTCAAAATATCCCTGGAACCTCTCTTCAGGAATGTATGGAAAACTTCAATTAGCCTCTGCGGAGCCAAGTCAGTTAGCCAAAAAGATAAATCACCATCCATCGGAAATAGATAAGTCCTCTTTCTACTTCGCCGAGCATTGTGGAGCCTGCCATCCTGGAGGGGGATGGGGTGAGTATGATCGGAAAGGATATCTCTACTATGACGAAGAGAATAAGAAGTTTGGTTACGAAATCGCAGGAGAGAATCCTCGACTCGATGGGGACTATACGTCTTTCTCGGGTGGGAATGAAAAATATGGAGCGCCTTGGGATCGAAGCGGGGTAAGTGAGGCGGACTGTTTGATCTGTCACCTCAAAGGATATCAATGGAGTCAGCGGAAATTGGCCCTCAAAGGAAGATTTTTCAAACATGCCCCTTCGGCAGGAGCGGGCTGGGGAATGATTAAATTCCGCGAAGGGGATGATCTTCCTGATAAAATTTCCTCGATTGAAATTGACTACACAAAAAAAGAGATCGCTGATTTTGAAAACCTCCATCTTCAAATTAGAAGAAGGCCACTGGACGAAAATTGTTGGGCCTGTCATGGATCCTATGGTGAAAAGAGAAGGGGGTACGATTGGACCCTCCAACTCGATGTGCACAAAGTGAAAGGAATGGATTGCCTCTCCTGTCATCCCGCCAGTAATGAACATCATCTGGCTAAAGGGGATTCCCTTTCCCAGACGGTTCGGGATGACCTGGACCAGACCATGAACACCTGTGAAGATTGCCATTACAAGAGAAAAGAAAGAAAAGCTCCAAGACCCAAACATCCCTTTTCCCCGAGGCATCTGAAGAGAATTGCCTGCCAGACCTGCCATATTCCCTTTCGGACCCTTTCAGTCGAGCTGGTGTATGACCATACGAGTGGTGAGACTCAAATTCATGAAACTTCAAAATTCTTATCCCGCAATCCCTTAGACCCAAAATCTATGGGTCCCGATGAAAAACGGGAGGTCTGGTATCCTGCTCTCAAGGACTATAAAGGGAAAATCATTCCTGTGAAGCCGGCTCTTCCTATCTACTGGGGAGATTTAGATGAAAAAACAAATATCGTCAAACCCATCCCCCTCTGGAAGATTAGAGAGCTTAGAAAACCTCCAATAAAAGATGATAATGGAGATGGGATTCCCGAGGTAAACACCATCGAAGAGATTAAATCATTTCTTATCACTCTAAAAAGTAAGGATCGTTTTGGATTTCCAATTGCCAGTGTTCCGGTTCTTCTCAAAGGGGGATTTCTCTACCGTCTGGATAAAAAAGGAGGAATCGAAAAGATCCCTCACGATCAAGCTCAACCCATTGATCTCTCGCTCAATCACAACATCCGGCCTGGATTTCTGGCCCTGGGTTCAAGGGGATGCCAGGATTGTCATAGTCGGAACTCCCCGTTCTTCCTGAGAAAGGTTCTTATAGATCCCTACGATGAAAAGGGAAAACCCGTATATATGGAAGCCTGGGAGCGAATGGGGATTGGCCGGGAAAAATTGAGCCGATTACTTTTAGAACAATAGTCAAATGATCTATTTCTCTTTAACCCTTCTGGACCGGCTCCTCCAGAACTAACAAGGATGCCTTGCATTCCTATTAAGGTCCCTCTAATGATGAAATTTCTTAACTTTAGTTCCTTCAACTATAATCCGTAATTCAGCAGCTCCTCTTTTAACTGGATGGGAGATAGAAAATGAATCCCTTGAATCCCTAAGGATTGAGCAACTCTCACATGATTTTCCATATCATCAATAAAAAGAATCTTTTCAGGCAAAACTCCTGCCCATTCGATGGCCGTCTGGAAGATCTGGGGGGCCGGTTTTTTATATCCGACCTCGTGAGATAAGACCCATCGGTCAAAAACCCTGAGAATAGGGAATGTTGAAAGAACATAATCGAAATGAAGAGGATTCGTATTAGAGACCAGACCCAATCTTTTCCTCCCCTTGAGCGATCTGATTATGTCGGATACTTCCACATTCTCCCAGAAGATTTCGTTCCAGATAGGTTGAAACTCTTCAATAGAAAGGGAAAGCCCCAGCTCTCTTTTTAAGGAAAGGAAGAATTCCTCCGTGGACATCTTCCCTGTCTCATAAGGGTTGATGGCTCCGTTTTGAAAATCAAAAAGATATGAAAAAATCTTATGAGGGTCATAAAACTCTTTCTTTCCAGTAAATCGAGAGAGTTTTTCTGCGATCTGATAATGATTGAATGGGAGAATGACATTCCCTAAATCAAAAAGGATGACCTCAACAGAATCTCGATTCATTTACTCCCTTCTTTCATCATCGATGTTTTTATTTTTGAAATAATCAACAATAGCCTTGGTTAAACCTGAAATAGTATACTGACGAGGTTGAATCTGAACCTTCATTCCCCACTGTTTGGCTGTCCCTGAGGTCACAGGTCCGATGCAAGCAATGAGAACCCCTTGAATTAAGCTTTTTAAGTCTTCACCTTTTAAGAGTTCCACAAAATGGTTGACCGTGGAAGAGGAAGTAAAGGTGATGAGATCCACCTTCCTTTCTTTGAGAATTCTCTTTAACTTTCCTGAACCCCCTTTTGGCTTGATGGTTCTGTAAACCTCAACGACATCGACCTTGGCTCCGAGTTCCTCCAATCCCTTGGGAAGAGTATCCCTTGCCTTTTGAGCCCTGGCTAAAAGGATTCTCTTCCCTTCAATGGACTCTCTTTTAAATGCCTCGAGAATGGATTCAGCCACATACTTCTTAGGCATGAGGTGGACTAAAACCTTTCGTTCGGCTAACCGGGAAGCGGTAGCAGGGCCAATCGCACATATTTTCAGAGAGGAAAGGGATTTTAAGGTTTTTCCTCTATCCTTCAATCGCTTAAAGAAGAAATCTACCCCGTTGGCGCTTGTAAAAATGATCCAATCATATCTCTTCAATCGGTCAATGGCTCGATCCACACCTCTCCAGCTCCTGGGTGGAACAATTTCAATCATGGGAATCTCGATCACCTCGGCTCCATATCTTTTCAGCAAAGAGGAAAACTCTGAGGACTGCTTTTGGGCCCGTGTGATCAAGATTCTTTTCCCCCAGAGGGGTTTTTCTTTCATGGAACATCCCTCTGATAGATTTCTCTTAAAATCTCCTCTGCCCCCTTTTCAAGAAGTCTCTGGGCTAACTCCTTTCCAAGATCCTCTGCCCGATCCGTTGACCCTTTCACAAAATCTCTGATCAACCTCTTTCCGTCAAGGGACCCTACCATTGCGTCAATTCTTAAATCTGAGTCTTCGATCCTCCCCAGAGCGGCGATCGGTACCTGACAACCTCCTCCCAACCTCTTGAGAAAGGCCCTTTCGGCCCTGATGGCAATTGAGGATTCCCAATCGTTAAGGGCGCGGAGCTTCTCTTCACACGCTTCGTCTCCCACTCTTGTCTCAATCCCCAGGGCTCCCTGTCCGATCGCCGGAAGGGAGATCTCAGGGGGAAGAATCTCTGTAATTCGATCCTCAAATCCAAGCCTCTTTACCCCTGCATAGGCCAGAACAATTCCATCAAGATGAAGAAGCTCCAGCTTCTTTAATCGTGTTTCCAAATTCCCTCTCAAAGGAACGAAGGTAAAGTCTTCTCTAAAGGAGAGAAGTTGAATTTGCCTTCTTAGACTGCTTGTTCCGATTCTCGCCCCTTTTGGAAGATCTTTGAGCGATCTTCCTTTTCTGGAGATAAGGACATCCCTTGGATCCTCTCTTTTGGTAATAGCAGCGAGATGTAATCCTTCGGGTAACTCCGTGGGAACATCCTTAACGCTGTGAACAGCCAGATCAATCCCTCTCCGGAGCAGGGCCTCCTCGATCTCCTTGACAAAGAGACCCTTTCCTCCGATCTTTGCAAGAGGGGCATCCTGAATCTTATCTCCGGTCGTTTTGATCTTCACCAAATGGATGATCAAATCGGGATGATTCTTAAGTAATTGTTCTCTCACCCAATTGGCTTGAAAGAGCGCGAGTGGACTTCCGCGGGTTCCAATCCTGAGTTCCCTGAAAATCCCCATTTAGATCTGAACCTCCCTCAGAAAATGGGCACATTCCTCGGGAAGGGTTGTATTAATGTAGATTCCTGTTCCGATCTCAAATCCCGCGGGGGTCGTCAGTTTGGGGACAATCACGACATACCAGTGATGATATTTCACATCACAGTCTTCAATGGGAGCTGAACGAATGATATAGTTGTAGTCAGGATTTTGCAGTCCATAATAAATCCTCTTAAGGGTATCCTGGAGAATCTTTGCAAAATCCATCAGTTCCTCATCATTCACACTGCCAAATGAAGAACGATGAATTTTAGGATAGATTCGAGTCTCAAAGGGAGACCGGGAGGCAAAGGGACAGAGGGCAATGAAGTATTCGCTCTCCTGAATGACTCGGACTTTCTGCCTCATCTCCTCTTCCATCATCTCGCAATAGATGCAGTTTCCGTAGGTGTCACAGGCAAGCTGGGATTGATAGAGGGGATTTCGAACATGGGGAGGAACGATCGGTGTAGCAATGATCTGGGAATGAGGATGTTCAAGGGAGGTTCCAGCTCTCTCTCCATAATTTCTGAAAATGGTAATGAGGTCAATCTGTTTTACTTTTGAAAGGGCGAGGTAGCGCTCCCGATAAGCAATGACCGTATTCCTCACCTCCTCCAAATCCATGGTCGCAATGGTCCGGTTATGGAGGGGAGTTTCAATAATCACCTCGGCGATTCCAAATCCATCAGCCTTTAGAAATCGTCCTTCCCGTCTCCTTTCTGTAGTCAAATGACTCTGAAGGGCGGCAAACTTATTGGGAACAACCCGAAGGGACCAGCTTCGGCCCTTTTCGATAGAAAATACGGCTGGTGGGGTCATCGACTCATTGCCAGGACAGAAGGGACAATCCTCTCGATGAGGGGGAAGATTTTTCTCTTCTCTTTTTGTTAAAAACTGATCAGGGCGTTTGGCCCTTTCGGTGGCAATAATGACCCACTCCTTAGAGATCATATTCTGTCTGAATTCTGGCATCCTCTTCCTCCTTTGCTACCTCTGAGCTCTGGGGGAGCTGAAATAGGGTCTGTAGGGCATCTATATAGAAATCGGCCATGGCCTCTTCATCCTTCTCTTTAAGATGGGTGATCGGCTCATGAAGAATCTTATTGATGATCGCAGAGGTCATGGCTTCTAACGATTTTCTTTCCTTCTCGGTAAGCTCGGGATGAAGGGAGAGCATCTTTTTAAGTTCTCTCACCCTAATCTCCTCGAATTTCTTTCTTAAAGCAATGATGGTAGGCGTTACCTCCAGGGAGTGATACCAGCGAACAAATCGTTCCACTTCCTCCCTTACAATCCCTTCGGCCTTCTCAGCCTCTTTCTCCCTATCCTTCAGGTTCTCGAATGCCACCTTCTGGAGATCATCAATATTATAAAGATAGGCATTCTCCAGGTCCCCGACCTTAGGTTCGATGTCCCTTGGATCAGCGATATCGATAAAAAAGATGGGCCTATGCTTTCGTTCCTTCATGACACGGATAATCTGCTCCGAGGTGAGAATAGGTTCTGGAGAATTGGTCGCACTGATCACAATATCTGCCCTTTTCAATCCGATGTTCATCTCTTCAAAAGGAATGGCCTCTCCTTGAAATTCACGGGCAAGATTCAGCGCCCTCTCATAGGTCCGATTCGTCACCAAGATCTTTTTTACCCCTCCGGAAACCAGATGGCGTGCAGCCAGCTCAATCATCTCCCCGGCTCCAATAAGAAAGACGACCCTGTCTTCCAGTGTTCCAAAGATTCTTTGGGCCAGCTCCACCGCCACCGAGCTGACGGAGACCGCACTACTGCTGATTTTAGTCTCTGTTCTAACCCGTTTGGCCACATGAAAGGCTCGATGAAGAAGACGATGGAGGATGACCCCTGAAGCCTTCGATTCGTTTGCCCTCTGATAGGCTTCCTTAATCTGACCCAGGATCTGAGGCTCTCCCACCACCATGGAATCAAGGCTGGAGGCGACGCGAAAGATGTGTCTTACAGCCTCTTCCCCGATGAGAAGATAGAGGTTTCTTTCAAATCTTTCCAGGGGGAATTGATGAATTTCAGAAAGAAACTGTTTTAGTTCCTGAACCGCTTTTTCGACCTCTTTAGAAGTGGCATAGATCTCCACCCGATTACAGGTCGAGAGAATCATGGTTTCCCTGATAGAAGGGATCGATCTTATCCGTTGAAGGGCCTCTTCGATCTCAGACTCCTGAAAAGCAAGCCTTTCACGAATATCAATTGGAGCTGTCTTATGATTTAAACCAATAACAATAATTTCCATAAAAAATATAATAAGAAACGGGTTAAGCTTTCCCTTCGCCTTAAACTTAACCTCGTGATAACTACCAGTTAGAATAGGCGTGAAGTCCGGGAAGAAGAAGGTTCACCCCTAAAAAGGTGAAAAGTACAGCCATAAATCCCAAAATGGCCATCAGCGCAGCCTTCCGCCCCCTCCATCCCACAGTCAGACGTTGATGAAGCAGGGCTGCATAAAGAAACCATGTGATGAGGGACCACGTCTCCTTTGGATCCCAACCCCAGTATCGGCCCCAGGCATATTCTGCCCAGACCGCTCCTGTAATGATACCTAAGGTCAAGAGAGGAAAACCAAATTTGAGAGAATAATAGTTGAGGTCATCCAGCACCTTTAAAGAGGGAAGCCTCTTCCCGATGGCTCCCACCCTTTTTGATTTGAGTTGATGCTCCTGAATCAGATACATCACCCCGCCACAGAAGGCCAGTGTGAAAAAGGCATTGCCAAGAAAGGCAAAAATGACATGAAAAGGATGCCAGAAACTTCTTAGCACTGGGGCCAGAGGTAAGATCTCCTTAGGAAGGGCCAGGGCAAAAAGCATCAGGATAAGGGCAATGGGGGTAAGAAAGGAACCGAGCATTCTGATTCGATACCTTAAACCTGCGAGAAGCAGAACTCCGATGATCATCCAGGCAAAAAAGGAAAGGGATTCGTGAAGATTCGTCACAGGGGTATACCCTGCCTCCATATAGCGGCTAAGAAAGGCCAGGGTATGGGTCACAAACCCGAGCAAGACAATCCTTGAGGCCCATTTCAGAAGACTCTCCTTAAGAAGGATGAGATAAACCGAATAGACCATCGTCGAAAGAAAATATAAAAAGGTGGATATTTTAAAAAAGTAAACATTCATAGAAATTATTTTACCATTTTTTCGTTAATTGGTGAAATTGTAAATTCATGACCCGATAAAAAAGTAGATGAACCCAAAGTCTTCGAAAGATCCGTCTCTCATCCCTTTTTAACCGATCAGAGACTTCTGTTCCATCTGATAATCCTCATCAATAATCTTTATCTAACTCATTTATTCCTCTTTCGACAACCTTAATCGGGAGGTTAGAGAATTTTGAAGAGTGAGGGTTATCTAACGATAAAGCAAGTTTTTCCGCTATGGGTTGGCGATCGGGTGGGACGCCTTGTTGGGCTATCATTATTTCTGTTTCTGCATTTCCTTGATTCTGGTCCGAGATTCTTCCTGGGTATCGGATGCACTGCTCCAGATAATGTTATCCGGTACCACTTGCCTCTCTCCACTTCCGGCGTCATTTATAGCGTAGATTCCGCCCGTAGTCTCTCCAAGGAAAGGTTGTTTGGTAAAGAATAAGGTCTTTTTATTAGGAGACCAACACACGCCTAAATAGTTATGGGGGGACCAACCTTTACGAAAATCCGCAAGGATATTACCAAAGCGATCGAATATGACTATACCATTTATTCTTTCCGGTGTATTCACCCCTAAGGCAAAACGCAAGCCTGTGGAATCCCACGAGCAACGGAAATTTGGTGGCCTAAACCATATATCATCCACGCCTTGCAAAACCAGTTTTCTTTGAGTCCCATCTAAGTTTATCAGATAAAGGTCGTTTGTACACAGGTTTTTATCGCAGCGGGCGCCTCTGACAGAGACGAAAATTGCCTGGCTATCAGGTGTCCAGATGAGCGGCCAACCATAATGCTTGTCCAACTCAATCCGGCGTTCTCCTGAGCCGTCGGGGCGGATAATCCACGCCCCTCCCGCATCTCCACTCCGTTTATGGATAATCCACTGACCATCAGGAGACCACTGGGGTCGCCAAGCGCCTTTCACGAGGACGCGTTGGTTAGATCCATCGGCCGATGCGATTATGAGGACCCTCTCTTTGGGAGGCCTCCCGGGAATTCTGCGTTCAAACACGATTTCTTTCCCACTGGGCGACAAGTCGAACGATTCATCATTGGCAGGGTTTTGCGAAATGTTTTTCAATTCCGTTCCGTCATTCCGCATCCTGTAAATTTCTTCATCACCACCCCGATTTGACTCAAAATAGATGAATTGTCCATCCGGAGACCAAGTCGATATTTGGGGTCAGGTCGTCAATATTTGGGGTCAGGTCTTGCTCTTTGAACCAATCTGGCCCCCTATCCAATCTCTGGTGAGACAAGAATGAGACCTCTCTAACCCCACCGTTGCACGATAACTACTCCATTCCCATTCTTCAGGATCCTTTAGGAAGATTTCCATCTGGAGTTTCAACAACAATATAATAGTGATTGTTCATAAAATCGTAAGCATGACAGAACCAATTGTA
>JBDOIB010000220.1:0-1639 GCA_041082155.1 Thermodesulfobacteriota bacterium | reverse complement strand
AGGTAGGCGCTCTGCGCTTTGCGGGCATTTGGACTTTATCCTCGACCCCCTTGACCCCTTGAATCCTCGATCCCTCGACCCCTTGAACCCTCTAACATTGATTTCTATCGCTATGCCCTATGCGCTCTGCGCTATGCGAGCATTTGCTCATTACCCTTGACCCCTTGAATCCTTGACCCCTTGAACCCTTGACCCCTTGAACCCTTATTTACCAATCCCCAGCCTCTCCATCATCTCATAAAGGGTTGGACGGCTCACTCCTAATTCCTCGGCAACTCTGGAGAGATTTCTTTTGTGTCTCAGGATTGCCTTCTGGATAAAATCCCTCTCAAACTCCTCTCGCGCCTCCTTAAAGCTCTTCCCTCTATATTTGTCAAATGATGCCGTAAGCTCGAGATCTTCCGGTGTCAAACGACTTCCTTCGGCCATGATCACAGCCCTTTTTATACGGTTTTCGAGCTCCCGGATATTCCCGGGCCAGGGGTATGACTTCATTACATTTATGGCCTGTGGGGTGAACCCCGAAACTTCCTTTTTATTTTCTCTTGCATACCGGCTCAAAAGCGCATTGGCAAGGACCATAAGGTCCCCTTCCCTTTCCCTTAATGGAGGAAGCGAAATCACAACCACACCAAGCCGGTAATAAAGATCCTCTCTGAACCTCCCCTCCCTCATCGCCTCTTTCAGATCCCGATTGGTTGCAGCAATAATCCGGACATCCACCGAGATCTCCTCTCTTCCCCCTACCCTTTCAATCTTCTGCTCCTGTAAAAACCTTAGAAGTTTCACCTGAAGGGCCGGCGAAAGTTCCCCGATCTCATCGAGGAAAAGCGTTCCTCCATCTGCCTTCTCGAAGCGACCTTTTCTCTGAACATGGGCACCGGTAAATGCCCCTTTTTCGTGTCCGAAAAGCTCGCTCTCAAGAAGGGTCTCCGGAATAGCGCTGCAGTTAATTACTGCAAAGGGACCTCTCCCTCTCGCACTTAACCGATGAATCGCCTTTGCAACGAGTTCCTTTCCAGTTCCGCTTTCACCAATAATTAGAACCGGGGCATCCGTAGTCGCGACCTTTCTGATTGAATGAAACACCCCCTGCATCTGCGGACTTATTCCGATCATCCCCTCGAAGGCCTCCTCTCTCAGACTTTCTCGCAATTCCCGATATTCCCGCTCAAGCTGAGAGAGATAAAAAGCCCTGTTTAAAACAACCTTTAATTCATCAATCTGTATGGGTTTGCAGAAAAAGTCATAAGCCCCGAGGCCGATTGCCTTAAGGGCATTGGTCTTTTCATCCTGTCCGGTAATGACAATCACCTTTACGAAAGAATCTATCTCTTTGATTTCCCGCAGGGTATCAAATCCTTCTTTTGGTTCCGATGGATAGGGTGGAAGTCCCAGATCCAGGGTAACTACCGGAGGGCGTTCCTGTTCAAAAATCTCAAGGGCTTTCTCGCGATTTTCAGCCAGAAAGATCTGATAATCCTCCGCAAGTGCCCACTTCATCTGGGTCGCAATCGCTCCCTCATCCTCTATGATGAGAAGTTTCGACTTTTCCCGATCCAGGGAAGATTGGAATGATGGAATATTGGAATACTGGGTCATTCTATAAAAACCTCCTGCCAGTTCCCACTCTTATATT